>JAGIAI010000020.1 GCA_017744935.1 Variovorax sp.
CGGGGAAGAACGAAAGCGAAATGTCCTTCAAGATCTGCCGCTTGGGCGGCACGGTCTTGCTGACCTTGTTCATGGTGTAGACGTACTGGGCCATGTCTATCTCTGCTCGATGATGGGGGACTGCACGGGGTGATCGGGAAACCAGCAACGAGCCTTGCGCGAGGATCGATTGCGGATCTGCCTTCTTGGCAGGCGCTTGCTGCTGCAGCGCGATTTCCGACCGGGATTTGGGGGTGGAGTCTACCGCAGGCCCCCTGGTCCCGTGGAATCCAGGGGCGCAATCCCATGGCGGCGCTGCTATTCTCCGGCCCCATCCATGAGCACCACACCCGCACCCGAAGCTTTCGAACAGGCCCGTCAGCGCTTTTTCGAGGGGCTCGAAGCCTTCGAGACCGGGCGCTTCGCCGATGCGGAGCAGGCGTATCTCGCTTCGCTCGCACTGGTGCCGGGACGGATTTCCACACTGCTCAACCTCGTTGCCACCCAGCTCAGGCTCGGACGCCCGCAGCATGCGCTCGGCGGGATCGAGCAGATCCTTTCCGTCGAGCCTGACAACGCGGAAGCGTGGTTTCACAAGGGGAACGCATTCGGGCAGTTGAACCAGCACCCGGAAGCGCTCACCAGCTATGAAAAGGTGCTGCGACTCGGCACGCTGCCTCCCGCAGAACCCTGGCTTCGCCACGGCCAGACACTCCAGGCGCTCGGTCGCCCTGAACAGGCGCTGGATTCGTACGACCGCGCGCTGGCCGCCGGCCCCGGCATCGCGCAGGCATGGACCAACCGCGGCAGCATCCTGCGTGACATGAAGCGAAGTGAAGAAGCCGCCGCCGCGTTCAGGCAGGCGCTGGCGCTCGGCGCCGACCCCGAACTGCACCACTACTACCTCGCCGCGGTGTCCGTCGAGCAAGCGACACCGCCGACCGCGCCCGGTCACTATGTCGAAACGCTGTTCGACGACTACGCGCATGAATTCGATGCTCATCTGGTCGGGCAGCTCGGCTACAAGGCGCACCGGACGCTGACGACGCATCTCGCGGGACTGGGCCGTGGGTTCCGGTCGGCCGTCGACCTCGGTTGCGGGACCGGTCTCTGCGCGCCATATCTCAAGCCGATCGCCGACAAACTGGTCGGCGTCGACCTGTCCAGCCAGATGCTGCAGAAGGCACAAGCGCTTGGCCTCTACGAGCGGCTGGTGCATGCGGACATCGTGGCTTACCTCGCGCAGACGGATGAGCAGCACGACCTCGTCACGGCCGCCGATGTTTTCATCTACGTCGGCGATCTCGCGCCGGTTTTTGCAGCACTCGACAAGACGTTGGAGCCGGGTGGCATCTTCTGCTTTTCTGCGGAGTCGGCGGCCGACGAGAACTCGGACTTCGAGTTGCTGCCCAGCCTGCGCTACGCGCATTCGGAACGCTACCTTCGCGGCCTCGCGGCACGCCACGGCCTGGATGTCGTGCGTGTGGTGCACGCGCCGATCCGGGACGACCAACGCGAAGCGATCGCAGGGATGTTCGTCTATCTCCGGCGCCCGGAAGGGCTCGCTGAGCCGCTTTCCCGGCGGTAGGGCGCGACTCATGCGACAATAACGGCCGTTGTCGGGTCCAGTTGCCCGCAACACCGGCTCTCCGCCGGGGACGAAGAAGGCCTATCTCCTCTCGGTGCATCAGGTCTTCAGGCTCCCAACCCTGACCTTCATCCATCCTTACTGGCAGGGCGTCAACGAGACGCCCCTGCGGGTGGATACCACTGCGCCGTGTAGGGCGCTTGTTGAATTCAATGAACTTTGACGATCTGAAGCTGGCCCCGGCCATCTTGAAAGCCGTGCGTGAGCAGGGCTACGAAAATCCCACTCCCATCCAGGCCCAGGCCATTCCGGCCGTACTCGAAGGCCACGACCTCCTCGGCGGCGCCCAGACCGGCACCGGCAAGACCGCCGCCTTCACCCTGCCCCTGCTGCACAAGCTCACCATGAGCCGCAGCGCCAACAACAAGTTCGGCGGCACCGGCATTCGCGCCCTCGTCCTCACGCCGACGCGCGAACTCGCGGCACAGGTCGAAGAGTCCGTCCGCGCCTATGGCAAATACCTGCAGCTGAGCTCGACCGTGATCTTCGGCGGCGTCGGCATGAACCCGCAGATCGACCGCCTGAAGCGCGGCGTCGACATCCTCGTGGCCACGCCCGGCCGTCTGCTCGACCTGCAGCAGCAGGGCATGCTCGACCTTTCGACCGTGCAGATGCTGGTGCTCGACGAAGCGGACCGCATGCTCGACATGGGCTTCATCCATGACGTGCGAAAGGTGCTCGCACTGGTGCCGAAGGAAAAGCAGAGCCTGCTGTTCTCCGCCACCTTCAGCGACGAGATCCGCGAACTCGCCGCGGGCCTGCTGCGCGATCCGCAGCACATCCAGGTCACGCCGCGCAACACGACCGTGCAGCGCATTACGCAGGTGATCCACCCGGTCGGTCGCACCAAGAAGAAGGCCCTGCTCGCGCACATCATCAACGAGCACAACTGGAGCCAGGTGCTGGTCTTCACCCGCACCAAGTTCGGCGCCAACAACGTCGCCGAATTCCTCACCAAGAACGGCATCGAAGCGATGGCGCTGCACGGCAACAAGAGCCAGAGCGCACGCACGCAGGCGCTGGCCGGTTTCAAGACGGGCGCGATCCGCGCGCTCGTCGCGACCGACATCGCGGCGCGCGGCATCGACATCGACGAGCTGCCGCACGTCGTGAACTACGAGATCCCGAACGTCAGCGAAGACTACGTCCACCGTATCGGCCGCACTGGCCGCGCGGGTGCGAGCGGCGAGGCCGTGAGCCTCGTGTGCCTCGACGAAGAAGGCTTCATGCAGGAGATCGAGCGCTTCACCAAGCAGCAGATCCCGGTCAAGGTCATCGAAGGCTTCGGCCCCGAAGAAGGCGAACGCGCAGAACCGATCGCGATGGGCCGCCAGACCATCTGGGGCGGCGCCGGCCGTCCGCCGAGCCGTGAAGTGATGCAGGCCGCCGCCAAGGCAGCGCGCCAGGAAATGATGCAGCGCATCCGCGACAACAAGGCTGCGCAAGGCGATCGCGGCGGCAACGGACAGCGCCGCAGCGGCAGCAATGGCGGCAATGGCCAGCAGCCAGCTCAGGGCGCGCAAGCGAATCGCAACGCCAACGGCGGCCAAGGCGGCCGCGGCCAGGGTGGACGCGGACAAGGCCCGCGCGGCCCGCAGGGTCCGGCGCGCAGCCCGCACCACGCCCCGGTGCATCACCATCACGGGCACGATCACCACGAGGAGCGCCAGCCGCGCCATCACGGCAACAGCCACAGCCCCACGCAGGCCGATGCGCTGGCGCACATGCGCGCCGAATCGATGTCGGGTGCCTCGGGCCAGCCAGATCCGCTGCGCACCAGCGTCGACAGCCTGGGCGGCCGCGGCAACCGTGGTCGCCGTGGCGGCAACGGCGGTGGCAACCGCTCCGGCGGGGGCGGCGGCAATCGCTCGGGCGGTGGTTTCGGCGGTGGCCGTTCGTTCGGTCGCTGAGCGAACCACTCCGCAACCAAAAAGGGCGCCTTTCGGGGCGCCCTTTTGTTTTCAGCGACGTGCGGCTAGCCCAGCCGTTTCCCGCTCTGCCGATCGAACAGGTGCACGCTGCCGCCGGAGATCACCAGTCCGACGATCTGGTCCGGTTGCGCGTCGACCCGCCCGTGCACCGCCAGCGTGAGGCTCGCCTCCCCGACCTGCACCAGCAACTCGGTTTCGGCGCCCGTCGGTTCGACCACCACCACGCGGGCTGGCACGCCGTTCTCCGGGGCAGACAGCGTGATGTCGCCGGGTCGGATGCCGTAGTGGACCAGTTGCCCGTCCGTCGCCGACGTCCCTGCCGGCACAGGCCAGCGCTCGCCTTGCGCCTCGACATAGGCGTTGCCGTCGGTGCGCCGTACGGTTCCTTCGATCACGTTCATCGCCGGAGAACCGATGAACTGCGCAACGAACAGGTTGTCGGGCCGGTCGTAGAGTTCGAGCGGCGTGCCGATCTGCTCGACCATGCCGTCGTGCATCACAACGATGCGGTCGGCCATGGTCATTGCCTCGATCTGGTCGTGCGTGACATAGACCGTCGTCGTCTTCAGCCGCTGGTGCAGCGCCTTGATCTCGGCACGCATCGCGACGCGCAGCTTCGCGTCGAGATTGGACAGCGGCTCATCGAAGAGAAAGACTTTCGGATCACGCACGATCGCGCGTCCCATCGCGACCCGCTGACGCTGGCCGCCGGACAACTCGCGCGGATAGCGGCCCAGCAGGTGGTCGAGGTTGAGGATCTTCGCAGCCGACGACACCCGCTGCTCCGTGACCGCCTTGTCGGCATTGCGCAGGCGCAGGCTGAAGCCCATGTTCTCGCCGACGGTCATGTGCGGGTAGAGCGCGTAGCTCTGGAACACCATTGCGATGTCGCGATCCTTCGATTCGAGTTCGTTGACCACGCGCCCGTCGATCAGGATCTCGCCACCGGTGATTTCCTCGAGGCCGGCGAGCATGCGCAGCAACGTCGATTTGCCGCAGCCCGAGGGGCCGACCAGGACGACGAACTCGCCGTCTTCGATCTCGAAGCCGAGTCGCTCGATGATGCGCGTCTTGCCGTAGGACTTCTGGACGTTGCGAAAGGTGACTGATGCCATGTTGCTTCTTCCCTGAACCGTTCAGCTCTTAACCGCTCCGGCGGTGATGCCGCCGACCATGTAGCGTTTGAACGCGTAGTAGATCGCCGCCGGAGGCAGCGCATAGATGAGACCCGTCGCCATCAGCAGCTCCCACGGAGAATCGTCAGCCGCCAGGAAATTGCCGAGCGCCACCGCGAGCGTGACGCTGCGGTCATTCGACAGCAGCAGGAAGGCGTAGAGGTATTCGTTCCACGCGAGCAGCAGCGCATAGGTGCCGACCGCCACCAGCGAAGGCACCATCAGCGGCAGATACACAAGCCGGAAGAGCTGCAGTGGCGATGCACCGTCCATGCGCGCGGCTTCGTCCAGCTCGTAGGGCAGCTTGTCCGAAGCCTGCTTCAGCACCCAGATGCAGTACGGCGAGGCAATGGTCACCATCGCGAGGATCAGCGACCACTGGCTGTTCAGCAGCCCGTAGTTGCCCATGGTCTTGTACATGGGCACCGCGAGGAACGCTGCAGGGATGAAGTAGGTGAAGAGCGCCATGTTCATCACCGTGCGCCCTCCCCGCACCTTCAGCCGGCTGATGGCGAACGCTGCGGTGGTTGCGACGAACAGCGTGATCACGCCGACAGCCACTGCGATCAGCACCGAGTTGCCGAGCTGCACCCAGAAGTGGTCGAGATAGAAATGCTTCTGGTGGAAGACGGTCGCGAAGTTGTCGAAGGTCGGCGAATCCGGCCATAGCTTGCCGGTCGTCGCCTCGCCCCGCGGCGAGATCGCGAACAGCACCATGTGATAGACGGGGATCAGCGTCCACAGCAGCACCGGGATGCCGATCAGCAGCAGCTTGGCCTCGTTGCCGACGGACTTGAGTGTCCAGCGTTTCATGTCGCCCTCCGCCGAGCCGCCTCAAGGTGGCCGAGCGCCCCCCCGGGGGGCAGCGAATACACGCAGTGATGAGCGTGGGGGTTCATTTCGAGAGCCTCTTCATCATGAGATAGACCAGCGGCAACACCAAGGGCAATGCCACCACGATGGAAGCCATCGACAGGTCCACCTGGTCGAGCCGCAGATAGCGGATGCCGAGCGTCGCCAGCACGTGCGTCAAGTCAGCAGGTCCACCGCCTGTGAGCAGATAGACACTGTTGAAATCGCCCAGCGTCCAGATCATCGAAAGGATCAGCGACGTGACATAAAGCGTGCGCAGCGCAGGCCAGCTGATGAAGCGGAACTTCTGCCAGGTGCTCGCGCCATCGACCGATGCGGCCTCGTACTGCTCGGTCGGGATCGCGAGGCGGCCCGCGACCAGGATCAGCGTCCAGAACGGCAGTGACTTCCAGATGTGCATCAGCATCGCGAAGCCGAGCGCCAGCGTCGGATCGTTCAGCCAGTTCGGGCCGTCGAGCCCCGTGAGGCGGAAGATGGTGCTGTTGATCACGCCCCACTCCGGATTGAGCATGAAGCGCACCGACAGGATGGTCGGGATCGACGGCACCGCCCACGGCAGGATGAAGATGCCCGAAAGAATCTTGATCCACCACCGCCCCTGCACGAAGAAGCCCGACAGCAGCAGCGCCACTGCCATCTTGAGATTGATCGCGATGACGAGGAACAGGATCGTGTTGATCACCGACCGGAAGAAGATCGGATCGGCGACCAGGTGCTCGTAGCTCTGAGGATGGCGCGCCAGCCAGAGCCCGTAGCACACCGGGTAGAGCACGAAGATCGCGAACACCAGCAGGTAGGGAACGACCATCAGCCGCCCCCAGAACTGCCAGCGTCCGCCCTTCGAGGCCGACACCTCGGTGGTGCCGGGCGCCGCCACGGCGCTTGCGGTGGAACTCATGGCTGGCTACTCCTTCAGCTCAGTACTTCATCGCGCAACTGTCTTGATGCGCTCGATCATTTCGTCGACGGCCTTGTCCACCGGCACCTTGTCGCTCACGATGCGGTTCATTGCCTTGGCCCAGACGTTCTCGTTGTTGAGGATGGTGAACTTGTAGTTCTTCGTGAATTCGAAGGTCACCGTGCCGGCCGCGTACTGGTTGTAGACCGATTTGCGATGCGAATCAGCCTGCCAGAACGGGCTCGCCTGCCCGGCCTTGGTCACCGGGAACCAGCGGCCCAGCGAACCCTCGACATACGGCGTGAGGTTCTCCTCCTGCATGAGGAATGTCACGAACTCCTTGGCGCGCTGCTTGTTCTTGCCGTCCTTGAACACCACGCCGGTCTTCACCGCAGTGCGATAGACCATCTTGCTGCCGTCCGGCTTGCTCGGGAAGCCCGCTGTGCGGATGCGCTCGAAGTAGTTCTTCTTGGCCTCCTCGCGCTGCTCGGGCGTGAGCGACGCATTGTTCGAATCGTCGAGCCACTTCGCCGGCAGCGAGATGGTCGCGTTGTGCGTCATCACCGTCGTCTTGTTGTGGAACGCGACGTTGTTGTCCGGGTCCTTCCAGCTCGTCGAGGACGGCGGCGTGCAGCCCTTCTGGTAGGGCGCGACGTAGTCGGTCATCGCGCTGATCAGGCCGGCGCGAACGGACGGATCGTCAACCAGCAGCTTGCCGCTGTCGTTCACCATCTTCACGTTGTAGGCATCGGCGAAGGTCAGGAACGAATAGAACGAATCGCTCGAATCCACGCCCATCGGCATGCCCGTGCCGAAGGTGCGCTTGCCGGTCTTCTGGCGGCTGGCGGGCTGCACCTTCTCGCACCAGAACGACCAGTAGTCCTTCCAGGTGGTCGGGATGTCCGACTCCTTGAAGCCTGCGTCGGCCAGCATGTCGATCCAGTAGTTGATGTGCATCGTCTGCTGTTTGATCGGGAAGGCGTAGTAGGCCTTCGACTTCGTCTGGTCGTTGTAGAGGAAGGTGGTCTCGACCGTGTTGGGCGCGAAGCGGCTCACCATCGGCGCGATCACGCTGCTGATGTCTTCGAGCTTGCCGTCGAAGGCCCATTTGCCGGTGACCTGAAAGTCATACACGTCGGCATAGGCCACGTCCGGCGGGCTGCCCGAATCGAGCGCTGAAACCGTCTTCGGGATCATGTCCTGCACCGGGTACTGAGACAGCTCGACCTTGACGCCCTTGTGCTTCTCTTCGAACTTCTTGATGGCAGCGAAGAGCGCATCGTCCTCGGCCTTGTAGAAGCCCTTCACCCACCAGACGGTGAGCTTCTCCTGCGCCGCCGCCTGCCCGGCGACCGTCAGGCCCATCGCCATCAATACCGGGACCATCAATGCCTTCAGTTTCATACAGCTGTCTCCTTGTTGTAAACGGGATTGGCTCGGTGCACGAGCACTGGTTGGAAGAAACGGATGTCCGGCCGCTCAGGCGGCTTTCAACCTGGGTGGCGGCCGGCCGAGGCGCGGCAAGCGGCGGCGCGAGCCGAGGACCTCCTCGATGTCCTCGCGCGCGCCATCGATCAGCTTGATGATGGCCCGCTCCGCCTTCGCGGGGTTGTGCGCGATCACGGCGTCGAGCACTGCGCGGTGCATCGGCAGCGACATCGCCGGGCCGTCCTTCTTGATCGTGGAAATCTCGAAGCTGGTGCGCAGCAGCGCGTGCAGCGCCTTGCTCATCTGCGCGAGCATGCGGTTCTGCGCAGCGCGCAACAGGCCATGATGGAAACGCAGGTCGAAGGTGACATAGTCGCCGCCGAACTCGACTGCATGCTTCATGCCTGCGAAGGCCGCCTCGATCTCCTCGATGTCTTCAGCAGTGGCTCGCTCCGCAGCAAGCCGCACCGCCGCAGGCTCCACAGCGCGGCGCAAGTCCTGCAAGTCGCGCAGGAACTCGGGCGTGAGGCCCGCACGCGCCTGCCAGGTAATCACGTCGGGGTCGAACCAGTTCCACTGGTCATCCGGCAACACACGTGTGCCGACCTTCGGGCCGGTCACGATGAGCCCCTTGGCGACGAGCGATTTCACCGCCTCGCGCACCACGGTGCGGCTCACGCCGAACTCTTCACACAGCAGCGGCTCGGACGGCATTGGTGCACCGATCGCGTAGCGGCGCGAAACGATCGCCTCTCCTAACAGATCCAGCGTACGGCGGCCGTGGGTGCTCTTGCTCATGCGGGTTCTCAGGCGTCGACAGGCGTCAACAGCGGCGCACCGGTGAAATGCGCATGCAGGTTGTCGAAGGTGAGCTGGCCCATTGCTTCGCGCGTTTGCCTGGTGCCACTGCCGATGTGCGGCGTGAGCACCACGTTGGGCATCTCGCGCAGTGCCTCGGGCACGTGAGGCTCGTTCGCGAACACGTCGAGACCCGCACCGGCGATGACGCCATCGCGCAGTGCGTCGATCAGCGCCGGCTCATCGACCACGCTGCCGCGCGCCACATTGATGAGGTAACCCTGTGACCCGAGCGCCTTGAGCACGCGCGCATCGATCATCCCCCGCGTGGCGGCACCGCCCGGCGTGATGACGATAAGGAAGTCCACCGCCGCCGCGAGCGAGGCCGCGTCGGGATGGTAGGTGTAGCTGACATTCGCGCGTGGCGAACGCGCGGTGTAGGCGATGTCCATCTTGAACGCGCTCGCACGCTGCGCAATGGCTTGCCCGATACGCCCGATGCCGACGATGCCGAGGCGGCTGCCCGTGACCTTGCGGCTCAACGCGATCGGCCCGTTGGGCCATTCATTGCCGCGCACGAATCGATCGGCCTGCGGAATGCGGCGCGCCACCGCGAGCATCAAGCCGATCGCGAGATCGGCCACGTCGTCGTTCAGCACTTCGGGCGTGTTGGTGACCGGCACGCCGCGCTCATGCGCTGCGGCGACGTCGATGCCGTCGTAGCCGACACCGAACACGGAGATCACTTCGAGCGCGGGCAGTTGCGCGATCAGTTCGCGCGGAACCTTGGCTTCACCGTTCGCGACCACGCCGCGGATGCGCGGCGCCACCTCGGCGAAAGCCGTCGGATCGTTGACGTGGATGCGGTCGTGGACGGTGTACTCGCGCCGCAGAGCCTCCATGAGGAAGGGCATCAAGGGCGCAACGGCCAGCAGCTCGGGGCGAGCGGTCACGTTCGAAGCACTGGTCCCTGTCATGCGTTTGTCCCCTCCTGCAGGCCCATCGGGCGATGTCGGTCGAATCATATGATGATTGACTTCGACACCCGGCAGGACAAACCCTGATGGGCAGGGATCGCGCCAACAGGTTCAGCCGGACACGGACGATGACGCTCGCATGACAAAGCGGCCCGCGCGCGCACCTGTCGCGCGACCCGATGCCGTGTAGCTCAACGCACCGTTGACCCAGACGCGCTCGATGCCTTCACTGAACTGCCTAGGCCGCTCGAAGGTCGCGCCGTCCTTTACGCGCAGCGGGTCGAACATCACCACGTCTGCCATGTAGCCCGCCTTCAGCAACCCGCGTTCGCCGATACGAAAACGCGCCGCCGACATGCCGGTCATCTTGTGGATCGCTTCCTCCAGCCGCAGCAGGCCCTTCTCGCGCCAGTAGCTGGCCAGCACACGCGGAAACGCACCCCACAGACGCGGATGCGGGCGTTCGTCGTGTGGAAGACCGTCCGAGCCGATCATCGACAGCGGATGCGTGATCACGCGCTGGACATCGTCCTCGCGCATCTGGAAGTAACAGGCGTTGCCCGGCTTCAGTCGCACGGCGGCTTCCTGCTGCGAAACGCCCCACTCCGCCGCAATGTCGGCGATGTAGCGGCCGCCCATTTCCGGATGCGGCTCGCTGCCGGTGATGAGCACGTCGATGATCCCGTCGACGAGGTCCTCGCGCAGCACGGTCGAGCCCGCGGTGTAGGGATACACGTCCATGCCGATCTCCTGGCCGCGCGCCAGTTGCTCGATCAGCGGAAGAGTCTCGCGTGTGCGGCCCCAGTTGTCGGGGCCTGCGCATTTGTGGTGCGAGATGACGAGTGGCAAGCCGGACTGCCGTGCGGTCAGCGCCGCCTCTTGCAGCGCCGGAAGGATGCCCGCCAGTTCATCGCGGATGTGCGTGGCGTACACACCGCCATTGCGCGCCGCCACGCTCGCGACGGCCACAAGCTCGTCGAGATCCGCGGCGAATGCCTCCTTGTAGAACACGCCCGACGAAAGCCCAAGGGCACCTGCATCCATGGCCTCCTGCATGTCAGCAGCCATTGCGGCGCGCTCGCCCTCGCCGGCCGCGCGATCGAGCGATGCCACGTGGCGCATGCGCAAAGCCGTGTGTCCGAGCAGCGCGGCGACGTTGACGCCCGGACGCGCCGCGTTCACCGCGTCGGCATACGCACGCATCGTGGAATGAAGAAACTGCTCGCGCCCCAGCAGCGACAGCGGGGCCAGCGGGGTGTCGGTCACCACCGGCGTCAGCGAGATGCCGCAGTTGCCAACGATCACCGTGGTCACACCCTGCGAGAGCTTGGGCAGCATGTCCGGCTTTTCGATCGCGGCGGCGTCATCGTGTGTGTGCACGTCGATGAAGCCTGGCGCGATGACCATGCCGGTGCATTCGACTTCCTCCACACCACTGGTGGCTCGCAGGTCCGCGAGCATTTGCGGCGGCGTCTGCCCCGGGAGTGCGACCGACGCGATGCGCTCGCCCACGAGCAGCACATCGCCTGTCCATCCGGGAATGCCGGCACCGTCGACGATCTGGCCACCCTTGAGCAGCGTGGCGGGTCGGTTGTCTTGCATCGTCGTCATGTCTCTTCGTCGGTGGCCTCGGTAGCGCCCGAGTATTCGGCGCTGTCGAAGCCATGCTTGTGCAGCAACTGCTTGAACTGCTGGAGCCCATGCGTAACCGATGGCCCGAGCTTCTGTGCAAGGCGCACCATCAGGATCTCGATGACCACGAGATGCGCGAGGTAGGCCTCGGTGCCGACGCGCATCACGGCATCCTGCGGCACCGATACGCCAATCACGAGGTCGGCGATCTCGGCCAGCTGGGTGTCGGGCTGCGTCAGCGCGATCACGGTCGCACCTTGCGAACGCGCGAAGCGGGCCGCCTCCAGCGTGTAGGGCATGCGGCCCACGTGCGAGATCACGAAGGCGACGCCTTCGGGCCCGAGCGTACTGGCCGACACGAGCTGCTGATGCGCATCGAAGATCGCGTTGGATGTGCATCCGAGGCGAAACAGCCGGCTTTGCAGCTCGGCCGCCATGAAGGTCGAAGCAGCACCCACCGAGTAGCAGTCGATGCGTTTCGCCGCAGCAAGCCGGGTCGCGACCCGGTCGAGCAGATCGACATCGATGCGCCGGCCGAGCTCGGTGAGCGAGGACACGGCCGCATGGATGATCTTGCTCGCGACATCGCTTGCGCTGTCCTCCGCAAGAACACTGCGGTGCAGATAGGACCCCGTCACCGCGAGGTCCTGCGCCAGTGCAAGCATGAACTCGCGCACCGAATCGAAGCCGAAGGCGCGGCACGTCCGCACGATGGTAGGCATCGACACGCCGGCCTGCTGCGCAAGCTGCTCCACGGTCGCGGCCACGGCGGCGCGTGGGTCGTCGAGCACGACCTGCACCACGCTCCGCTGCGCGGCAGGCAAGCCGCCCATGCTTTCGCGCAGGCGCTGAAGCAAGGAACTGTTCATCGCGGCCATCAGAAACGAGTGCTGATCGCGCCGGTCACCGCCAGGTCATCGTCGACCAGAGCGAGCCAGCGCCACTTGTCGAAGGTGGTGCAGGGGTGCGAGATGCCCAGCGCCACGCGATCGCCGACCTTGGGCACAGTGCCCGCCGGATCGAAGCGCAGATAGGCATGCTGGTCGTTGAGCGCGCTGATCTTCCAATCGACCGGCACGGCGGTAGCAGTACGCGTGCCGCGGGCCGAATGCCGCACCGGGATCGGCATTTCGATGTCGTACGAGATGTCTCGACGGCCGCAGGTCAAGAGCGCGAGGCCCGGCTCGGGCACGGATTGCACGATCGACCAGACTTCGAGTGCCGCCCGCAGTGAGCTGTCCAACCCTTCCCGCTGCTCGACCTGCTTCAGGAAACGGGCGTAGTTGCCGTTGTCATGCGTGATGTAGCAACCCGAGCGCAGCACGCCCTGCATGGGCCGCGACAGCCCTTGCGCGCGAAGCAGCGGGATCACAAGGTCGAACACCGCCGAGCCGCCTGCCGTCAACATGGGGGTGTCCTCGCCGAAGAGCCGCTCCTCATCGCAGCGCCGCGCGACCTCGAGGACGCGCTCCACCAGTGCGGTGACTTCGCGCGCGTCATGCTCGCTGTCGCACCGCGCGAGTCCGCCTTCGTAGCATTCGATGCCGCCGAGCTGAACGACGCGCGATTGCGAGATCGCCCGAGCAAGTTCGAGTGCCTCGCCCAGCGTGCGACAACCGGTGCGCTGGCCGGGAATGCCGATCTCCAGCAGCACGTCGAATATGCGATGGGACTGCCTGCGAGCCGCCCAGTCCTCGATCAGCGAGAGTTGCGCGAGCGAATCGACCAGGAACCACACGCGCAGGTCGCCGTGCCCCGCGAGCAGCATGTCCAGCCCGTCGAGATCAGCGTCACTGAGCACCTGGTTGGCGATGATGGCGCGGCGCGCGCCCGCCTCGACACCCACCGCAAGCTGGTAGATCGTGGCAAACGTCAGGCCCCAGGCACCGCCGGCGAGCTGCTGTTTGAACAACTCGGGCGACATGGTGGTCTTGCCGTGCGGTGCGAGCAGCACGCCCTTGCGCTTCGCGTAGCCCTGCATCCAGGCGATGTTGTGCGCGAGCGCCGAACGATGAATGACTGCCAGCGGGTACGCGAGATCGTCGGCGAGCACGTTCCATCCCTTGCTGCCGAGGTCGGCGGCGCGGCACGGAGCGGCCTCCAGCGGATAGCTCTTGCTTCGGTGGTCGAGGATCAGCTCTTCGTTCATGTCTTGTTCCTTCTCAGAGATCTTCGCGCCAGCATGCATGCCAATGACCGGACTGCACTTCGCGCAATTGCATGTCGGCGCTCGCGCAGCGCTCCTCTGCCATCGGGCAGCGCGTGCGGAAGACGCAGCCCGAGGGCGGGTTCGCCGGGCTCGGCAAATCGCCCTGCAGCAGCGGCACCACGCGACGCTGCGCCGGATCGGGAATCGGCGCCGCAGCCAGCAGCGCACGCGTGTACGGGTGGCGGGGGTTCGCATAGAGCGACTCGGTCGGCGCGATTTCCATCACGCGTCCCAGGTACAGCACGACGACACGGTCGCACAGGTATTCGACCACGTCCAGGTCGTGCGAGATGAACAGCAGCGTGAGGCCGAGTTGCTCCTTCAGTTCGCCCAGCAGGTTGACCACCTGCGCCTGGATCGACACGTCGAGCGCCGACAGCGGCTCGTCCGCGACGATGAACTGCGGCTCCACGGCCAGCGCCCGCGCGATGCCGATGCGCTGGCGCTGGCCGCCCGAGAACTCGTGCGGATAGCGGTCCGCGTGCTCAGGGCGCAAGCCGACCTGCTGCAGCAATTGCTCGATGCGCGGTTTGCGCGCGCTGCCTTTCGCGAGCCCATGCGTGTCGAGCGCCTCGCCCAGAACGTCGCGAATCCTCATGCGCGGGTTGAGGCTGGCGTACGGGTCCTGGAAGATGATCTGGATCTTCGAGCGCAGCGGCCGGAACTGCGACTGCGAGAGGCCCGCCAGATCGCGCGGTGCCACATCCGATCCGTTGGGCTGATAGAGCATCTCGCCATCGGTCGGATCGACCAGGCGCGTGAGCAGCCGGCCGATGGTGCTCTTGCCGGAGCCCGATTCGCCGACCAGCCCCAGCGTCTCGCCCTTGCGGATGCTGAAGCTCACGTCGTCCACCGCGCGCACCGGATGGTTGCCCTTGCCGAAGTACTTGCGCAGGTTGCGCACTTCGAGCAGGTTGTCACGGGCGAGAGTTGCCCTCGTCATGCGACCTCTCCTGGTTCTCGACGAAGCCGATGCAGCGCACCATGCGCCCGCCACCGGCCGGTTCCAGTTTCGGGACGCAGACCTCGCAGGCTTCCCGGCGGTACGCGCAACGAGGCGCGAAGGCGCAGCCCGGCGGCGGCGCGAAGGGGCTCGAAACCTGGCCCGGGATCGCCACCAACTGCGGGCGCCGGCCCTGCACTGCATGCGCACCGCGACGGCGTGCAACGCCCGGCAGGCACGCCAGCAGCCCGCGGGTGTAGGGATGCGCCGGCCGCGCGAACAAGTCATGCACGGGCGCGGATTCGACAATGCGACCCGCGTACATGACAGCGACCGCATCGGCGTACTGAGCGACCACGCCAAGGTTGTGCGTGACGAAGAGCATGCTCATGCCGGTCTCCTTCTGCAGGCGGCCCATGAGCGCAAGGATCTGCGCCTGGATGGTGACGTCGAGCGCCGTGGTCGGCTCGTCGGCGATCAGCAGTGTCGGATTGCAGGCCATCGCCAACGCGATCATCACGCGCTGCCGCATGCCGCCGGAGAGCTGGTGCGGATATTCGTTGACGCGCTGGCCGGCAGCGGGAATCTCGACCAGTTCGAGCATGCGGCGTGCATGCGCGAGCGCGGCGCTGCGATCGAGGCCAAGGTGCAGCCGCACCGATTCGGCGATCTGTTCGCCGATGGTCAGCACCGGGTTGAGGCTGGTCATCGGCTCCTGGAAGATCATGCCGAGCTCGTTGCCGCGCAGCTTGCGCTTGTCGGCTTCCGGGATGGCAAGCAGGTCGACGCGGCGGCCGTCGCGCTGGACGAACCAGGCCTCGCCCTGCACTTGCGCATGCGAAGTGCGGGCATGCAGGCCCATCAACGTGAGGCTGGTGACGGACTTGCCAGAGCCTGATTCGCCGACCAGCGCCAGCGTCTCGCCGGGGCGGATCGTGAAGGACACGTCGGCCACGCTCTGCACGCGACCCGCCTCGGTCGCGAAGGAGGTGGAGAGGCCGCGCACTTCGAGCCGCGGTGAAGCATTGGTCTGGCTCATGCTGCTTTCCTCAGCTTGGGGTCGAGCATGTCGCGCACGCCATCGCCCAGGATCTGCAGCGACAGCGCGGTCAGCACAATCGCAAGGCCGGGGCAGAAGATGGTCCAGAAGGCCTTGTCGGCATATTCGAGGCTGCCGGCAATCATGGTGCCCCAGGTCGGAATGTCCGGCGGAACACCGACACCGAGGAACGAGAGGCCCGCTTCGGCCAGGATCGCGTAGGCAAAGATGAAGGTCACCTGCACGAGGATGGGCGACATCAGGTTCGGCAGGATGTGCTTGCGCAAGATGCGCGGCGTGCGGACGCCGAGGGCGCGCGCCGCGTCGACGAACAGCAGTTCGCGCAGCACCAGTGTGGTCGCGCGCACCACCCGTGCGACGCGCGGCGTGTAGACGATCACCAGCGCGAGCATCACGTTCCACAGCGACACGCCGAGGATCGACACCAGCGCGATGCCCAGCAGGATGTCGGGGAAGGACATCATCGCGTCGACCACACGCATCAGCGGTGCATCGAGGCGGCGGAAGAAGCCGGCGAGCATCCCGAGCAACGTGCCGCAGAGCACGGCACCGGCAGCGGTGATGAAGCCGATCAGCAGCGAATAGCGCGCGCCGTGCACGATGCGCAGCATCACGTCGCGGCCGAGTTCGTCGGTGCCCGCCCAGTGCTCCATCGACGGCGCGTGGAGCCGCTGGCTGATCTCGATCGCGCCGGGATCGGCATCGGACACGACGGGAAGAATCACCGCCACCCCCACCACCAGCAACAACACCAGCGCCGATGCCAGCACGATGCGGCGCATGAACAGGCGGCGTGCCATCGGCAGCAGGCTACCGACAAGAGATGAGACGGCCGCTTTCATTTGGACTCCAGCCGGATGCGCGGATCGACCAGCGTATAGATGAAGTCGATGCCGAGGTTGATGAATACGTAGATGGCCGCGATGACGAGCAGCGTGCCCTGGATCACCGGGTAGTCGCGCCGCAGCACCGCGCGCACCACGAGGTTGCCGACGCCGGGCAGGTTGAACACCGTCTCGGTCACCACGGTGCCGCCGATCATCAGCGCGAGCGTGAGGCCGAGCACCGTGACGATCGGCACCAGCGCATTGCGCAGGACGTGGCGGATCATGATGACGCGTTCGGGCAGGCCCTTGGCGCGTGCGGTCCGCACATAGTCCTCGCCGAGGATGTCGAGCACCGAGGCGCGGGTGAAGCGGATGATCAGCGCCGAGTTGAGCAACCCCAGCACCAGCGCGGGCAGCAGCAGGTGATGCAGCCGCTCATGCAGTGGCGAAGTCGGATCGCCGTAGCCCGACGCCGGGAACCATCCCAGCTTGACCGCGAAGAACTGGATCAGGATCAGGCCGAGCCAGAAGCTCGGCACGCTCGCGCCGAGCATGGCGACGCTGCTGACGGCCTGGTCGGCCGCGCTGCCGCGCCACACTGCCGCCGCCATGCCGGCCGGGATGCCGATGAGCGCCGCGATGAACACGGCGAACAGCGCGAGGAACAGCGTCGGCTCGGCGCGCTCCATCAGCGCTTGCGCAACCGGGCGCTGCAGGAACAGCGACTGCCCCAGGTTGCCCTGCAGCAGTTCGCCCACCCACAGCACGAACTGCGTCGGCAGCGGCTTGTCGAGCCCGTATTGCACGCGGGCCTGGGCAATGTCGGCGGCAGTGGCCTGGTCGCCGAGCAGCAGCGCGACGGGGTCGCCGGACGCGAGGCGCGTCAGGGCAAAGACCAGCACCGCGACGATCGCGAGCACCGCCAGGGCCCCGGCCAGGCGGGTGAGCAGGAAGCGCAGCATGACGAGGGTCCGTGGCGTTACTTGGCGAGGCCGGTGTTCCAGAAGAACGGCCAGATCGCAGGCGTGTAGCCCTCGAGCTTCGCTGAGCGTGCCGACAGGCTGTTGAACTTGCCGACCTCGATGAACGGCACTTCGTCATACACCGTCTGCTGCACCTGGCCCCACAGCGCGCCGCGCTTTGCGACATCGCTCTCCTGGTTGAAGGCGGCCAGCGTCGACTTCTTGGCCGGCGTTTCCCACCAGCCCGGCGCGCCATCGCCGAGTTGCGGCGGCGAGAGCATCGGCTCGGGGAAGAGGCCCGAATGCGTGAAGTACACATCCCACAGCTTGGCATCGTTGCGACGCTGGACCAGCGTGGCCCAGTCCACCACCTGCAGGTCGGTCTTGAAGCCGGCCTTCTTGAGCTGCTCGGACATCACGAGCGCCATGTTGTAGTGGAACTCGTACTGCCGGCTCGCCATGATGCGGATCGGCTGGCCGTTGTAACCCGCCTTGGCGGCAGCTTCCTTGGCTGATTGCGGGTTGCGCATGTTGTAGGCGTTGGTGCCGGCCGTCGAGTAGTAGGGCGTCCCCTTCGGGAAGAAGTTGGGCTCGACGACGAAGAAGCGGTTGTCGCCGAAGCCCGCGGCCATCAGTTCGCCCTGCCCCACCGCCGTCTGCACCGCGCGGCGCAGCGGCTGCGATGCCAGGACGCCTTCCTTGGTGTTGAACACGATGTAGGGGAAACCGAAGTTCTTGGTCACGATCGGCACCACCGCTGGCGCACCCTTGTCGATGCGGCCTGCGGATTCGACGGGCAACAGGTCGGCGTACTGGAACTGGCCCGACAGCGCGCCTTCGACGCGTGTGTTGGCGTTGGGCACGGGCACGAAGCGCAGTTCGTCCAGCAGCGCTTCACGGCGGCCGGCGTAGCCGCTCGGCGCTTCCTTGCGCGGCGAGTAGCCGTCATAGCGCACCAACACCGTGAACTGATCGGGGCGACGCTCCTTGAACTTGTAGGGGCCGGTGCCGATGAAATCCTTCAGCTGCGGCGCGATGCTTTCCTTGGCCATGATCGCCGCCATGCCGCTGGGCAGCGCCAGTTGCGCGAGCAGCGGTGCATACGGCGCGTTGAGCTTGATCTCCACCGACAGCGGGCCCTTGGCCGTCAGCGAGGCGACTTCCTTGCCCACCGACTTGCCGCGCGGCGAGAGCTCCATCCAGCGCTGCAGCGACGCGACCACGTCATCGGCGTTCAGTTCGCGTCCGTTGTGGAACTTCACGCCCTTGCGCAGCGCGATGGTGTAGGTCAGGCCGTCCTTCGAGACCGCCGGCATGCCTTCGGCCAGCATCGGCGCGATGTTCCAGTTCGCATCGAAGGTATAGAGTGGCTCGTACACGTGCTGCATGATCGTGCCGACCAGATCCGCGGTACTGATCATGGGGTCGAGGCCTTGCGGCTCGCCGACCATTGCCAGATTGGCCGCACCGCCCTTCGGCGGTTCGGCGAATGCGGCGCCGGGCAGGACGCCGAGCGCGAGAACGGCGGCGGCAGCCCCCGCGAATGCCCGCCAACGCGGTGCGCGCACCGTGCTGGGAGACGAAAAACCAGATGTCGGTACAGTGGTGGCAGTCATTTGCATCGTGGCCTCATGAGTAATAACATTACATCGTAGATCCTATTTTGCGCACTCAAGTACGTCAAAACCGGGTTTACCCTAGCAATTCATGTAATTTTTTTACAAACATCACACCATCATGTCCCACGTTGAAATGCTCGGCCAGTCGCCGATCGCCTCCGATCGCCAGGCTCGTCCCCTCTCGCCCGCCACCCGTGCGGGCGATTTCGTCTTCGTCTCGGGCCAGGTCCCCACGGATGACCAGGGCCAGGTGATCGTCGGCGGCATCGAGGCGCAGACGCGCCAGGTCTTCAAGCGCATCGAGGAAGCGCTCGCGCTCGCCGATTGCAAGCTCTCGGACATCGCCAAAGTCAGCGTCTGGCTGAACGACGCGCGCGACTTCGGCAGCTTCAACCGCGTGTACATGGAATGCCTGGGCGACCATCGCCCGGCGCGTTCAACGGTGGAGTCGCGGCTGATGATCGACGCCAAGGTCGAGATCGACGTCACCGCGTACAAACCACGCGGCTGAGCCAATCCAGGAGGGCGACATCATGAGTCACACCCGTCTTGTCGCCGTCGACTGGGGAACGAGCTCCCTTCGTGGCGCACTGCTCGAGCCCGACGGCAGCATCGTCGAGGAGCAGAGCCATCCGCGCGGCATCCTCACGGTCAAGCACGGCGGCTTCACCGACGTCTTCGAAACGCTCTTTGCCGACTGGATGCGGCCGCAAGGCACGCGCTGCCTGATCTCCGGCATGGCGGGCAGCAAGCAGGGATGGGTCGAAGCGCCCTACTGCGCCTGCCCCGCGGGTCTCGCCGAAGTGCGCAACAAGATCATGGAGATCGAACCCGGCCGCATCTCGATCGTGCCGGGCCTGAGCGATGCGCACGACGGCATTCCCGACGTGATGCGCGGCGAAGAGGTGCAGATCCTCGGCGCCATGGTGCTCACCAACCTGCGCGACGGCCTCTTCGTCCTTCCCGGCACGCACAACAAGTGGGCCCGCGTGAAGAACGGCATGGTCACCGGCTTTCGCACCTTCATGACCGGCGAGTTCTATGCGCTGCTGAGCCAGCACTCGATCCTCGCGCGTACGCTCGACACCTCGGCGGGGCTCGACGAGGCCGCCTTCCTGCAAGGCGTGACGCAGTCCGACAACAACCAGGGTCTTTTGCACAACGCCTTCGGCGCGCGGACGCTTTCGCTCTTCGACCGCATGCCGGCGCGTGAACTGTCGAGCTATCTGTCGGGCATCCTGATCGGCGAGGAGCTTCGCACCCAGTCGTTGCACGCGGCGGGCGAGGTGGTGCTGATCGGCACACCGGCGCTCACGCAGCGGTACATGCTTGCGCTGCAGGCCTCGGGCATCAAGGCGCGAACGCTCGGCTCCGAAGCTACCTGGGCCGGCCTGCACGCACTCCACGCACCCAATCCAACCCAACGCAAGCAATGACCGCTCCGCACGACAAATTCATCGCCGCCATACGGCACCTTCCCCTCGTCGCCATCCTTCGCGGCCTGACGCCGGAGGAGGCACCGGCAGTCGGCGACGCCATCGTCGAATCGGGCTTCCGACTGCTCGAAGTGCCGCTGAACTCGCCGCGTCCACTGGAAAGCATCGCGCTTCTGAAGCAACGCTTTCCGCAGGCGCTGGTCGGCGCGGGAACGGTGCTGACCGCACAGGAAGTGCGCGACGTGCACGCGGCCGGCGGCGAACTGATCGTGGCGCCGAACTTCCACGCTGAAGTGGTCGCCGAAGCGAAGCGCCTTGGCCTCGTGAGCCTGCCCGGCGTGATGACGCCGACCGAGGCTTTCGGGGCGCTCGCGGCCGGTGCGACGGGGCTCAAGCTGTTTCCGGCCGAACTGGCGTCGCCGGCGGTCGTCAAGGCACTGCTCGCGGTGCTGCCGAAGGGCACCCCGCTAATGCCGGTCGGTGGCATCACGCCGGACAACATGGAAGCGTGGCGAGCAGCGGGCTCCGCGGGCTTCGGCATCGGCTCGGCGCTCTACAAGCCCGGCAAGACGGCGGCGGCCGTGCGTGAAGATGCGCAGCGTTTTGTCGCCGCGTTCTGCGGCACTCAGCGCGCCTGAAAGCCTATCCGGCGCGCTGCTGGCCGACTCGCGGCCAGAACAGATCCAGCGGCCGGGCTCGCACGCGCCGCCATACGCCCTGGTACAGCGACCGCACATGCGAGCGCCGCAGATCGCGTGAGCGGATCGCCATGTGGAAGGCCAGCGCAAAGCTCACGCCGACATTCAGCACCGCCATGCTGCACACGCCGGCCACCGCCCACCACAAGGTGGCGGAGCGAAGGGTTTCCATGCCGAGCACGCCGAGTGCGATGCCGATGGAACCCGCGCTCAACGTCACATGGCGCACATCGAAACTGAACGCGAAGGATGAAAGGAGCGCGGGCACCAGACCCAGCATCAGCCCGAGCGACACATTGCCCGCCACGCCCGCGATGTTCGAACGCCAGAACGCCGCGAGCCGCGCCGCGCCTGCAGCGCCGATCGTCAGCCGCAGGCGGCGGTTGTGCTCCAGCGCATCGCCGACGCGGTGCAACACGAACCAGTTGTCCACCCAGCCCGCGAGCAGGCTCGACGACCACAGCAGCACGCCGGTGAGCGCGGCATAGATCGGCGTCGGGCCGAGCAGCGAGAACGACTCCAGCGTCGCTTCTGCCTTCACCGGCGAAATGATGTCGGCATCGAACACCCAGCGAAGCAGCAACTGCAGTCCGAGACACACCGGAAAGACCATCATCACGTTGCCCAGCACCGCGGCAGCCTGCGTGCGGATCAACGCGAACACGGATGTGACGAACTCGTCCATGCCCTGCGGGGTGCCGGCGCCGTCCAGTTCGCGGGCGAGCGTCGGCGCCGTCATCGCGGGCTGCTTGGTGGCGAGCGAGAAATGCATGAAGTGAATGAGCAGAAAGCTTGCGGCGTAGTTGATACCCGAGATCAGCCCCTCAAGCATCGACGGCAGGTACGCACCGGTGATCCCGAACTTGACGCACACGGTCATCACGGTGACAAGCCCGCCTCCGGCCGCCATGCGCAGCATCTTCAGGTACTCCTGCCGATCGCGCGCGATGTAGTGCTCGCCGGTGTCGGCGTTGTATTCGACCACCTTGCGCGTGAGCAGCGAGACGTTGCTGTTCAGCAGGTACGAGACACTGCGGCTTTCCTGGTTGGCCTTGACGAGTTCCGCGGTGAGGCGGGAGACGGCGCGCATGTCGTCCGACGCCATCCACGCATCGAGCAGATGCTCCGTCCGCGCGATACGCATGCGCATGCGCTCGACCTGGAACACGATGTCGACGCTGACACCGTTGCGGTAGAGGTTGGCGAACACGACGTCGGTGGCAATGCGGCACTGATCGAGCACCAGGCGCAGGTAGTTGACTTCTCGCAGCAGTTGCGCCGGTTCGGCCCCCTCCTCCACTGACTGATGCGCCGCCTCGACCGCGAGCATGGCCCGCGTAAGGCGATAGAACGGCTGCGACTCGGTCGCCACGCGCGCGTCCGCATCACCGAGCCGGCTGCGCACCAGTTGCGACATGCCGGTGGAGCTGATCTGGCACGTGAGGTTGTGCAAGGCAGCCAGCAGGTCGAGCGAGAAAGCGCCGGTGCGCCGTGCGTCCGCCTCGTCATGCAGGAACAGCAAGTGGATTCGATCGAGCAGATCGATCGGCAGTGCGTCGATCCATTCGGCGTCGTGGCTGGAAGTGAACATCAGCGTGAACAGTGCGCTGAGCTCGCGACGGTTCGGCGCTGGCGGAATCATGAGCGTCTGCACGCGCTCGACCAGTGCGCCCACAAAGCCCGAATGAACCGGCATGCCGGCATCGCACAGCAGCGCCATGCCGTCGCTCTCGCGCAGCAGCGCACGGAGAATTCCGGTGACGTTGGCCTTCCATTGCGGATTGCGGTCGAGGACGTTGAGCAGAAAGCGCAGGCGCGTGTGCTCTGCGAAGCTGCGTGTCGTCGACCCGTCCGCGCTGTCGGCCTGCAAGGTGCCTGAGCGACGGATCCAGTGCGCCAGCTCGATCAGCCATTCGCTGCGCGCCGTGTACGAAGCACCCGCATCGGCCATGGCCAGCAGGACGTCGAGTTGATGGCTGGCGCTGTGCGCGGCGCGCCAGTTCTTGATGAAGGCAGTGATCGAACGGAGCATGCGGGGGCGCAGATGATACCTGCGGCCCCTCGCCGCTTCAGATCAACCCGCGCGTTCGACGGCGTATGGCGGCAGCTCCGCGGAAAGTCCTGCCTTGACCTGCTGCGTGAGCGGGTCGGCGAGCACTTCGAACTTGCCCGCCTCGAGAGCTTCGTACGTTTTTTTCACCACATCGTCCGGCGAAGCCTTGGGGCCGGGAATGCGGCTTGTCATGTCGGTGTCCATGAAGGCCACATGCAGACTGAGCACCTGCGTGCCTTGGCCACGCAGTGCGGCGCGCAGGGCATTGCTCAGCGACCACGCGGCGGACTTCGAGGCGCTGTAGCTGACGGCGCCCGGCAACGTCAGCCAGCTCAGGATCGACAGCACGTTGATGATCGCGCCACCGCCGTTTGCCGCGAGTACGGGACTAAAGGCGCGGCTCAGGGCCCACGGCCCGAAGAAATTCGTCTCCAGCTCGGCACGCGCGTTGTCGAACGCATCGTCCGCACCGAGCACGCTCGTGCCGCGCGAGATGCCGGCGTTGTTGATCAGCAGGTTCACGTCGCCGCACTCACGCGCGGCCGCCTCGGCCTGCTCCGGCCGCGTGACGTCGAGCGCAATCGGTATGACGCCAGGCAGCGTGACGCTCTTCGGATCTCGCGCGGCCGCATAGACCTTCTTCGCGCCGGCCGCCAACGCGGCGCGTGCGAATGCCAAGCCGAGCCCTCGGTTCGCACCGGTGATGAAAACAACGGAATCCTTGATCTGCATGGTGACCCTTTCAGTAAGTCTTGCTTTTTCGAATCAGGAGGGCTGGATGCGGCGCAGCAGCCCGGCCGTGGTGCGCGGCCAGCCGACGCTGCCGAACCAGGCGCCGCCGGCGATGGCCGACGCGATGACGACGCCGTACACCACCAGCGCCGCGCCCTGCGCGATGAACACGTCGATCAGCTCGCCGCCCCAGCGCAGCGCTAGCCAACCGCCGAGCCCCGCGACGATCAGCCGCGCGATGTTGCCTAGCACCGGCCACAGCAGCCGGCCCGCACCCTGCGAGGCGAAATACAGCACCAGCCCGACGCCGAAGAAGCCGTAGAACGGCCCGACCGCGCGCAGGTACTGGGAGCCCGCCTCGAGCATCGCGGGATCGCTGCCGAACAGCATGAGCCACTGGCGCGGGAACAACGCGGCCGCGAGGCCCACCGATCCGGCGAGCACGAATGCAATCGCCGCGCCGGTCCATGCCGCACGCAAGGCGCGTTCACGTTGACCGGCGCCGATGCACGTGCCGATCATCGCGAGCAACGGCGCACCGAGCCCGAAGACCAGCGGCACCAGCAGGTACTCGAGCCGCGACGCAGTGCCGTAGCCCGCGATCGCGTTCGGACCGAAGTGGCCGGAGAGCGCAGTCGCAATGCCGATCGACAGATTGGTCGCCACCGTCGACACCGCACCCACGAGGCCGACGCGCAGGATGTCGCGGAACAGCGGCCACTGGAAGCGCGCATGCGCCCACGACGGCTTCAGCAGACTGCGATCCGAGCGCATGTAGAGCCACAGCGCAATCGACCCGCCGAGGTAGTAAATCAGCAGAGCGACCGCTCCGCCCGCGATGCCGAGGCCCGGGATCGGCCCCCAGCCGAAGATCAGCAGAGGCGACAGCGGGATCAGCACGACGACACCCGCCACGGTCACGTTCGCCGGCACCGCCATGTTGCCGGTGCCCCGCAGCACGGCGGCCAGCGAGTTGAAGACCCACACCAGCACCGCCCCCGCGAAGACCACGTTGGAGTAGCGCAGCGCCGCTTCGAGCGATGCGCCCGAACCGCCCATCAGCCCGAAGAGCCAGCGTCCACCGACGAGCAGTGCAAGCATGAAGACGATGCCGAAACCGATCGCGATGGCAAGCGCGTGCAGCACCAGCGCGTCCGCCACGTCACGGCGTCGCGCGCCCAGCGCCCGCGCGATCGACGAGGCGATGCCACCGCCCATCGCGCCGGCCGACGTCATCTGCATCAGCATCACGACCGGGAACACCAGCGCCATGCCCGCGAGTGCGTCGGTCCCGAGCTTGCCGACGAAGTAGGTTTCGATGAGACCCACCGCAGCCTGCGCAACCATCACCAGGACGTTGGGCAGCGCGAGGCGCAGCAACGTGGGAACGATCGGCGCTTCGAGCAGCAGCCGCGTCCGCGAATCAAGGTCGCTCATGCCGGCTTCGCCATCAGTGCCGGACGCGACTCGCGGATCGGGAGGTTGACGAGTGCAGCACCCGCAGCCAGCGCGATGTCGATGTACCAGACGATGTCATAGCTGCCCGTGGCTTGGAACACATAGCCGCCCAGGAACGCGCCGAGGAAGCCGCCGATCTGGTGCGCGAGCATCACGATGCCGAACAGCATCGCCATGTTGGCCGGGCCGAACATCTTTGCGACCAGCCCCGCGGTCGGCGGAACGGTGGACAGGAAGGTCACCCCCATCACCGCGGCAAAGATCAGCATCACGGCCGGCGTCTTCGGTGCGAGCAGGAAGATGAGCACTGCAACTCCGCGCGCCGCATAGACCAGCGCAAGCAGTGACTTCATCCGCCACCGGCCGACCGCCCAGCCCATCAGGAGGCTGCCGACGATGTTGAACAGCCCGATCATGGCCAGCGCCCAGCCACCGATCTCAGGCGGAAGCCCGCAGGCCGCGACCACGCCGGGCAGGTGCGTCGCGAGGAAGGCGACATGAAAGCCGCACACAAGGAAGCCCAGGCTCAGGTAACGGTAGCTCGGCGTGCCGATGGCCTGGCTGATCGCCTGGCGTGCGGTGAGCGGGCTCCCCCCCTTGGTCGCCGTCTGCGCGGCAAGCGCCTTCGAATTGCCCTTGAGCACGAGGACCGCGGGCAGCGCGACCAGGATCAACACGGCGAGCCACTGCATTGCACTGGCCCAACCGACGGTTGCCATCAGCCCGATGGCGATCGGCGCC
Source organism: Variovorax sp. (assembly GCA_017744935.1). Taxonomy (GTDB): domain Bacteria; phylum Pseudomonadota; class Gammaproteobacteria; order Burkholderiales; family Burkholderiaceae_C; genus Variovorax. The sequence continues at coordinate 26,078 of JAGIAI010000020.1, forward strand.
ATCGCGAACTGTCCAAAAGATCCACCCGCATTCACCACACCGGTGGCGAGGCCGCGCTTGTGCAAAGGCACCAGGCGGGTGGTCGCGGCCATCAGCACCGAGGGGCCGGCCATGCCCGCCCCACCTGCCGCAAGCACGCCGATCGCGAAGATGAGTCCGGCGGTCGTCGTCATCAGCGGCGTGATAAATGTGCCGAGTGCCACCAGCAGCACGCCGATGAAGATCACGCGGCCTGTGCCGATGCGGTCCGCGACGGCACCCGCGAAGGGCTGCGTCAGGCCCCACCAGAGCTGCCCGAATGCAAATGCAAGGCTGATGCTGCCGAGGCCCAGCCCGGTCGACGTATTGAGCGACGAAAGGAAGAGCCCCATTGTCTGCCGCACGCCCATCGTCAGCGCGAAGGTGCCAGCGGCGGCGAGGAGCACCAGCCAGATGGCATGGCTAGCTGCGGGAGGAGTCGCGCCGGGAACGGCGGAAGCGGCGCGATCAGTCATCGAGCTCTCCTCCGTCGGTCTCGCCAGCGGCCTGCAGCACCGAAATGCTTTCGTCGATCAACGCATGAAGCGCAAGCACGCGCTCCACACCGAGCAATTCGTTGAGCCTTTCCTGCGCGGTGCGCCAATGCCGTTGCGCCTCGCTGCGCTTCTTGCGGCCTTCGTCGGTGAGCTCGATGAAGCGGCTGCGCGCATCAGGCCCTTCGCCTTGCACCAGCCAACCCGCCGCGATCATCGGCTTGAGGTTGCGCGTGAGCGTCGATGCATCGACACCCATGGCCTGCGCCAGGTCCACCGGACGAACCGGGCCCAGATGCAGCACATGCGACAGCAGCGAGTACTGCGTGGTCTTGAGGCCGCTTCGGGCGACCTCCGCGTCATACAGCCGACCCACTTGCCGCATCAGGTGACGCAGCTTGAAGTTGGTGCAGCCTTGGGGCTTTGCGATAGCATTCATGCCAACGATTGTAGCTACAATAATTGCATATGCAACTTTACGGGAATTGTCGATGACACCAGCAGAACAACTCGCCTCGTGGATCGCCGAGGAAAAGGCCGTCGCGGATCGACTCGACGCCGGCCCTGGCCCCGGGCTCGCGCGTCCGGACCAGATCGTCGGCAAGACCGGCCTTGAAATGATGCAGGCGATGCTCCGCGCGGAAATCCCGTATGCCGCAATCGCGAAGACGCTGAATTTCCAGATCATCGAAGTCGGCCCCGGTCGCGCGGTGTTCCAGGGCAAGCCACTGCCGGAGCACCTGAATCCGCTCGGCACCATCCATGGCGGCTGGTTCGCCACCCTGCTCGATTCGGCCCTTGGCTGCGCGGTCCATACCATGATGCCGGCCGGACGCGCCTACACCACGGCCGAACTGGGCGTGAACCTCGTCAAGGCGCTGACGCCCAAGGTCGAACGCGTGCGCGCCGAAGGCAAGGTGATCCATTGCGGCCGCCAGCTCGCGACCGCCGAAGCTCGCCTGGTCGGCCCGGACGGCACGCTCTACGCACACGCCACCACGACCTGCCTGGTGTTCGAGATGCGCTGACAGCGCGGGTGACGGGGGAGCGCGACAATCGCCGATCGACAACATCTGATGGCGACCCACGAAATGCGAATCCTCCACACCATGCTGCGCGTCGGCAATCTGCAGCGCTCGATCGACTTCTACACACAGGTGCTCGGCATGCAGCTGCTGCGCACGTCGGAGAACCCCGAATACAAGTACAGCCTCGCCTTCGTCGGCTACGAGGGCAACCCGGCACAGGCCGAGATCGAGCTGACCTACAACTGGGGCACCGAAAGCTATGAACTCGGCACGGCATACGGCCACATCGCGCTCGGCGTGCCCGATGCGTATGCGGCCTGCGAAAAGATCAAATCCGCGGGCGGCAATGTCACCCGCGAAGCCGGGCCCGTGAAGGGTGGCACGACGGTCATCGCATTCGTGACCGATCCGGATGGTTACAAGATCGAACTCATCCAGCGCGCAGAAGGCGCGGCAGGCGCAGGCCTGCGCTGATTCCCGCCGCGCTCAGCAGCCCAGCAGATCCGCGAGATGCTCGATGCTGCGGGCGTGCAGGTTGTTGTCCGGCTCCGGCGAGACATCCTTCGGCCGTGCCGGGCCGAATTCCAGGGGCCGCTCGATGTAGCCGGTGCGCAGCCCGCAGGTGCGCGCGGCCGCAAGGTCGTCGTGATGCGCCGCGGCGAGCATCACTTGCCCCGGTGATACATCGAACACGGCCGCGACACCGAGGTAAGTGCGCGGGTCCGGCTTGTACGCCTTGAAGACCTCGGCCGACAGCACGCAATCCCAAGGCAGTCCGGCGTTCTTGGCCATTTCGGTCAGAAGGCCGATGTTGCCGTTCGAGAGCGAGCAGATGATGTACTTGCGCTTGAGCCGGGCAAGCCCCACAACCGAATCCGGCCACGCGGGAAGCCGGTGCCAGGCCTTGTTGAGATCGCGCTTGCGGTCCGAATCAAGGTCTTCGATGCCGAAGTCGCGCAGCACGCTGCCGAGGATGCCCATATGCAGCTCGTCGAGCAGCGTGAAGCCGCCCTCGCCCGCTGCAAGGCGTTCCATCACGCCCTTCATCGCCGGCTGGTACCCCGCCCGCCATGCCAGCGCGAATGCCCCACCATCGATGCCGGGGATGATGCGCTCGGCCTCGGCAGCGATGCCCGAGTACCAGTCGACCACAGTGCCAAAGACATCGAAGGCGATGACCTTCAGGTCACTCGCGTCGAAGGTTGCTGCGCTCATCGCGCGAGCTGGCTCGCTTCTCGGGCGAGTGCCTCGATGCGGGACCAATCGCCGGCCGCAATCGCATCGGTCGGAACGATCCACGAACCGCCAACACACGCCACATTCGACAGCGCAAGAAACTCGGGCGCATTGCCCGCGTGAACGCCGCCGGTCGGGCAGAACTTCACATCGCCGAAAGGCCCCTGCCATGCCTTGAGCATCGCGAGCCCGCCGGCCTGAACTGCCGGAAAGAACTTGAGTTCGGTGAAGCCGTCTTCCTGGGCCATCATGATTTCGCTGCCGGTCGCGACGCCGGGCAGCAGCGGCAGGCCCAGGTCGTGGCATGCCTTGCCAACTGCGCGCGTGTAGCCCGGGCTCACGCCGAACTTCGCGCCCGCGAGCGCCGAGGCCTGTGCGTCGGCCGCGCTGCGGATCGTGCCCGCGCCGGCCACTGCTTCGGGCACTTCCTTGGAAATGACTTCGATGCACTCGAGCGCTTCGCGCGTGCGCAGCGTCACTTCGAGCATGCGGATCCCGCCGGCCACGAGTGCGCGTGCCAACGGCACCGCGTCCTTCACGTCATGCAAAACGATCACGGGGATCACCGGTGCATCGCGCATCACGTCGAGCGCGGTCAAATTCACAGCCATGTGCAGGCTCCTTCTTCTGCTGTCAATGCATTGCGGCGCATGCCGGCGAACAGTTCGCGGCCCAGGCCGTGACCGTTTGCGGTGCGCTGTTCTTCGGGTTGCTTGGCGACTTCGCGTTGCGCCCACTCGTCGTCGGGCACCAGCACGGCGAGCGTGCCGGCAATCGAATCGAGGCGGATGAGGTCGCCGTCGCGCACCTTGGCCAGTGGCCCGCCCGCGGCGGCCTCGGGCGACACGTGGATCGCAGCCGGCACCTTGCCCGAGGCGCCGCTCATTCGGCCATCGGTCACGAGCGCCACGCGAAAGCCCTTGCCCTGCAGCACCGAAAGCGGCGGCGTCAGCTTGTGCAGCTCCGGCATGCCGTTGGCTTGCGGCCCCTGCCAGCGCACGACGCACACCACGTCGCGCTGGAGTTCGCCGGCCTTGAAGGCATCCTGCAGTTCGCCTTGCGAATCGAACACGCGGGCGGGTGCCTCGATCACATGCCGGTCATCCGGCACCGAAGATACCTTGATCACGCTCCGGCCAAGATTGCCGACCAGCACCTTGAGCCCGCCGGTCGCACTGAACGGCGACGCGACCGGACGCGCAACCGCATCGTTCCTGGTCGGCGCCGCGACATGCCACGCCAGCGCGTGCTCGTCGGATGGCGTGGCGGCGAGCGTGGGGATGTTCGCGAATTCGCGGATTCCGCCAGCGCGCACCGTCTGCACGTCGGCGTGCATCAGCCCGGAGTCGAGCAGTTCACCGATCACGAAGCCGGGACCGCCCGCGGCCTGGAACTCGTTCACGTCGGCCGTTCCGTTCGGATAGACCCGCGTGAGCAGCGGCACAACTTCCGAAAGTTCCGAGAAGTCGTTCCAGTCGATCAGGATGCCCGCCGCCCGCGCGACCGCCACCCAATGGATCAGATGATTGGTCGATCCACCGGTGGCAAGCAGGGCCGCCATCGCGTTGACGATCACGCGCTCATCGACCATTTCGCCGATCGGCGGCACCGCATACGCCTTGTCGGAAGCCCGCCCGAGCACGGTACGCACCGCCTCGCGGGTGAGCGCCTCGCGCATCGAATCCCCCGGCTGGATGAACGCGGTGCCGGGCACATGCAGGCCCATCGCCTCGAGCAGCATCTGGTTGCTGTTCGCGGTGCCGTAGAAGGTGCAGGTGCCCTGTGCGTGATAGGCCTGCATCTCGGCGTCGAGGAGTCCTTGCCTTCCGACCAACCCCTGTGCGGCCTGTTCGCGAACCTTGGCCTTCGCGCTGTTCGAGAGGCCCGAAGGCATCGGCCCCGCGGGCACGAAGACCATCGGCAGATGACCGAAGTGCAGCGCACCGATCAGCAGGCCCGGCACGATCTTGTCGCAGACGCCGAGCAGCAGCGCGGCATCGAACATGTCGTGCGTGAGGGCCACAGCCGTCCCCATCGCGATCACGTCGCGACTGAAAAGGCTGAGCTCCATGCCGGGGGTGCCCTGCGTGACGCCATCGCACATCGCGGGCACGCCACCGGCCACCTGCGCAGTCGCCGCATACCGCCGCGCCTCGTGCTTGACGATGTCCGGGTAGCCCTGGAACGGTGCATGGGCCGAGAGCATGTCGTTGTAGGCGGTGACCACGCCGATGTTCGGCGCACGTTCGGTCACTACCTTGAGTTTGTCGTTGGCCGGAATCCCCGCGACGGCGTGCGCCACGTTGGCGCAGCCCATGCGATCGGAGCCGCGTTCGCGGTGTCGGATTTCGGAGAGACGCTGGAGGTAGGCACTGCGCAGCGCTCGGCTGCGCTCACGGATGCGATCGGTGACATCGCGGACTGTGGGGTGTGTAGTCATGGGATATGTCGCACTGCCGTTGAGCCGCCAAGCATTGGCAACTCGAAGGTGCATGGTATCAAGCCAGAATGAAAAAGCCCCGACATGCGGGGCTTTGTTCACGTCGCCACTGGGGCAAAGGCGAAGTCAATCGATCAGCTTCACTTCGACGCGCCGGGCCTGGGCGTCGTTGCCCGAGCCGGTGGTCACTTCGGGCCGCTCCATCTGGACCTTGTCGGGCGGGCAGCCGAGGCCCACGAGCACGTCGCGCACCATCTGGGCGCGCTTCTTGGCGAGCTCATCGTTGAGCGCCGGATCGCCGGTGGTGTCGTGGAAGCCGGACACCAGCGCCTTCTTGCCACCTTCGACGCCCTTGAGCACGATGGCCAGCGCCTCGGCGGCGCCGGGCGCGATGTCCGCGCTCGCGGTGGCGAAGTAGAAGTTCACCACGCCGCCCGCGACACGGATGCTTGCGCCGTCGGGGATCACGACCGTCACGGTCTCGGTCACGACCGCAACCGTTGTCGCGGGTGCCGCTGCGGCAACGGGCTGCGCGGGAACAGCGGCGTTGTGGCTCCTGGAATAAAGCACGATGCCGATGACAAACAGAATCACCAGCGCAATCAGGCCAAGCAGGAAGGCAAGGATGAAATTCTGTTGGCTGTCGTCGTCACTGGTCGCAGACATGGGCGGATCTCCGTAGTTGAGGGGTCGGTAAATAATGGTGCGGTGAACCATGACCGCGAAATTGTAGGTGCCGCCCCAGAGCCGCAGAAGGGCGATCCGGGTCCTCCTGGCCTCGATCCCCTGCCCAAGCCCCTGCGCGATCCCAAACCGATGCTCGATCGGGTGATCGAGGAATGGGGCGGTCACCAGGACCTGTGGCTCTTCGGCTACGGCTCGCTGATCTGGCGACCCGAGTTCGGCTTCATCGAGCGACACCCGGCGCGGGTGCACGGTTGGCATCGCGCCCTCAAGATGTGGAGCCGGGTGAATCGCGGAACGGTCGAGAACCCGGGTCTCGTCTTCGGGCTGCTGTCGGGCGGCAGTTGTCGCGGCATGGTCTTCCGCGTGCCGGCGGCAGACGGACTCGAGACGCTGGGGCGTCTCTGGCTGCGCGAGATGCCCACCGGCGTTTACGACCCGCGCTGGCTCGAATGCAACACACCGCATTCCAAGGTGAAGGCGCTTGCCTTCACACTCTCGCGCCACAGCCCCAACTTCACTGGCGAGCTCAGCGACGAGCGGTATCGCCATATCTTCGCAAGCGCGGTCGGCCGCTATGGCAGTTCGCTCGACTATGCGCAACAGACTCTGCTGGAGCTCAAGCGCCACTCGATCCATGACGCAGCGCTGGCGCGGCTCGTGAAGCTGGCCGAAATCCGTTTGTCGGCCGAGGCTGATGGCGGAAAAGCGCCATCTTCGCTATACCCTCCTGGATCCCAAAACTAATCAACATTCAAGGAGTTCATATGTCCCGTCGAATCATCGCCCTCGCCGCCACCCTTGCTGCCACCGCCACGCTGGCCGCCTGCGGCACCATGGGCCAAGGCGCGGGAGCCACGGCCACTCTTGCACCGACCGGGGCGATTTCGCCGAATCCGACCATGGGCAAGGTGACCTTCACGCCGCTCGACCACGGGGTGCGCGTGACCGGCGAAGTGCGCGGCCTCCCGCCGGGAACGGAACACGGCTTTCACATCCACGAGAAGGGCGACTGCGGCGACAACGGCAATGCCTCTGGCGGCCACTTCAACCCCGCCGGCGGCACGCATGGCAAGTTCGCCGCACCGGGCAGCCATGCTGGCGAACTGCCGAGCCTCGTGGCCGACGCTGGTGGCGTCGCGAAGTTCAGCGTCGAGGTGCACGCCATCTCCCTGACCGAAGGCGCCGCCAACAACGTGGTGGGCCGCGCTATCGTGGTGCATCGCGACCGCGACGACTTCACCACGCAGCCAGCCGGCAACTCCGGTCCGCGTGTCGCTTGTGGCGTGATCACCCGCGGCTGAGCCGCTCCCGCAACAGCGCTTCGGCGCGGGCCAGTTCTTCCGGTGTGTCGATGTCGGTGACGATGCCGACGTCGTCCAGTTCGAGTTCGGCAACCTGCCCTGCTTCGCGCAAGGCACGGAGCACCGGCGCCGCACCCAGGTTGCCCGACAGTGCTGCAAGCCGGGGTCCGCACGGGGCAGCGAAGCCGACTGGATGCCCGCGCGTGCCGCGATAGCTCGGTTGCGCCGCCTGCACCCCGCCCTGCAATGCATGCGCGACCGCCTGCAGCGTCGGGGGTTGGACCAGCGGCAAGTCGGCCGGAAGAATCAGCCACCCATGCGCATCAGCCGTGGCCCGCACGGCAGCGGCGATCGAATCGCCCATGCCCGGATGCCCGACGTCTTCCAGATGCCACGGAAGACCGCTCTCACGGACCGAGGCCAGTGTGTGCTCCAGCACCGTCGCGCCGACCAGCGGCGCGTGCAGCTTGCGCCCGGCGCCGCCCGCGGCCTTGAATCGCTCCCCGCGGCCCGATGCGAGGACGATGACGGTCGGAGGCCCAGACGATGGCGATGCGGCATTCATGCGCCGAAGTATCTTCGCTTTGCTTGCGCAACAATGGCGCCATGATGAGTTCCCCCAACGAAGCACTGGCCGCCCTGCGCAAAAGCTACGAGCGCGCCGAACTCGACGAAACCAGCAGCGCCGAAGACCCGCTGAAGCAATTCGAGCGCTGGCTGGCCGAAGCCATCGACGCCAAGCTGCCAGAACCCAATGCGATGACGCTCGCCACCGTCGGCGGCGACTTGCGCCCGTCGACGCGCATCGTTCTCATCAAAGGCTATGACGAGCGCGGCATCGTCTGGTACACCAACTACCAGAGCCGCAAGGGGCAGGACCTCGCCGGCAATCCGTTCGCGGCGCTGCAGTTCCATTGGGTCGAGCTCGAACGCGTGGTGCGCATCGAAGGCCGCGTCGAGAGGGTCAGCGACGCCGAGAGCGACGTCTACTTCGCAAGCCGGCCCCTCGATTCACGCATCGGCGCCTGGGCCAGCCCGCAGAGCGAGGTCATCAGCGGTCGCGACGTGCTGGTGAAGAACGCGGCCATCCATGCCGCGAAGCATCTGCTTTCGCCCCCGCGCCCGCCACACTGGGGTGGATTCCGCCTCGTGCCCGATCGCTGGGAGTTCTGGCAGGGCCGCAAGAGCCGGCTGCACGACCGGTTGCGCTATCGGCTCGAAGCCGGCGACTGGATTCGGGAACGCCTCGCGCCCTGAGGCCGCTCAGAGCCTGCCCGCGAGCGCCATCACGACCGTGAGCGTGACCAGCGCGAGCCCGGTTGACACGACCACGCTGGCCGTCACCAGCTCTTCAGCGGTGCGGTAGCGCTGCGAGAACAGGAAGACGTTCGCACCAATCGGCAAAGCGGCGGCGACCACCATGACGGTCAGCGGCAAGCCTCGCAGCCCCAGCACCAAGCCGAGCCCGGCGACAAGAAGCGGATGCACGAGGTTCTTGATCAACGCCTGCACGAGCGCGCCGCGCCAGTGCATGCCCACCGGTGTCAACGCCAGAGTGATTCCCACCATGACCAAGGCCACTGGGCTGAAGGCACCCCCGAGCAACGCGATTGTCGTGTCGATGGCCTCCGGCATCCGCAGGCCCGATTGCCCGAAGAGCAGGCCAGCCACGATCGGCAGCGGCACCGGGTGGATGATCGCGTTGTAAAGCGCACGTCCGACGACGCGCATCATCGGCTTTCGCGCCTCGCCGCTGCTCGCGGCCTGTTCGTGCGCCACGGCGAGTTCGAGTACGACCGTCGCACTGGTCAACAGCACCAGCGAGTGCAGCGAAATGAGCGTGAGCAGCACCACCGTCCCGTCCGGCCCATAGGCGAGGCCGATCAGTGCGATGCCGATCATCACGGTGTTGCTGTAGGTATTGGCCAGCGCGAGCACCGCCGCCGTACGGTGGAAGCCGCGCCAGAACATCGTGCCCGCGAAGATGAGCCCCGCCGCGATGAAATATGCGGCCACAGGGCGAAGACTGAGCTGCTCGATACGCACCGTGCTCATGGAGTGAAACAACAGCGCCGGCGCGAGCAACAGGAAGATCAGGTTCGACAGGTCGCGCACCGCACCACCGCCGACCCATCCCCTGCGCCCGGCAACGAATCCAACGGCAATCAGCAGGACGACAGGCAGGAGAGAGGAAAGGACGGTCGCATTCACCGCGGCGAGCATACCCGCGCACGCAACGCGAAAGCCGCGCGGCTCACACCGTCGGATGGCGCTCGAAATCGACGAACCGGTCGAATGGCCGCGGCACGTCCTTCACTTCGAGCGACGACACCCGTGCGCCCGGCACTCCCGTGCGCAACCAGTCGCACATGTGTGCAATCTGATTCGGCGAACCCTGGAGCACTGCTTCGACCGAGCCGTCCAGCCGGTTGCGAACCCACCCGGTGATGCCGAGCCCGCGGGCATGACGGACGCAGGCCTGGCGATAGCCCACGCCCTGCACCCTGCCGACGACCCGTATCAAGCGGCAGTCGATCGCCGCAGTGTTGTCGCCTCCTTCCATCGCCGTGGCTCCTCTTTTCGGATGAAAGGAGAGCATCGTCGAACAGGCCCGCCGAGCCAAGTTTCAATTGGTGAGCGGGCTGCGGCAGCAGGACTCTGAAGGTCAGAAGGTCGCGCGCAGCCCCACCTTCGCCGACCGGCCCGGCAGCGGCACGCCCGGGAAGGCGGTCGTGGTCAGGATCGAGGTCGCGCTGTAGGCCAGCTCGTTCGTGATGTTGTCGATGCGCGCATACCAGGTGAGGTTCGCGCGCTGGATCTTCATCTTGTAGGTGAGCGAGGCATTCCACAGCGTATTGGCGTCGGTTTCGCGATCGCCTCGGGGCACCCGGTGCTGCGCGGCGTAGTAGTCGAAGCCGAAGCGTGCGGTCCACGGGCCATTGCCATAAGCCAACGTTGCACCGGCGCGCGCCGGTGAGATGCGAGGCAGAGGCGCATCGGTGTCGGTGTTGGTCGCACGCACCAGATCGCCACGCCATTCGAGGTCGAGGGTGCCCCCGTCGCCCAGGCGCGAGAAGCCATCCTTGCCGAGCAGGCGCAACGTCCCGCTGGCCTCGAGGCCGGTGAAGCGCGCACGAACGCCGGTGTACGCGTACTCGGGCAACGTGTTGTCCGAGTCGCTCGGATTCACATCGCCGTCTTCGCCGCGCACATTGCCGGTCGCATTGAGTCCGATGTAGTTGCTGAACCGCGTGACGTATGCGTTGACCTTCGCGTTGTTCGGCCCCGAACGCCACTGCGCCCCGAGGTCGAAGCCCGTCGACTTCTCCTTCTGCAGGTCTGGGTTGCCGCGTTCCCACGTCCCGGTCGCCACGTGCGGGCCGTTGGCGAACAGCTCGTAGTCCTTGGGCGCGCGTTCGGTGTAGGCAAGGTTCGAAGTCAACTGCCATTGCGGCGCGAGGTCGACCAAAGCGCCGAAGGCCGCGCTGTGCGGGCTGAAGTCGCGCTCGCCGCTGAAGAAACGCGTGACTTCCGGATCGTCCGAACCGAAGGACTTCACCTTCACCTGTTCCGTGCGCGCGCCAAAGCTAAGGCGGCCCCATGAGGTGCCCAGCTCCTCATGCAGGAACAGCGCGTTGCTGCGCGTCCGGCTCGCGGGAACGAAAGCTTCCTCGCCCTCGGCGGAGAAATCACCGGACTCTTTGGTGAACCCGATCAGGCCCTCCAGGTTGCCGATCTTGCGGTGCCGCGCCTCGATGCGGAAGTCGTCGCTCTTCTTCGTGAACACCGTGCCGGGCACCGGGCCTTCGTATTCAGTGTGACCGTAGTCGGTGCGGCTCACCTTGGCGCGCACGCTACTGAAGAACCCGCCCGGGCGCCACTCGCCTTCGAGCGCATAGCGGTCGGACTTCATGCCGATAGTCACGTTGTCCTCGGCGACCGTGCCGTAGGTGCTGCGATAGGTGCTGGCCGATGCGCCGATCCAGCCCTGGTCGAAGAAGAGCGTGCCCCCGAATGCGCCGCCCTCGGCCTGATTGGCCGAGTTGCAGATCTTGCGTGCGATCCCCGGCCGCTGCGGGTTGGCGCATGGCAGATCGATCGGCACCGAGACATCGTCCGAGTCGCGGTGAAACGCATCGACGTGCAGCGCATAGCGGTTGCTGCCGCCTTCGAGCACCACGCCGCCCGCCTTCTCGCGGTTGCCGCTCGCATAGCCAAGGTCCGCACGTCCGCCGAAACCTTCGATCGGCTCCGTCGGAATGCGGTTGTCGAGCAGGTTCACGACGCCGCCCACCGCGCTGCCGCCGTATTGCAGCGCCGACGGGCCGCGCAGGACTTCGACGCGATCGGTCACCAGCATGTCGACCGGAACCGAATGGTCGTAGCTCAGCGACGACGCATCGGGCGCGGCGCCGCCGTTCTGCAGGATGCGGATGCGATCGCCGTCCTGCCCGCGAATGGTGGGCCGGCTGGCATTCGGACCAAAGTAGGTGCTGCCGACACCCGGGAGGCCGTTCAGGGTCTCGCCGAGGGTGGATTCGGAACGCATCAGGAGCGCGTCGTTCGCGAGCGATGTGGTGGGCGCGATCAGGTCACTCGCGCCGAGCGGATTGCCGGTGATGGTGATTTCACCGAGCGTGGATGCGGGTTGGGATTGGGATTGGGTTTGGGTCTGGGCCCACGAAGCGCAGCACGCAAGCGAGAGAAGGACAGCAACGCCCACGGCATTGCGACGGAATGGAAATGGCATGTTGAAACACTCGTTGAATCGACAGACGCAGGCCGCCGCCCGCCATGCGGACGGCGACTGCAGATGGAAGGGGATTCAGCGAGCGGAAGGCGGGCCGCGAGCGTCGAAGAGCGTGGCCCAGCGCGCCAGCGCCTCGCCTTCGAGCCATGCGAATGTGGCGGCCGGCAGCGTCACGGGGAGGATCACCAACGGCACGCCGAGGGCGGCCGGCCCGTGGGAAAGCTGGTCATACAAGCGGCATTCGGCATCGGTGTGATCGCCGAAGAGCGCAAAGAGACCGTGCGGGGGAGAATGGGAAGAAGAAGGAGCAGAAGCGCCCACCTTCTCGGCCAGTTCAGGAAGGCCAGTCGCATGCGCGTGCAAGGTGCGATGCACGAGACCCAGCGTCGCCGCGATCCACAACGCGAGCGCCAGCACGCAGACGAGCGTGCGGGCCGCGGTGGAACGGGACGTGGAATGCATCAGGACTTGAGGTACTTCGCGAACGTCTTCTGAAACTTCTCGACCTTGGGACCGACCACGAAGGCGCAGTACCCCTGGTTCGGGTTGTTCAGGAAGTAGTCCTGATGATAGGCCTCGGCCGCCGAGTAGTTGGCCAGCGGCTGCACTTCGGTCACGACGGGCGAGCGATAGGTCTTGCTGTCCGTGATCTCACGGATCACCTCTTCGGCCACCTTCTTCTGCTCGTCGTTCGTGTAGTAGATGCCGCTGCGGTACTGCGTGCCGACGTCGTTGCCCTGCCGGTTGAGGGTGGTCGGGTCATGCACCACGAAGAAGATCTCGAGGATCTCGTGCAGCGAGATTTCTTCCGGGTCGAACACCAGCTTGACTACTTCCGCGTGGCCGGTGCGGCCAGTGCAGACCTGTTCATAGCTGGGGTTGAGTGCCTGGCCGTTGCTGTAGCCGGATTCGACGTCAAGCACGCCGCGGACGCGATCGAACACTGCCTCGGTGCACCAGAAGCAGCCGCCGCCAAGGACGATGGTTTCGGTTTGAGTGGTTTGGGTCATGAGGTACTCCGAGAACCCAACATTGTGGCGGCTTGACGCGAACCAAGGCCCTCACTACATTACTAACCCGCCAGTCATTAAGCCCCATGCCCGCCCCCCGTTTCCTCAGCGACAAGATGTGCCCCGTACGCGCCAAGCGCGAACGTCGCAAGGAAGCCCGTCCCGGCGAGCTGCTCGAGGCGGCGCTCGATCTCTTTGTCGAGAAAGGCTTCGCCGCCACCCGATCCGAGGAAGTCGCGGCCCGGGCCGGCGTCTCCAAGGGCACCCTCTTCCTGTACTTCCCGAGCAAGGAAGAGCTGTTCAAGGCGGTGGTCGTCGAGAACCTCGCCGGCCGGTTCACCGAATGGAACCGCGAGTTCGACGAATTCGAGGGCTCCACCATCGACATGCTGCGCTACTGCATGCGCATCTGGTGGGAGCGCGTCGGATCGACCAAGGCATCCGGTCTCACCAAGCTCATGCTGAGCGAAGGCCGCAATTTTCCCGAACTGGCGGAGTTCTACCGCCGCGAGGTGGTCAAGCCTGGGCACACGCTGCTGCGGCGAATCATCCGGCGCGGCGTCGACAGCGGCGAATTCGCGCCAATCGACGTCGACAACGCCATCTATGCCGTCATCTCACCCATGATCTTTTTGATGCTGTGGAAGCACTCCGCGCCCATCTGCGTCGACGGAGAATCCGACATCGACCCCGAAAAATACCTCGCGATCCAGACTGAAATCGTGCTCAATGGGCTCTGCAAGCCCAAGGCGGCGTCATGAAGCGCTCCATCAAGTGGGTCGTCGTGGCCCTCATCCTCGTCCTCGTGGTCGGCGGGGTGCTGCGCGCCATCGGTGCACGCAGGGCGCATCAGGGGGCGGCCGCGGCCAGCGCGAAGGCAGCCGAAACCATGATCGAGCTGGCGGCGGCCGACGTGGTCCGCGCGAAGCGGCGCGAACTGGCCGAAACCCTCCCCATCTCGGGCACGCTAAGGGCAGTCGATTCCGCGCAGCTCAAGGCCCGCGTGGCCGGTGAACTGATCGGCCTCACGGTGCGCGAAGGCGACACGGTCAAGGCAGGACAGGTCATCGCGCGCATCGATCCGATCGAATTCCATTCGCGCATGCGTCAGGCGCAAGAGCAGGCCGACTCGGCTCGCGCGCAAGCGGAGGTCGCACAGCGCAACTACGACAACAACCGCGCGCTGGTGGACCAAGGTTTCATCTCGCGCACGGCGCTCGACACCTCGCAGTCGAACCTCAATGCCGCGCTGGCGACGCACCGCGCAGCATTGGCGGCAGTGGACGTGATGCGCAAATCGCTCGACGACACGGTGCTCAAGAGCCCCATCAACGGACAGGTGTCGCAGCGCTTCGCGCAACCCGGCGAACGCGTGGGCATCGACGCCAAGGTGATTGAGGTCGTCGATCTCAGCCGCATCGAGGTCGAAGCCACGCTGGCCGCCGCCGACTCGGTGGCGGTGCGCGTCGGCCAGCGAGCAACCCTGCAGATCGAAGGCGGCGGCGCCATCGACCCGAGGAGTGGCGAACGCAGCGTCGGCGCCACGGTCGTGCGCGTGAACCCCTCCGCCCAGGCGGGCAGCCGCAGCGTGCTCGTCTACCTCGAACTCGATCGCAGCACCGGCTTCCGCCAGGGCCTGTTCGCGCAGGGCACGATCGACGTCGGCCGCACCGAAACACTCGCGCTACCTTTGACCGCCGTGCGCACCGACAAGCCGGCGCCTTACGTGCAACTGGTGACCGAGGGCCGGATCGTCCACCGCCAGGTCGAGACAGGGCTGCGCGGGCAGCACAACGGCCAGATCATGGTCGCGGTGCGCGGCATCGATGAAGGCGCTGTCGTGGTGGCGGGCAGCGTCGGCACGCTGCGCGACGGCACCGCGGTGCGCCTCGCACCGGTCGCGGCCACCGGCGGCGCGCCGGCAGCGGCCCGTTCCGCCCCTTGACGCCCTGAGCCAGGTAGCGCCATGTGGTTCACCCGCGTCAGTCTGAAAAACCCCGTCTTCGCGACGATGCTCATGCTCGCGCTGGTCGTGCTGGGTGCGTTCTCGTACCAGCGCCTCCAGGTCGATCAGTTTCCGAACATCGATTTCCCGGTGGTTGTGGTCATCACCGAATACCCCGGCGCCTCGCCCGAGATCGTCGAGAGCGAAGTGACCAAGAAGGTCGAGGAAGGCGTCAACTCGATCGCGGGCATCAACAATCTCACCTCGCGCAGCTACGAAGGCCAGTCGGTCGTCATCATCGAATTCCAGCTCTATGTCGACGGGCGCAAGGCGGCCGATGACGTACGCGAGAAGGTCGCTTCGGTGCGGCCGCTCTTCCGCGACGAGGTGAAGGAGCCGCGCGTGCTGCGCTTCGACCCCGCATCGCGCGCGGTGTGGTCGGTGGCCGTGCTGCCCGAAGGTGACAAGAACAAGCAGCCGAGCGCGGTCGAACTGACCAACTGGGCCGATCAGGTGCTCAAGAAGCGCCTTGAGAACGTCCGCGGCGTCGGCTCGGTCACGCTGGTCGGCGGCACCAAACGCGAGATCAACATCTACCTCAATCCGCAGGCGATGGAAGCCTTCGGCGTGAGTGCCACGCAGGTGGTCGATGCAGTGCGCAACGAGAACCAGGCGCTGCCGGTGGGCTCGGTGCGATCGCTGGAACAGGACCGCGTCGTGCAGGTCGATGCGCGCATGGAGCGGCCCGAAGACTTCGGCCGCATCATCATCACGCGCAAGGGTGGCGCACCGATCCGCGTGGATCAGGTCGCGGCCGTGAAGGACGGCGCGCAGGAACTTGACAGCCTCGCGCTCTACAACGGCGAGCGCACGCTGCTGCTCTCGGTGCAGAAGGCGCAGGACGAGAACACCATCCAGGTGGTTGACGGGCTGACCAAAGCCATCGCCGAGATCCAGCCCCAACTGCCCGCGGGCGTGAAGCTCCAGCCGATCGGCGACGCGTCGCGCCCCATCCGCGTCGCCGTGCAGAACGTGCGGCAGACGCTGATCGAAGGCGCGGTGCTCACGGTGCTCATCGTGTTCCTGTTCCTGAATTCGTGGCGCTCGACCGTCATCACCGGCCTCACGCTGCCGATCGCCCTGATCGGCACCTTCTGGTTCATGGCAATGTTCGGCTTCACGATCAACATGGTCACGCTGATGGCGTTGTCGCTGTGCGTGGGCCTCTTGATCGACGACGCGATCGTGGTGCGCGAGAACATCGTGCGGCATGTGCAGATGGGCAAGTCGCCCTACGCGGCATCGCTCGACGGCACCCAGGAGATCGGCCTCGCGGTGCTCGCGACGACGCTCTCGATCGTCGCTGTGTTCCTGCCGATCGGCTTCATGGAAGGGATCATCGGCAAGTTCTTCCACGAGTTCGGCATCACGATCGTTGCTGCGGTGCTGATCTCGATGTTCGTGAGCTTCACGCTCGACCCGATGATGTCGAGCATCTGGCACGACCCATCCATCGACACACACGGCAAGCGCGGGCCGCCGGTTACCTTCTACGACAAGACCATCGGCCGCGTGACCGGATGGTTCGACTCGGCCACCGAACGGCTGGCCGAGGCTTACCAGTCGATCCTGCGCTGGGCGCTCAAGCACAAGCTGGCGACCGTGTTCGCATCGATCGGTATCTTCGTCGGCAGCATCTTCATGGTGCCGCTGCTGGGCACCGAGTTCGTGCCGAAGGCGGACTATTCCGAAACCACCATCAGCTTCTACACGCCGGTCGGCTCCGCACTCGAAGTCACCGAAGCCAAGGCACGGCAGGTCGAGGCGGTGCTGCGCGAGATGCCCGAGGTGCGCTACACGCTTACCACCATCAATACCGGCGATGCGCAGGGCAAGATGTACGCGAGCATCTACGTGCGGCTGGTCGATCGACGCGCGCGCTCGCGCAGCGTCGACCAGATGTCGACCGTGCTGCGCGAGCGGCTGCGCACGATCCCGGGCATCACCGTCACGCACGTGGGCCTGCGCGATTCGGTCGGGGGCAACAAGCAGATCGAGTTCTCGTTGCAGGGCGCCGACCTGAACGAACTCGACCGCCTGACGCAGAAGGTGCTGGAGGCGATCCGCCCCATTTCAGGCCTCGTCGATCTCGACACCAGCCAGAAGCCGAACAAGCCGACGGTCAGCGTCGTGGTGCGGCGCGATGCCGCCTCGGACCTGGGTCTCGGCGTGGCGCCGATCGCTGCTTCGCTGCGCACGCTGGTGGCCGGCACCACCGTCGGCAACTGGCGCGCACCGGACGACCAGACCTACGACGTCAACGTGCGCCTGGCGCCGGAAGTGCGCAATTCGCCCGAAGACCTCGCGCGCCTGCCCTTCATCAGCACGGCGATGGGTGCGAACGCCGACGGATCGAGCCGCATCGTGCGCCTGTCCCAGGTGGCGGACGTGCGTGAATCCACCGGCCCGAACCAGATAAACCGCCGCGCGCTCTCGCGCGAAGTCGCAATCACCGCCAACGTCGATGGACGCTCGGCGGGCGAGGTGTCGGCCGACATCCGCAAGGCGCTCACCGGCATCGCCTTTCCGCCGGGCTATGGATGGCAGTTCAGCGGCTCGACCAAGAACATGCAGGAGTCCTTCGGCCATGCGGTTTCCGCGCTCGCGCTGGCGATCATCTTCATCTACATGATCCTGGCGAGCCAGTTCAAGAGCTTCCTGCAGCCGATGGCGCTCATGACCTCGCTGCCGCTGACGCTCATTGGTGTCGTGCTGGCGCTGCTGATGTTCGGCTCGACGCTCTCGATGTTCTCGATCATCGGCATCGTGATGCTGATGGGCCTCGTGACCAAGAACGCGATCCTGCTGGTGGATTTCGCGATCCGCGCACGGGAGCCCGGCATCGACGACCAGGGCAACGCGGTGCCGGGCCTGCCGCGCTCGGAAGCCCTGCTGTTGGCCGCGCGGGTCCGGCTGCGCCCCATCCTCATGACCACGCTGGCGATGATCTTCGGCATGGTGCCGCTGGCCTTCGCGATCAGTGAAGGCTCCGAGCAGCGCGCGCCGATGGGGCAGGCCGTGATCGGCGGCGTCATCACCTCGTCGCTGCTGACACTCGTCGTGGTGCCGGTCGTCTATTGCTACATGGACGACCTCGCGAACTGGGCGCGCCGCAAGTGGCACCGGGAGCCCAAGGCGGCCCCGGTCATTGGGGCGTCGGAACCGGCCTCTAAAATTGAAGGTTTGTCCTGAGCCCCACCTAGGAAAAGCACATGAACGCCGCCGCCACCCCTGATCTGGAGCACCTCCGCTTCAACATGATCGAACAGCAGATCCGTCCCTGGGATGTGCTTGATTTCGAGATCCTCGACCTCCTCGCCAAGATCCGCCGCGAGGACTACGTGCCCGCCGCCCACCGCGGACTCGCCTTCTTCGACCTGGAAATCCCGCTCGAAGACGTCGCCACCGCCCGCGAACCCGGCCAGTGCATGCTCTCCCCGAAGGTGGAAGCACGCATGCTGCAGGACCTGCATATCCAGAAGCACGAGACCGTGCTCGAAATCGGCACCGGCTCCGGCTTCATGGCCGCCCTCCTCGCGCAGCGCGCCGCGCAGGTCCTGACGCTCGAAATCGATTCCAAGCTGGCCGCGACCGCCGCCGAGACGCTGCGCCGCAACGGCGTGATGAGCGTCGAAGTACGCCACGCCGACGGCTCCCAGCCGCTGGCCAGTGGCCCGACCTTCGACGTGATCGTCCTCAGTGGCTCGGTCGCGCGCATCCCGCAGGGCCTGCTCGGCTCGCTGAAGATGGGCGGCCGCCTCGCGGCGATCGTCGGCGACGAGCCGATGATGCGTGCCCACTTCGTCACCCGCGTCGGCGAAGGCAAGTGGGACACCGTGCAGCCCTGGGACACGGTTGCACCGCGCCTGCTGAATTTCCCTGTGCCCTCGCGCTTCAACTTCTGATCCGCCCCTTAATTTCATGATCGATCAAATCCGCCCGGCCGATGTTGCCGATTGGTTCGCCCAGAACCCGAGCGCGACGCCGGTCGTGCTGGATGTGCGCGAGCCCTGGGAACTGCAGACCGCCAGCGTCGTGCCCAAGGGCTTCACGCTCGCGACGATCCCGATGAACGAGATCCCGGCCCGCATCTCGGAGCTGAGCGCCGACCAGCGCATCGCATGCCTGTGCCATCACGGCGCACGCAGCCTGCGCGTGGCAGCCTTCCTCGTGCAGAACGGCTTCACCGAGGTGGCGAACATCGCGGGCGGCATCGACGCATGGGCTGGCCACGATCCAAGCGTGCCGAAATATTGACCGCCCCCAGGCTGCGCGCACTTCGTGTCGCTTCGCCAACCCCCAGCCGGGCGCAACACCGGCGGCCCGGCGGAGCCGGTTCCGCGATGTTCCTGGCCGGGGAATTGCTGAACTAACGAACCAACCAAGTTACTGACTTCAAGGACGATTCATGCCCGTTCCCAGGCCTCTTCCTCTTTCGGCAGCGCTCGCGGCGATGTTCGCCACTGCGCTTTCGCTGCCGGCTCACGGCCAGAGCCTGATCGATCTGTATGAATCGGCACGGGGGTACGACGCGACGTACCAGGGCGCGCTGGCGCAGTACGACGCGAACGTCGCGCGTGCTGCCCAGGCCAAGGCAGGGATCCTTCCGCAAGTCGGGCTGTCGGCGAATGCCACCTCGACGGAGCAGGAGCTATCCACCACCAACGCAACCATCCGTCGCGGGCTCCCGTCGCAGACGGCCGGCATCAACGCATCGCAGCCGCTGTATCGCCCCGCCAACTGGGCGGCGTACGAGCAGAGCAAGCGACAGGTCGACATCGCCCAGGACACGCTCACGATCGCCGAGCAGGACCTGATCGTGCGCGTGAGCCAGGCCTATTTCGACGTGCTGTCGAGCCAGGACACGCTGGCGCTGGTGCGCGCGCAGAAGGTCGCGACGGCGGAACAACTCGCTTCGGCCAAGCGCAATTTCGAGGTCGGCACCTCCACGATCACCGACCAGCGTGAGGCGCAGGCTCGCTACGACCTCGTCATCGCACAGGAGATCGCGGCCGAAAACGACCTGCAGGTCAAGAAGATTGCGCTCGACCAGCTCGTCGGGCGGCCAGGCACTAACCCCATCCCACTGGCGGCACCGGTGCTGCTGCCGCCGGTGCTCCCGGCCGACATGGAAGCCTGGGTCTCCCAGGCGGACGCGACGCATCCGGCGATCCAGCAGGCCCGGCTCGGCGTCGAAGTGGCTTCGCTCGAAGTCGACAAGGCGCGCGCCGGCCACAAGCCGACCCTCGACGCGCAGCTCGGCTACAACGCCACGAACAACCCGCAGGGCACCACCACCAGCACCACCACCGGCCGCGTGAACGTGCGCGCCGCGAGCATCGGTGTGGTGTTCAACCTGCCGCTCTTCGCTGGCTTTGCCACCGAAAACCGGATCAAGGAAACGCTGGCCCTCGAAGAGCAGTCGCGCCAGACGCTCGAATCGACGCGTCGCAGCGTGTCGCAGGCAACGCGGTCCGCCTATCTCGGACTGGTTTCCGGCGCCGGGCAGGTCAAGGCGCTCGAGGCCGCCGAATCATCGAGCCAGAGCGCGCTCGACGCCAACCGGCTGGGCTACCAGGTCGGCGTGCGCATCAACATCGACGTGCTGAATTCGCAAAGCCAGCTGTTCCAGACCAAGCGAGACCTCGCCGTGGCCCGCTACAACGTCCTGGTGGGCAATCTGAAGCTCCGGCAGGCCAACGGCTCGCTCAAGCAGGACGATCTGCAGGCCGTCAACAACACGCTGGCAACCAATGGGCCTGCGACCGGCGCCAGCGCGGCGTCGCCGAATCAGCCCTCGGCAGCCACGGAAAGCTCGGTCCCGGTGCCCGCTACCCAGCCCTTCGCGCCGCCGGCAGTGCAGGCGCCGCCAGTCAACCCACAGCCGTCGACGGGCCTGGGTGCCCCCCTGCCGCCTCCGACGATCGCTCCCCCGCCAACCCGGTGATCGGCCGAATTGCCCCCGCGCATCGGCGGGGGCTGGATTCGGCCGCCGATCCGACGCAGAATGTCCGCGGGCTGATCCGTTTCCTGACGGTTCTTACAAATCGCCGGATTTGCCCGATGGGGGTACACCATGCGTTGGGTGCTGACACGCAAGGCGGAAAAAATTGGGGAGAGGTTGGGACGACCCGTGCTACCGCGGGCCGTTGCAGCTGTTTTTTGCGTCGGCAGCTATGCGGTTTTCGCCCAGTGCGGCCCGCCTACTGCAGGCTCGACGAGCCTCTGCGCGCCGAACAGCGCCCCCCTGTCGGCGGCGTATTCAGGCGATCAGCAGACCTCTGGCACCCTTTTCGTTCACTCGCTCGACGAGCGCTGGGGCGATCCCTCGCGCAACTACACCCCATCGGTCGCGCAAGGAGCCGGCGGTCAGCCGCTCACGATGCGCGTGGCGGGCCAGGGGCCAGGTTCGACCGTCGGCGCGCTGGGATTCAAGACCGACAGCCGCACCGGCACCGCCCGCTTTGGCGGTGACGCAAGCCAGTGGTCGCTTTTCAACAGCACGGACAAGCTGCACCTCGGCGCCATGGGCGGCTACGGTTTCGGCGGGATCGCCACCAACTCGTCCGGCAACGCCTTCAACACCACTGGCCGGCCGAGCAGCGGCAGCGGCAGCGCCGGGGTCTACAGCACCTGGTATCAGGACGATCGCTCGCGCCTCGGCTGGTATTCGGACGTCTACGGTCAGGTGGCCTGGTCGGACAACAACACCGCGACCCCTTGGGTGAACCGCTCGAATTACGCGTCGAACGCCGGAATGGCATCCGCCGAAGCCGGCTATTCGTTGCAGTTGGGCGACACCAGCCCCTGGACGATCAAACCGCAGGGGCAACTGATCTATCTGCGGAGCAACAACTACAACCTCGCCGACACACAGTTCACCACGGTCGACGGCCTGCGTCGAAACGGCTGGTTGTCGAGGCTCGGCGTGCGCGTCCAGCCGGAAGGCTTCCAGGCGTGGGGCATGAAGTTGCGTCCGTACGCCGCCGCGAACTGGTGGCATGACGAATCGAGCACCGAGGTCATCGCCAATACGTATGCGCCGAGCGCCTTGGGCCCGGGCAATCGCTACGAACTGAAGACCGGCGTCAATGTCGACGTCCTGCCGGGCATGGCCGCCTGGGGAGACCTCGGCATGCAGTGGGGCCAGCAGTCCTATCAGGCGTGGACGTTGCGCGCGGGGATGCGGTACGCCTGGTAGGCGGTCGAGCGCGCTCCCGCACGGTTCAATCGAGACTCGGCTCCGTTCGCTCTTCCGGCGGCGGCGAAGCCGTTTCCGTGACGGCCGCGTTTTCGGCGATCGCCAGCAGCGCGGCCGCCGTCCGTTCTGCCGCGCCGCGATTCGATGATGCGAACGCCAACGCCGCTTGCGCCATCGCGTCGCGCCGCTCGGTCTTCTCGACCAGCTTGAGCGCCGCGGTCACTGCATGCTCCATATCGGGCACGCGCATCGAAGCGCCCGCCGCCAGCGAGAGCTCGGCCGCCTCCGCGAAGTTGAAGGTGGACGGCCCCATGATCACCGGGCAACCGCATGCCGCCGCCTCGATCAGGTTCTGCCCGCCAAGCGCCTCGAAGCTGCCGCCGAGCAGCGCCACATCCGCCAGGCCGTAGTACAGCGCCATCTCGCCGAGCGAATCGCCGAGCCAGATTTCCGATTCCGTCGGCGCACCGGCCGCACTGCGCCGCGCTACCGTAAAGCCGTTTGACTCGATCAACGCAGCGACGTCATCGAAACGCTGCGGATGGCGCGGCACGATCATCCATTGCACGTCGTGCACGCGCTTGACGATCGACTGAACACCTTCGCGCTCCGGCGGAACGGGCGCCAGCGCACCGAAGCGCTTGAGCACGTCGAGCAATTGCTGCTCTTCGCCGTCGCGCGAACTCGCGAACACGACCACCGGCCGCGGAAGCTGCGCGCGCAGCTTGGCGGCCGCTGCGAGTTGCCGCGCGTCGGGCGTGGCGTCGAACTTGAGATTGCCGAAGATGCCGGACACCTTCGCCCCGAGCGATACCAGTCGATGCGAATCCGCCTCCGTCTGTGCCCAGACCGCGGCGAGCGAGGAATAGGCCGGCCGCGCGAGCCATGCCAGCCGCTCCGCACCGGCCAGCGACTTTTCGTTCAGGCGCGCGTTGGCGAGCACCAGCGGGATGCGCCGTTCGGCGCAGGCGGCCGTCATCTCGGGCCAAACCTCGGTTTCCATCAGCACGCCGATCCGGGGCCGGAAGCGGTCGAGAAAACTCGCCACCGCCTCGGGCGAATCCCACGGCTGCCACACCTGCAGATCGCCGGGCTCCAGCAGCTTGGCGCCCTCCTCCCGTCCGGTGGCGGTGCCGTTGGTCAGAAGGATGGGAATGCCGGGCATCTGCCGGCGCAGTTCGGCAATCAGGATGCCGGCAGCGCGCGCTTCACCCAGGGAAACCGCATGGATCCAGCACCAGCCGGTGCCCTGGGCCGAATCGTCGTATTGGCCGAAGCGCTCCTCGACGGCCACCGCGTAACCTGGCTCGGCCACGGCGCGCCGCCGCAGTTTGCGGCGCACCAACGGCTTGGCCATCGTCGTGAAGGCGCCATAGAGGCGCAGCAGCAACGAACGCACGTCGGGTGAACTCAATGGGCGGCTTCAGCCAGGGTCGCGCCAGGCTTCACGCGCTTGAGCAGGGTCAGCATCTCGCCTTCGATCCGCTCGAGCGCCCCTTCGGTCTGGCCTTCGAAGCGCAGCACCAGCACCGGCGTGGTGTTGGACGCGCGGATCAGCCCAAAGCCGTCCGGCCAGTCCACGCGCAGGCCGTCAATGGTCGAGACGTTGGCTGGTGCGTCGAATTTCGCCGTCTTCACCAGCTGATCGACCAGCGCGTGCGGTTCGCCTTCGGCGCACTTCACGTTGAGTTCAGGCGTCGAGAAGCTGGTCGGCAACGCGTTGAGCACGTCGCTCGCATTCAGGCTCTTGCTGAGGATTTCGAGCAGGCGGCAACCCGCGTAGGTGCCGTCGTCGAAGCCGAACCAGCGCTCCTTGAAGAAGATGTGGCCGCTCATCTCGCCGCCGAGGGGTGAATCAATTTCCTTCATCTTGGCCTTGATGAGCGAATGGCCGGTCTTGAAGATCATCGGCTTGCCACCCGCAGCCTCGATGGCCGGGCCGAGGCGCTGCGAGCACTTGACGTCGTAGACGATGGTCGCACCCGGCACACGCGAAAGCACGTCCTGCGCAAACAGCACCATCTGCCGATCGGGAAAGATGTTGTTGCCGTCCTTGGTGACGATGCCGAGGCGGTCGCCGTCGCCGTCGAAGGCCAGCCCCAGTTCGGCGTCGCCGGCCTTGAGCGCCGCGATCAGGTCGCGCAGGTTCTCGGGCTTGCTCGGATCGGGATGGTGATTGGGAAAGTCGCCGTCGACCTCGCTGAAGAGCTCGGTCACTTCACAGCCTATCGCACGGAGGATCGCCGGCGCGGACGCGCCCGCGATGCCGTTGCCCGAATCCACCACGATCTTGAGCGGCCGCGCAAGCTTGATGTCGCTCGTGATGCGCTTCGTATAGGCCTCGGTCACGTCGACCTTGCGCACGCTTCCACCAGGAGCGAGCGTGG
This sequence comes from Variovorax sp., assembly GCA_017744935.1. Lineage (GTDB taxonomy): Bacteria > Pseudomonadota > Gammaproteobacteria > Burkholderiales > Burkholderiaceae_C > Variovorax. Next base: position 50,635 of record JAGIAI010000020.1, read on the forward strand.
CGCTGTCGGCTTCCATCACCTTGCGCAGGTTCTGGATCTCCTCGCCGTAGATCGCACGGCCGGCGAGCACCATCTTGAAACCGTTGTAGTCCTTGGGGTTGTGGCTGCCCGTCACCTGGATCCCGCTGGTGCAGAGCGTGTGCGCCGCGAAGTAGAGCATCGGCGTGGTCACCGAGCCGACGTCGATCACCTCGATGCCGGTGGCGACGAGGCCCTTGATCAACGCTTCGGACAGCGAGGGGCCCGACAGGCGCCCGTCACGACCCACTGCCACAGTTTTCTCGCCGGCGGCACGCGCAGCGCTTCCGAAGGCCTTGCCGAGCGCTTCGGCGACTTCCGGGTTGAGGGTCGAGGGGACGACCCCGCGAATGTCGTAGGCCTTGAAGATCGATGCACTGAGCTGCATGAAGAGCTACCCCTGGGAGTTCACAAAATGAAGACGATTGTAGGCATGGGCTTTGGGAGCCAGATGTCCGAAAACGGCTACTCTTGCCGAAGGCCAGCCGTATCATGCAGCCATGTCTTCCCCGGCTTCCACCGAAGGTCTCGAGAGCGACGCCTGCTATCTGGCGATGAAGGCGCACGACGCGCGCTTCGACGGATCGTTCTTCACCGGGGTGACCTCCACCGGCGTGTATTGCCGGCCGGTGTGCCGCGTGAAGTTGCCGCGCCGCGAGAACTGTCGGTTCTTCCGCCACGCGGCGCAAGCCGAGGCCGCCGGGTTCCGCCCCTGTCTGCGCTGCCGCCCCGAACTCGCACCCCGCGCGGCCAGCTGGTCGACCGAGGACGCATCGCGCATCCTCGCGCTACAGGCGGCACGCCTGATCGACGAGCCCGACGCCTGGGCCGAAGACGGGCCGGGCGCCGCACGCATCGCAGCGCGGCTCGGTGTGAGCGATCGCCATCTGCGCCGCATATTTGAATCGCAGTTCGGCGTCTCGCCACTGCAATATCTCCAGACGCGCCGCCTGCTTGCGGCCAAGCAATTGATCGCGGACACCCGACTGCCGATGACGCAAGTCGCGCTCGCGAGCGGGTTTTCGAGCGTGCGTCGTTTCAACGCGGCTTTTCTTGCGCACTACGGGTTGAATCCCAGCGCACTGCGGCGCGCGGGTGCATCGAGCAGCAACCGCGAGGATGAAAGCATCGAGGTCCGCCTGGGCTTCCGCCCCCCCTACGACTGCGCCGCCATGCTGGACTTCTTCGCGCGGCGCGCCCTGCGCGGCGTCGAGGCCACCACTGAACACCGTGGCATACAGGAGCTCGCGCGCACGCTTCGCGTCACGCACGGCACCCAAACCCTGCAAGGCTGGTTGCGCCTTCGCTTCGACCCGCAACGCGAGCAGGTCATCCTTCGCGTCGGCGACTCGCTTGCGACGGTGCTGCCGATCGTCATCAGCCGCGTGCGCGCAATGCTCGACCTCGACGCCGATCCGATGGCGATCAACGCTGCGCTGCATGCCAGCTTTCCGCACGGCGACGGCATGCGCGTGCCCGGCACGGTCGATGGCTTCGAACTCGCGGTCCGCGCCGTGCTCGGCCAACAGATCACCGTTGCAGCGGCGCGCACGCTGGGCTCGCGGCTGGTACAGGCCTTCGGCGAGCCGATCGCGACGCCGGTCGAAGGGTTGGACCAGCTCTTTCCGACACCCGCCGCCATTGCCAATGCGAGCGGCGATGCGCTGGGCCAGCTCGGCATCGTTCGCCAGCGACAGGCGGCGTTGCTGGCCATCGCGCGCGAGATGATGGACGGGCGACTCGCACTGCGCCCCGGTGCCGATGTTGCATCGACGATTGCGGCGCTGCAGTCGCTGCCCGGCATCGGCGACTGGACCGCGCAATACATCGCCATGCGCGCGCTGCGCTGGCCCGATGCCTTTCCCGCGGGCGATGTTGCGCTGCAGAAGGCGCTCGGCGTGACCACGGCGCGCGCCGCGACAGAGGCATCGCTCGCATGGCGACCGTGGCGCGGCTATGCGGTGCTGCGCGCGTGGTACAGCCCGGCGCCAGTGCCCGACACTCCTTCGGCGGCGGTCACGTCCACCACCTCTCTCGCGCCGACGCCGGCGTGAACGGATTCCTCACCATGAAACTCAAGAGTTCCACCATCCATTCAATGCATTTCGACAGCGCGCTCGGCGGTATCACTCTGGCTGCGACCGACCAGGGACTGGCCGGCGTCTGGTTCGACCGGCAGCGCCATTCCCCCGACATGACGGGCTGGCTGCGCGATGACGATCATCCAATCCTGCGCGAAGCGGCCAGGCAGCTCGACGACTACTTCGCCGGCCGGCGGCAGCACTTCGATCTGCCGCTCGACCTCTCGCACGGCACCGCGTTCCAGCAATCGGTCTGGCGCGCGCTGCTCGCGATTCCGACAGGGCAGACCACCAGCTACGGAGCGCTCAGCGCCGGGGTCGGCAAACCTGCGGCCGTCCGTGCAGTAGGTGCGGCGGTGGGTCGCAATCCGATCAGCGTGATCGTGCCGTGCCACCGCGTGGTCGGATCGAATGGCTCGCTGACCGGCTATGCGGGCGGACTCGAGCGCAAGAGCGCATTGCTCGAACTCGAAGGCGCGCATCCATGAGCGACGTCGAATACGCAACCAACGAAGCAGCACCCATCCAGGCACCGCCTCCTCCATCCAAGGCGCAGTCGGCCAGCGGGCGTTGGCTGGTCGATCTGTTGCTGCTCGGCGCGCTGTGGGGAGCGTCCTTCCTCTTCATGCGCATCGGCGCGGCGGAGTTCGGGGCACTGCCAACAGCGGCAGTTCGCGTGGGGATCGCGGCAGTCTTCCTGCTGCCGCTGCTCCTGATGCGCGGCCAGTGGTCGGCACTCCGGCAGTACTGGAAGCCGGCGCTTGGGGTCGGCGTGCTCAATTCCGGCATGCCATTCGCGTTCTTCGCATTCGCACTGCTGACGATCAACAGCGGGCTCGCCGCCGTGCTCAATGCCACCGTGCCGATGTTCGGCGCGCTGGTCGCGTGGGCATGGTTCGGCGACCGCCCGGATCGTTCCCGCATCGTCGGGCTGGTGATCGGCTTCATCGGCGTCGCGATGCTCGCGGGGCGCGGGGCGGGCTTCCACTCGGGCGCGAACGAAGGTGCTGCGCGATGGGCGATCGCGTCGTGTCTCGCCGCATGCATCTGCTATGCCTTCGCGGCGAGCCTCACGCGCAAGTATCTGGTGGGCGTGCCCGCGCTCGCGACCGCCACCGGCAGCCAGATCGGCGCCACGCTCGCGCTCGTCGTGCCCGCCCTGTGGCTCTGGCCCGCCCAGATGCCGAGCCTGCGCGCCTGGATGGCGCTGGCGGCCGTGGGCATCGCTTGCACGGGGCTGGCCTACATCCTGTTCTTCCGTTTGATCGAGAACGCGGGTCCGGCCCGCGCATTGACCGTGACCTTCCTGGTGCCCGTCTTTGCGGTGTTCTACGGCGCGGTGTTCCTCGGCGAGGAGATCACGCAATGGATGTTGATCTGCGCCATGGTGATCGTCTGCGGCGTCGCGCTATCGACAGGTCTGGTCAAGCTGGGTGGCGGAAGACGCGGCACCTGAGCCGCCCGACGGCGTCGGCGAATCCTGCATCGCCGCCGCCACCACGTTGATCGACAAGGCAAGCACGAGCATGTTGAAGGCGAAGGCCAGCACGCCATGGACGAGCGTAAGCCGCCGCATCTCGCGCGAGAGCACCCGCACGTCGGAGACCTGCGAGGTCATGCCGACCACGAAGCTGTAATAGAGAAAGTCGAAGTAGTCCGGCTCGGCCTTGCCAGGAAAGTCGAGCCCCGCCAGATGCCCCTTGTTGCCAGGCGCCGCCTGGTAATAGCGATGCGCGTAGTGAAAGGCGTAGATCGTGTGGATCAACAGCCACGAAAACGCGAGGGCCAGCAGCCCTAGCGCGATGTGACCCAGACGTTGCGCACCGCACAACTGCGGCACGCGCTGAAGAAGCATCGCGATCACGCCGGCGCTGACGCCGACCGCGATCAACATCACCGCGAGGATCGACGCGCGAGGCTGGTCGAGCGCCTGCGCCCTGCGGCGCGTTCCTTGCGCGTCGGAAACCTCGGCCAGCCACCATGCCGGCACGAGGTACATCGCCGACCCCACGCACCAGCCGATCAGGCCACGCGCAACGCCATCGAGGCGCCATGGCAGAAATCGGAGCCCGAGGCCCACCGCAAGACCCACCGCCGCGCCTGACAGCAGACGCTGCCAGCCGGTCATCATCACGAGGCGTGTACGCATGCGGGCACTGTAGCCGCATGTTCCCCACGCCGGCCGCGCGGGGCTGTCGCGATTTCCGTCGGCGGGTTACGCTCGGCACGAATGAAGAAGAACCCACGATTTCTGCGCCGCTTCGGCATGGCGGGCCTGCTTGCCGCCGGCGCAGTGTCGGCGACACCGGGCCTCGCCGCACCTCCGCCGGGGCATGTTCCCGACACGATCGAGCAGCGCGTGGCAGCCTGCATCGCATGCCACGGCCGCGAGGGCTCGAGCACCGAGGCGGGCTACTTTCCCCGCCTGTCGGGCAAGCCGGCGGCGTATCTCTTCAACCAGCTTCAGAGCTTCCGCGACGGACGGCGGCTCAATTCGGACATGACGCACATGGTGCGGCACATGTCGGATGCCTATCTGCATGAGATCGCCGACTATTTCGCGTCGATCCAACTGCCCTACCCCGCCCCGCCCACCACCACCGATGCGACGCCCGAGATGCTCGCGCGCGGCAAGGCGCTGGTGTTCGAAGGCGATCCGAGCCGCAACATCCCGGCCTGCGTGCGCTGCCATGGGGAGGCGCTGACCGGCGTGCTGCCGGGCATCCCTGCACTCGTGGGCCTGCCGCGCCTCTATCTCTCTTCTCAGCTGGGCGCTTGGCTTACCGACGACCGGCACGCACTCGCTCCCGACTGCATGACGGAGGTGGGACGCAAGCTCAACGCCGCCGACATCAACGCTGTCGCGAGCTGGCTCGCGATGCAGCCCATGCCCGCGGACCCCAAACCCATCGCCGCGCCACCGAGCCCGGTGCCGATGGCGTGCAGCGCGCTGAACAACTGAGCCCGCCGAACCGCCATGCGTCGTCTTCTCTACGTGCTGATCTTCCTCGCGACGCTGGGCATCCTTGCCGCGTTCGCGATCATCGGGCTCAACCTGCGGGGCGAGACCAAGCTGCCCGATCCTCCGACCGCGTTCAACTCCACGCCCGAGCTCGTCGAACGCGGACGCTACCTCGCACTGGCCGGAAATTGCGCGGGCTGCCATTCAGCACTGGGCAGCGCACCCTACGCCGGAGGGGTCGGCATCGAAACACCTTTCGGGACGGTCTTCGCGAGCAATCTCACGCCGGACCCCAACGCAGGCATCGGCAGCTGGAACTCCGATCACTTCTGGCGCGCGCTGCACAACGGGCGATCGAAGGACGGGCGGCTGCTGTACCCGGCCTTTCCGTACCCGAACTTCACGCGCGTCACGCGCGAGGATTCGGATGCCATCTTCGCGTACCTGCGCACCGTCCCGGCCTCGCCGTCGCCGAACCGGCCCCACGAGTTGCGCTTTCCGTACGACATGCAGGCGGCCCTTGCCGTGTGGCGGGCCCTTTCGTTCAAGGCGGGCAGCTTCGAGTCGAATCCCAACAAGTCTGCGGAATGGAATCGCGGCGCCTACCTGGTCGAGGGCCTCGGCCATTGCATCGCATGCCACGGTACGCGCAACGTGCTTGGTGCCACGCAGGAAAAGCTCGGCCTCTCCGGCGGACTGATCGCCGTGCAGAACTGGTATGCGCCGTCGCTCACCTCGAACCGCGAGGCCGGCGTGGCCGAATGGGCGCCGCATGACGTGGTCGAGCTGCTCAAGAACGGGCGCTCCGAGCGCGGCTCGGTGATGGGCCCGATGGCGGACGTCGTCTACGGCAGCACGCAGCATCTCAAGGAGGCCGACCTGCTCGCGATGGTCAGCTATCTCAGGGAGTTACCGAGCACTTCGGCCGCGGTGGCGTCGACGACTTCACCCAAGCGCGACGTGCGGGTGATGGAGCACGGCCAGCGCATCTTCGACCAGCGTTGCGCGTATTGCCATGGCGACCGGGGCCAGGGCGCGGTCGGTGCCTATCCGCCGCTGGCGGGCAATCGTGCGGTGCTGATGAATTCGCCGGTGAACCTGATCCAGATCGTGCGGCACGGCGGATTCCTGCCGACCACGGCGGGCAACCCGCGTCCGTATGGCATGCCGCCGTTCAGGATCGTCCTCGACGACAGCGACGTGGCTGCAGTGCTGACCTATGTCCGCGGCTCATGGGGCAACGACGCGCCACCGGTGACGGCACGCGACATGCTGCGGCAGTAGAGCGCTCGCGCGATCCGCTCAGTACGAGCCGGTGGGCGGCTTGTAGTTGCCTGTCCCCCTGTGCAGGATCGGGCGCAGCACGCGCGCCAGCTGGGAGCGCGCGATACCGGTCACCTTGCCGATCGGCGCCTTGATCGCATCGAGCGCCGCAGACTGGCCCGGCCCCGCGGGCGACAGGCCGCACTTCCGCAGCACACGGTTGATCTGATGCACCTGCGCCGCGCGGCGCGTGACAGGCGTGTAGAAATTGACGCCAATCGAAATCGCCACCCGGTCGCCGGGAGAGGTCCATTCAGGGTCGGACCGTGTCATGTGCGGCGACGTGCTCGGGAAATAGACACCGTCCCCGGCGCGCACGTCGAACTCGTGGCTGCGCGAGCGGTACTCGTCCTTGAGCCTCACCTTGCGCAGCGAGTGCGCGACGATGAAGTCCTCCACCGACTCGATCGGCACAACCGTGCGGTCGCTGTGGTCCCACACGTTCAGCACCTTGCGGCCGTGCAGCATCAGCCAGAAGTTGTTCTCGCGATCGATGTGGAAGGGCGTCACCGACGGCGGCGCCGAGATGAAGATGAAGCCGGTCACCTGGAACATCTCGCCCTGTTCGCGCTCGATGACCTCCCGCACGTTGCCAAGGATGTGGTCCAGCAGCGCCTTGTAGCGCGGGATGACCTCGACGTCGTACAGCGCGATCCACGAGCCGGGTTCCTCGATACGCCGGAAGACGTCTTCGATGCTGCGCCCGTCCGGCGGAACGCTGTCATGGGCGAAGGCCGAGCCCTGGGTGATGCCCGGCCGGACGAAGCGGCATTGCTTCAACGGCGAGAGCTCCTTCGCGAGCGCTTCGAGTTCGGGCAACTGGAACAGCGGATGGCGGTGGTAGTCGTGATGAAGCCGGCCCACCTTGCCTGTCGAAAATCCAGCCGGATCGTCCACCCACATCCGGCATTCAGAAATCGTGGACGACATCTTGTCGATATGGCTGGCGCCCATGTATTGCTCCTTCAGGAATCGAGAAAGCATACTTTATGTAACACATAAATACAAAAGGCCGATCGAAGTAGTACGAAAGGTCGGCATTTCTGGCCATTTTGCGCCGCTTGACCCTCCCATCATGGAAAGGTTGAAACTGCGCCCCATATGGTCAACATGAACCCCAGCCTCGCGCTTTCTCCCGCATCGACCTCCTCCCCGCAGGAATGGTCACTCCCGATCGAAGGCATGACCTGCGCGTCGTGCGTCGCACGTGTCGAACGGTCGCTTGCGGGCGTTCCCGGCGTCACCGAGGCCAGCGTCAACCTCGCCACGGAGGCGGCCACCGTCCGAACCGACGGCTCGGTCGCGCGGGACGTGCTTCGCGCAGCGGTCGAAAAGGCCGGCTACAGCGTCGGCGAAGACCCCGCGGCCACTTCGGGTGACGCGCCCGCATCCGGCACGGCAACGACGAGACGGGGCCGCAACGACGCATGGCCGGTGATCGCCGCCGCGTTGCTCTCGGTTCCGCTGGTGTTGCCGATGTTCGGTCTGTTCTTCGGGGAGGACTGGATGCTCGACGGCTGGGTGCAGTTCGCGCTCGCGACGCCCGTTCAATTCTGGCTGGGCGCCCGCTTCTATCGCTCGGGGTGGAAGGCGCTGAAGGCGCGCGCCGGCAACATGGACCTGCTGGTGGCACTCGGCACGTCCGCCGCGTACGGACTCAGCGTCTACCTTCTCGTCTCGCATGGCGACCACGGCATGCCGCACCTGTATTTCGAGGCCTCGGCCGTGGTCATCACGCTGGTGCTGCTCGGCAAGTGGCTCGAAACCCGCGCCAAGCGTCAGACCACCGAGGCCATCCGGGCGCTGAACGCATTGCGCCCCGAGCGAGCGCGCGTTCGGCGCCACGGCGTCGAGCAGGACGTGGCGCTCGACAAGGTGAAGATCGACGACCTCGTCGTGATTCGCCCCGGCGAGCGCGTGCCGGTCGATGCGATCGTCATCGAAGGCGAGAGCGAAGTCGATGAATCGTTGATCACCGGCGAAAGCCTGCCTGTCTCCAAAGCCGTGGGCAACGCCGTGACCGGCGGCTCCGTCAACGGCCAGGGCGTGCTGGTGGTGCGGACCACGGCCGTGGGCGCGGAATCCACGCTCGCGCGCATCGTGCGGCTGGTCGAATCGGCGCAGGCGAAGAAGGCGCCGATCCAGCGACTGGTCGATCAGGTCAGCAGCGTCTTCGTACCGGTGGTCATCGGCATCGCGATGCTCACTTTCCTGGGTTGGGGCATCGCCACCGGCAACTGGGAAGCGGCGATCCTCAACGCAGTCGCGGTGCTGGTCATCGCCTGCCCTTGCGCGCTAGGCCTTGCCACGCCGACCGCGATCATGGCCGGCACCGGAGTCGCCGCGCGGCACGGCGTGCTCATCAAGGATGCCGAGGCGCTCGAAGTCGCGCACAGCATCAAGACCGTCGCGTTCGACAAGACCGGCACGCTGACCGAAGGCCGGCCGGTGATGGTGGCCTGCGAGGCGATCGGCAGCGACAAGACGGCGCTTCTGCGCGCCAGTGCGGCGATCCAGTCGGGCAGCGAGCATCCGCTCGCGCGCGCCGTGCTGGCTGCCGCGAAGGACGACGGTATCGACATCCCTCGCGCAAGCGGCGTGCGTGCGGTCGCAGGGCGCGGCATGTCGGCGAACGTCGAAGGGCGGGAGCTCCGCCTCGGCAGCACGCGCTTCATGCGCGAACTCGCGGTGCCGCTCGGCAAGCTCGATGCACGTGCGTCGCAGTTGCAAACTGAAGGCCGCACCGTCTCGTGGTTGGCGGACGTGAGCGACCGACCGGTCCTCATCGGCCTGCTCGCTTTCGGCGATACGCCCAAGCCCAGCGCCGCCCGCGCCATCGCGCAACTTCACGCGCAGGGCATCCGCACCGCCCTTGTGTCCGGCGACAACCGCGGCAGCGCCGAGGCCGTGGCGCGCGCGCTGAAGATCGACACCGTGCGCGCCGAAGTGCTGCCCGAAGACAAGGCCGCGATCGTCGCCGAGCTCAAGCGCGACGGCGAGCGCGTCGCCATGGTCGGCGACGGGATCAATGACGCGCCCGCACTGGCGGCGGCCGATGTGGGCATCGCGATGTCCACCGGCACCGACGTCGCGATGCACGCGGCGGGCATCACGCTCATGCGTGGCGACCCGGCCTTGGTGAGCGATGCCATCGATATCTCGCGTCGCACCTACGCGAAGATCCGGCAGAACCTGTTCTGGGCCTTTGCCTACAACGTCGTCGGCATCCCTCTGGCGGCCCTGGGCCTGCTGAGCCCCGTCATCGCCGGTGCGGCGATGGCGTTCAGCAGTGTGAGTGTGGTGAGCAATGCGCTGCTGCTCCGGCGCTGGAAAGGAATTGCGCAATGAGCGGCCCCTTCAACATCGGCGAAGCAGCGGCGCGCTCGGGCGTGTCGGCGAAGATGGTGCGGCACTACGAGTCGCTCGGCCTCGTGCCCGGCGTGGCGCGTACCGATGCAGGCTATCGGCAGTACACGGAAAGCAATGTGCACACGCTGCGCTTCATCCGCCGCGCACGCGATCTCGGGTTCAGCATGGCCGAGATCGCGGAGCTGCTGAAACTTTGGCAGAACAAGCAACGCGCGAGTGCGGATGTGAAGCGCATCGCGCTCTCACATGCACAAGACCTGCATCGGCGGATCGAGGAGATGGAGGCGATGAAGCGCACGCTGGAGCGCTTGGCGGACTGCTGCCATGGAGATCATCGGCCGGATTGCCCGATCCTGGACGAACTGGCCGAGTGAACAGGTCACGGCACGGCAGCGCTCAGTGCCGCGTCGATCCAGCTGTCGAACAACGCTTGATGCGCACGGATCCATCCGTTTGCGTGGCGTTCGATGTCCTGCTGCGTACCCGCGCCCTGGCTCATCCGGAGGTTCTGGGCGTTGATGTCGCCAACCGGCAGTTTCATGACCTCGAACAGCTTGCCGGCCGCCGGATTCTTCGCGATGAAGTCCTTGTTGGCGACGATCTGCTCCTCGTCTGCCTGAAAGCCGTAGTCCTTGCCGTTGGGAAGGCGGGTCGCTAGACGGCTACCCGAAGCACTGTCACCGGAAGCTGGCGAAGGCACCTCGAGCCAGACCACATCGAACCCGGGCCGCAGAACCGCGCTGACCCAGTACGGTGTCCACGTGTAGTACAGGATCGGCTTGCCTTGCTTGTAGCGCGCAATGGTGTCGGCCATCAGCGCGGCGTAGCTCCCCTGCTTGTGCGCGATGACATCGTGAAGGTCGAAGGTGTCGAGGTGATGCTCAATCGCCTTTTCGCAGCCCCAACCCGGCGTGCAGCCTGTCAGGTCCGCCTTCCCATCGCCGTCCGTGTCGAAGAGCCTTGCGATGGCAGGGTCCTTCAGCTGCCCGATGTTCGTGATGCCGTATTGCTCCGCGGTCTTCCTGTCGATCAGATAGCCCTGGACCGCGCCGTCCGCATAGGCGCCAGTGCGCACGAGCTTCGCGTCACCGCCGCTGTTCTTGTAGAAGTCGGCATGCAGATGCGCCCAGTGATTGGCCATGAAGGTCGCGTCTCCGTTGGCGATAGCGAGGTGCGCGGTAGCGGGTTCCAGATCCTTGACCGGCGCCACGGTGTAGCCGAGTCGCTCGAGGGCGCGGGAGACGATCAGCGTCTGGAACATCTCTTCGGCCAGCGAGCTCTTGAGCGGCTGAACGACGACTCCCGCGCCCGGCAGGACGCTTGCGTGTGCGCCGAAGCCCAGCAGCATCAGGCTGACTGCCCACAGGATGCCGGTAAAGAGGCGGATTCTTTTCATGCGTTGGTCACCTCCAAAGTCATGGGGCTGCGCATTCATCGCGTCAGCGTGGACGGGCGAGGCGCAGCCTCGACGGGAAACGGCGTGGCCAGGATGCGCTGCAACAGCCGCAAGGCCAGTCCCGCGGGGCCCGTGTGCCACCAACGCCGCGCACCGCCGCGCCGCGAGCGACCCAGTGCCTGCGTCAGGCGATCGAGCGTGATGGCGAGAAGCACGATGCCCAGTCCGCCCACCGTGGCGAGCCCCATGTCCAGACGGCCGATGCCGCGCAGCACCATCTGCCCGAGCCCGCCAACGGCGATCATCGAAGCGATCACCATCATCGACAGCGACAGCATCAATGCCTGGTTGATGCCCGCCATGATGGACGGCATGGCCAGTGGCAGTTGAACCTTCACGAGCATCTGCCAGGGCGATGCACCGTACGCCCGCGCCGCTTCGATCAGGTCGGACTGGACCTGACGCAAGCCAAGGCTGGTGAGGCGCACCAGTGGTGCCAACGCGAAGATGATGGTCACGATCACCCCCGGCACGTCGCCGATACCGAACAGCATCACGACCGGAACCAGATAGACAAAGGCCGGGGTGGTCTGCATCGCGTCGAGCACCGGGCGCATCAACGCCTGCGCGCGATCGCTGCTGGCGAGCAGAACGCCGAGCGGCAAGCCGATGACGAGGCAGAAGACCAGCGAGGTCAATACCAGCGACAGGGTGACCATCGCCTCGGGCCAGATGCCGAGCGTCGCGACGCCGAGCAGGGAGAGCACGGTCCCGAACGCGATGGTGCGCCCTGCAAACTGCCAGGCGAGAAGTCCGATCAACACGATCATCGGCAGCGTCGGCATGGCGCCCAGAAGGCCTTGCATCCACGCCAGGGTGCCGTCGATCGGAAGCCGCACGCTCTGGAAGAACGGGCGGAAGTGCTCGACGGCCCAACCCAGACCCTGGTTGATCCAGGACTCGATGGGCAAGGAACCGTCCCAAAGCCGATGCAGGTGGAACCCGTCGACCTGGGCTGGGGCGACCGGCGCATCGAGCCAGGAGAGGTTCGAAGACGCATCCGTCGAAGCGGACATGGCCTGCCAGGGATCGACAAACGTCTGCGTCTGCATGGCAGTCGTGGTGGCGTCGATCGCTGTGGCGAGTTCGGGCGGCAATGCGATGTCGTTCATGGTGATGATCCTTCGAAGTCAGAGCGCCTGTGCGACGGCGGGCTGGGTGATGACGGCCGGGGTGACGGCGCCGGGCGCTTCGAGCGGCGGCGTGTCGCAGTCCAGGAAGCTCAACAAGGTGGTCTTGCTGATGGCGCCGCAGAAGCGACCATCGCTTGCAACGACGGGCACCGCGCAGACGGCTTGCGCAACTTGTCCGAAGAGACCGGCAACGGGTGCATCCGCAGCGATCGGGTTCAACGCGTCGAGGAAGGCATGTCGAAGTCCCAGCGGCCCCGAGTGGCCATCGAGCGCTGCGCGCAAGGAGTCTGCTGACACCGTGCCCAGATAGCGGCGATCGGGGCTCACGACATAGGCATGCTCGCGGTCCTGGTCCTCCAGCAGCTTCAGCGCGGCACGCGCACCGCGATCGGTGTGCTCCGAAACGATGGTCAGCGACTTGCGCGCGATGTCGGAAGCCTTGAAGACAGCCGCAGCATCCACGCCGCGGACAAAGCTGCGCACGTAGTCGTTGGCCGGGCTTCGCAGGATCTCGTCCGGTGTGCCGATCTGGATGACCTGGCCGTCCTTCATGATCGCGATGCGATCGCCGATGCGCATTGCTTCGTCGAGGTCGTGCGAGATGAAGACGATGGTGCGGCGCTGCACTTGCTGCAGTCGCAGCAGCTCCGACTGCATCTCGGACCGGATGATCGGGTCGAGCGCAGAGAAGGCTTCGTCCATCAACAGGATCGATGGATTGGATGCAAGCGCACGGGCGAGACCGACGCGCTGCTGCATGCCGCCCGAGAGCTCATCGGGATAGCTCTCGCCCCACCCCGCCAGGCCGACCTGCTCCAGAGCCTGCTCCGCCTGATCGAGCCGCTCTTTCTTGCCGACGCCCGCGAGGTCGAGACCGAAGGCGGCGTTCTCGCGAACCGTCATGTGCGGCATCAACGCAAAGGACTGGAACACCATGCTGATGTCCTTGCGCCGCAGCGTGCGCAGCTCCGCGTCAGAGTGGCTGTTGATGTCCGCACCGTCGATCACGATGCGGCCCGCTGTCGGCTCGATCAGGCGGTTGAGCAGGCGCACCAGCGTCGACTTGCCCGAACCCGAAAGACCCATGATCACGAAGATCTCGCCTGCATGAATCTCGAAGGTGGCGTCGAACACGCCGATCGACTGTCCTGACTTCGCGAGGATTTCCTTCTTTGAATATCCTTGGCGAACCAGCTTCAGTGCCTGGTTCGGTTGGTCGCCGAAGACCTTGAAAACGTGGTCGATGAGAATCGATTTGGCCATTGGCCGATCTCCTTGTTGGAAGGTGGACAGGGAGTCGCCCCACGGGGGCGATCGAAGTCATGCCCTCGGCCAATGAGATCCGGATGTCGCGTGCGAACGCCGGCGAACCTCAGCGGGAGCCGACAGGCACTGAAACGACTTGGAGACGAGACCAGTGCCCGCCGAATGCTTCAATGCGAAGCTGCGGGCCTGGTCGAGGGGCACAGCTTGATGAGCACGGCTTGACAAAGGGGCCAGAACACTCCGGCCAGCGGCCTGCGCTATGCGAGGCCAGAACCTGCACCGCGACGGGATTCGAACGTCCGCGAGTAGTGCCAGGTGAGACCGACCAGCACAGCAATGTGCCGATCGAAGGGTATGAACTATAACTTTCCTGCATGGGTCGAGTCAAGTTGGGACGGCTCAAGCCCCTTGTTTCACCGGCCGATGAGCTCGCGCTCACTCGCTGCGGGCTCAAGGCGAGAGAGGCGGTTCGACATGAATACATCGACGATTGAAAGCAGATTGTTGCAACACCGCCGACCGGCAAGAGATCGAAAGGCGGAAGTCTTGCGCTATCGGTCACTGCCCAGTGCAATGCATCCGGGCAGGTCAACCTGGATGAACTTCCCGAACGTGCGCCTCAAGACTACTTCTTCGCGCGCGCGATGACCGGTCGCGAATTCGCCTATCCGATCGTGGCCCGCCGTGTCTGATCCGTCCGTGGGTTCTATGGGCAGCGCACCGAGATCCATTGCGCCCACTTCGCCGCCCCTACCGCCCGTGCGGCGTCGTCGCGAGTGTTCGGGTCGTATGCGCCGAGCGATTGCCACAGAGTCGCCCAGTCGCCCGCTTCGGGCATCGCGCAGACCAGCGTCTGGACCACCAGGAACGCGCGCTGCCGCGTGACTGGATGCGGCGCGTCGAGCAGTGGTGCAACCGAGGGCAGCACGTCGCGCCCGCGCGCAATCAGCACGTACGTCGCGATGGTGTGCGGCGTATGCAGCACGTCAGGATAGTCATCGATGGTGCGCACCAGCGCATCGAGCGAGCGCCAGTCGCCGATCGCCGCCAGCGCCTGCGCGGCGCGGCCGCGAACGAGCGGCTCGGCGTCCGACAGCGCATCGGCCAACGCATCGGCCGCGGCAGGGTCGCCGGTCTCGGCAAGCCCCTCGGCGGACTTCTCGCGTACGTCTGCATCCGCGCTTGCCAGTCCGCGCAGAAAAACCGGCGTCGATGCACGCCCCGCGATCACGAGCGCGGTGTACGCACTCGCACGGTCGGCCGGGTCCGCCGCGTCGAGTCCGCCGAGGTCCGTCGGGGTGTTCATTGTCTCGCTCCTGAATCGGACGCTAGCGCGCAGCCGCCCGCGACCGCCGCCATCGACGGACCAACGTGATGACGATCGCAGCCCCCACGATCAGCACGGTGCCGATCAGCTCGATCCGCTCCACATCGCCAATCAACGCATCGAGCGCGGAGCCGAACAAGAAGCCGACGGAGCCCACCAACGGCGCCCACAGCAGCGCACCGAGGAAATTGAAGGTGGCAAAGCGGCGCGGCGGCATGTGCATGGCGCCGATCGCGACGGGGCCGGCGATGCGCAATCCGTACACAAAACGCACGCCCATCACCACCAGCGCGTCATAGCGCTTCAACGAGGCCGCGACGCGCTGCGCACGCTGCGCCAGAGCGGGCAGGCGTGCGAGCAGCGCGGGGCCCCGGTAGCGGCCGATCCAGTAGAAGAGCTGATCTCCGAGCGTCGCGCCAAACACCGCGACCGCGAGGGTCAGGGGCACCGAAAGATGGCCGTGGTGGCAGGCAAATCCCGCCAGGATGAGGATCGTCTCGCCCTCCAGCAGGCAGCCGATGAAGACGGCCAGATAGCCGTAGTCAGCAAGTAGTTGAAGAATGAACGGCATGCGAGCGCACTCCTCCGTGTCGCGCGCATTGTGCGCCCAATGCTCAACCGAGGCTGGAACTCCACTGGGACCAGAGGCCGAGCAGCACCGCCGCGCCCACGCACCACGCCACGGTCGCCGCAATCAGCGTGACCGGCAGCGAAGTCTTCACGCTGAGCCAATACACCACCGCAAGATAGATCGCATAGGGCACCAATGACAGCAGCCCGAAGAGCGCGGTGGTGCGCAAGTCGGCCGCCGAGCGCTCCGTGCCCACGATGTAGTGCGCGATCAGCGCGAAGGTGGGAAAGAGCGGCACGAGGCCGGCGATATAGAAGTTCTTCGTCTTCGACAGCACCGCGATGAGAAGCACCGCGACGGCACCGAGGAGGCACTTGAAAAGCAGCGACACGGGATGTAAGACAGAGACGGGGGGAATGGAGCGCCGATCTTAAGTGCTACCTCGACTGAGGGATGCAAGTCCTCGATCGCGCGCCTATGCTGATACCCACAACAACACGGGCGGTCAGGTCAAGCAGACGCATAGGGGGTACGCCATGAAGCTCGTTCGGGCTCTTTCCCTTTCGATGGCCACGCTGGCCGGCGTGGCGTCCCAATCCACACTTGCGGATCCTCAGCGTGCCCAGGTGGCCGAGCTGAAGACCGTCTACCTCACCTGCGAGCAAGCCGCGAGCCGCACGATCCTGGACATGGCGGCTGCGGCCTTCTGCTCGCGCTACGCGGAAGAACTGCTCCGGCGGGGCTTCGCCGGGGATTTCAACCAACTGCTCGCATGGTGGCGTGAAGCCAGGAACGAGGCGATTGCCGTCGAAGGCGGCACGCCTGACGCCACTGATGAGCAGGGGTCGCCAACCACCCACTGACGTCGGGTGCATCGGCAATTGCACGCGCGCCGGCCGCCGCGCGGCGCAAGAATGGCGCGTTCCAACGTTCCGAAGGACGCGCCATGCTGCAGCAATCGCCTCTTTACGCCTACATCCCGGCCAAGGACCTTGCACGGGCCCGACAGTTCTACGAAGGCAAGCTCGGGTTCAAGCCGAAGGCCGAAATCGCGGGCGGCGTGCACTACGACTTCGGCGGCGGCACCGGCGCCTTCCTCTATCCGACACCGAACGCAGGCACGTCCCAGGCCAGTCAGGCCTTCTGGCAGGTGGCGGACATCCGCAAGGAAGTGGCCGAACTGAAGGGCCGTGGCGTGGTGTTCGAGAACTACGACATGCCTGGCAAGGATGCCGATGGCATCGTCACCAACGGCGGCGCGAAGGCCGCGTGGTTCAAGGACAGCGAAGGCAACATCATGGCGGTGATCCAGAGCGCCTGAGCCCTGGCGCGGCCTTCTCAGGCAAGCAGCTCTTCGGTGATCACCTTCCAGTGCTTCTCGTCGACCGGCGTGATCGACAGCCGGTTGCCCTTGCGCAGCACGATCATGTCGGCCAGTGCAGGATTGGCCCGCATCTCGGGCAACGAAAGCAGTTTGGTCTTGCGCAGCGCCTTCACGTCGACGAGGATCCAGCGCGGCGATTCGGTCTTGGAGTCGGCGTCGTAGTACGGTGATTTCGGATCGAACTGCGTCGGGTCGGTCTTGGGCCCCGAGACGACGCGCGCAATGCCGACGATGCCCGGCTGCGGACAACTGGAGTGATAGAACAGCACGCCGTCACCGACCTGCATGACTTCCTTCATGTACTTGCGCGCCTGGAAGCCGCGCACGCCGGTCCACCCCACCGTGGAGTCGGGCGCGGCGATCGCGTCGTCGATCGAGACATCGTCGGGTTCGGATTTCATCAGCCAGTACTGGGTCATGGTCCTGCCTTTTTGGGTGCGCGAAGGAAGTCGAAATCAGCCCCCTGGTCGGCCTGCGTGACCGACTGGAGGAAGAGCTTGCGATAACCGCGCTCGGCGGTGGGCTCGGTGATGGGACATTCGCGAGCGCGGCGCGCCAACTCCTCATCGGTGACCAGCAGCGAGAGCTCGCGGTTCGCCACGCTCAGGCGAATGCGGTCGCCGCTGCGCACATGGGCCAGCGGTCCGCCCACCGCGGATTCCGGCGTAACGTGCAGCACGATGGTGCCGAAGGCGGTGCCGCTCATGCGGCCGTCGGAAATGCGAACGATGTCTTTCACGCCCGCGCGCGCGAGCTTGCGCGGAATCGGCATGTAGCCCGCCTCGGGCATGCCCGGTGCGCCCTTGGGGCCGATGTTCTTGAGCACGAGGATGTCGCCACGCGTCACGTCGAGATCGTCGCTGTCGATGCGGCGCGCGAGGTCTTCGAGGTTCTCGAACACCACCGCCCTGCCCTCATGCTCCATGAGTTGCGCATCCGCTGCCGACTGCTTGATGATCGCGCCCCCCGGTGCGAGATTGCCGCGCAGCACCGCGATGCCGCCCTGCGGATAGATCGGATTCGCGATGCTTCGCACCACGTCCTGCCTGAAGCCCGGGCCGGCGCGCTCGATCTCTTCGCCGAGCGTCCGGCCGGTGACGGTGAGCGCGTCGAGTCGCATCAGCGGCTTGAGCTCGCGCAGCAGCGTCGCCATGCCGCCGGCGGCGTGGAAGTCCTCCATGTAGTGCTGCCCGGAGGGCTTGAGGTCCAGCAGCACCGGCGTTTCGCGCCCCATGCGGTCGAGCGTTGCGAGATCGATGTCCAGCCCCATCCGACCCGCAATCGCCGCGAGATGCACGATGCCGTTGGTCGATCCGCCGATGGCCAGCAGCACACGCATCGCGTTCTCGAAAGCAGCTGGCGTGAGCACCTTGTCGATGGTGAGCCGGTCGCGCGCGATCTGCACGGCTTGCGCGCCGGTCTGCTCGGCGATGCGGATGCGGTCCGCCGTGACCGCGGGCGGCGACGCTCCGCCCGGCACCGTCATGCCCATCGCCTCGGCGAGGCAGGCCATGGTGCTCGCGGTGCCCATCACCGAGCAGGTGCCGACGCTTGCGACGAGTTCGTTGTTGACCTCGGCCGTCTCGGCGGCGTCGATCTCTTCGGCGCGAAAGCGCGCCCAGTAGCGGCGGCAATCGGTGCAGGCGCCGACACGCTCGCCGCGATGGCTGCCGGTCAGCATCGAGCCGGTGATGAGCTGGATCGCCGGCAGGCCGGCCGATGCGGCGCCCATGAGCTGCGCAGGCACCGTCTTGTCGCAGCCGCCGATGAGCACCACCGCGTCCATGGGCTGCGCGCGGATCATCTCCTCGGTGTCCATGGACATCAGGTTGCGCAGGTACATGCTGGTTGGCGCAGCGAAGCTCTCGTGGATCGAGATGGTCGGGAACTCCATCGGCAGCCCACCCGCGAGCATGACCCCGCGCTTGACTGCATCGATGAGCTGCGGCGCGTTGCCGTGGCACGGGTTGTAGGCGCTGCCGGTGTTGGCGATGCCGATCACCGGCCGATCAAGCGCGGCGTCGGTGAAGCCGGCGCCCTTGATGAAGGCCTTGCGCAGAAAGAGCGAAAAGCCCTGGTCGCCGTAGCTGGTCAATCCCTTGCGCATGCCGCCGGTGTCGACGGAGTCATCAGGATCGAAGGGAGAACTGGACATGAAATGCCTCGGGAATCGTGTGAAGGAGGTTTGTACGCGATCCGCGCCTTGCTGCACACCGCTAAGCTCTCACCCCATGTGCGTCACACGGGGAAGCCGGAAATGAATCGACAGCCCATGCGCAAACCGAAGCGGATCGCCGCCGGCATGATGCTGGCCATGCTCGCGACCAGCCTGCATGCGCAACAGCCAGTGCGCTGGCGCGGCGACTTCGTCTACTTTGCCGATTCGGCAATCTTCACCGACTGCAAGACCGGCCAGCGGTGGCCCGTGGCGCAGGCCGGCGACTATCTCGCGCTGGAGGAGGCCTACCTGCGCTGGCAGGGCGCGCCGAAGGCGCCGCTGCTTGCGAACTTCGACGGGCGCATCGAGGTCCGCGAACCGATGGAAGGCCCGGCACGCGAGCACATGGTGGTCGATCGATTCGTCTCGGTGCAGCCAGGCACGTCCTGCGAATCGCTCGCGATGCCCGGCGTCAAGGCTGCGCCGCAAGCAGGCGGGTCGATGTAACAAAGTCTCTCCCGATCGCCTGTCGTGGCGGAATGCGCACGTCTTCGGATTTTGTGAAACATGCCGATCGCAGAATCCGCCGGTCCCATATCCCTTCAACCACTCAGCGGAGTTATTCATGAGCATTTTCAGCAGCATCCTCGCCAAGATCCTTCCGTCCGCAGCCGCAGCCACGGCGCAGCAGGAGGCCGCACCAGCAGCCCCTGCTGCATCCGCAGCAGCAACTGCAGTGCCGGCGGCGCCTCCGGCCGCGATCACGGTGGTGGATGTGGAAGCCCTGCTCGACGGCATGCCCGGTGCAAGCAGCCTCAACTGGCGCACGTCGATCGTCGACCTGATGAAGCTGCTCGGCCTCGACAGCAGCCTCGCCGCGCGCAAGCAACTCGCCTTCGAGCTGAGCTACGGCGAGGACACGAGCGACAGCGCCAAGATGAACATCTGGCTGCACCGACAGGTCATGACCAAGCTCGCGGCCAACGGCGGCAAGGTGCCGGCCGAGCTCATTGCCTGACCAGCGCAATGCGCTCCTGCGAGCGCGTTGACTGATTGCGCCGCCAGGCTGCCGGCGGCGCACCATACTCGCGCCGGAAAGCCCGGCTGAATGCCGTGTCGGTCTGGTAACCGACATCCTCCGCGATGCTCGCGAGCGGCGCATTGCTGCGGGTCAGCAGATTTGCCGCGAGCAGCATGCGCCACTGCGTGAGGTATTGCATCGGCGAGCTGCCCACCAGATGCTGAAAGCGCTCCGCGAGCACCGATCGTGAGCTCCCCGCTTCACGGGCCAGTTCATCGAGCGTCCACGCATGCGCGGGCTGCTTGTGCATCGAATGCAGCGCCGCGCCGACGATGCGGTCGCCCACGCCCGCGAGCCAACCGGTGCGGCCTTCGCTCTGCTCGTTCATGTAGAGGCGCAGCACTTCGATGAAAAGCACTTCGGCGAGCTTGGCGAGCACGCCCGCGCCCCCAGGCCGTGGCGAGCGCGCCTCTCCGAGCGCGTACCGCACCGAGGCCTCAAGCCACGCGCCGGCATTCGAGCCGCGCACATTCACTCGCACGAGCGGTGGCAGGCCCGCGAGAAGCATCCCAGCCAGTCGCGCATCACAGGCCAGGTAGCCGCACACCAGCCGCGTCGTCGGTCCACCGCCACCATAGGCGAGCTGGCGCGGCCGTCGCGCCAGCACGCGATCGAGCTTGCCGCCCACGGCCGGCTGCAGGCCTGGTTCGGATGTCATGCGATGCGCGTCGCCCTGGGGAAAGATGATCACGTCGCCCGCGATCAAACGCACGGGCTCGTCCCCGCTCATCTCGACGAAGCACTCGCCTTCGGTGATGAGGTGAAAGATCACGAGCCGCTCGGCGCCAGGCTCCAGCAGTGGCGCAACCGTGTCCGCGCGCGGCGACTGGTAGCACCATGGCGCGGTGAAGCGCGCGTTGATGAAGATGGCCCCGACGAGCCGCACCACGCGAAGCGTTTCTGACAGCGCATCCATGGCCGGACTCAACCGCTGGCGATCTCGATGCGCAGCCCGACCGGAACGGCATCGTTCACCGCGCGGGCCATCGGCGAGCATTCGCAGCTCTGCTCGACAAGCGTTCGCAGTCGCTCGTCGGAGGCGTCGTGCGCACCGATGCGCACATGCATCTGCACATCGCGCGGCGTAGCGGGAACCAGCGTTCCATCGGACTCGTGCATGCCCAGCAGGCCGCGCAGGTCGGAGCGGCTGCTCGTCACCACTTCGAGCACCGTGAGCTCGATGTCCTGTGCAGCAGCGGCCATCGCGATGCGCGTGGCGGTGCACGATGCCATCCCCGCGCGAAGGAGCCATCCGGGCGTGACCCGGTCACCGGTGCCGCCGAGTTCGGTGGCCATGTCGGTCTGCACCTGCGTGCCGTTGGCGTGGCTCGCGATCACACGCAAACCTTGCGTCCAGCGCGCGGTGGCCGGTGCATCGTCGTGAAGACCCATCTCGGGGCGGCGCTGCAAGGCCGATTCGGCACGGTGCCACGCCGCTGCAATGCTGTCAGCAGCCATGGTTGCCTCCATGAGGGGACTCGAAACCTGGAATTCTGAGCGCCATGACGCGCCACGAACAGCAGCAGGAAGAGCTAGGCCGCATGGCCGGATGCATGGTCAGGAATGCCGGACGTTCGGCCGGCATCCACGACCGCTTCAACCGAGATGCGGACGATCGGGCAGGCACGGGCGACGCGCGAGCAGGACGGATCCGGGCGCGAGGCGCCACAGTGCATGCACGGCCTCAGGGTCGTTCACACACATCCAGTTCGCAGTCCTTAAGGAGCCTCTTTCCATGAATGCACCGATCGACTTCAATGCCCTGAAGACACGCCAGCAGGCGGCCTGGGCCAGCGGCGACTACGCCGTCATCGGCACCACGCTGCAGATCGTCGGCGAGATGCTGGCCGAGGCCTGCGACCTGCGCTGGGACGAGCGCGTGCTCGACGTCGCGGCCGGCAACGGCAACGCGACGCTTGCTGCCGCACGGCGCGGATGCAATGTGACTTCGACCGACTACGTCGCTGCCCTGCTCGACCGCGGTGCCGAGCGTGCACGCGCAGAACGCCTGAAGGTGGAGTTCAAGACCGCCGACGTCGAGGCATTGCCCTTCGAAGACGCGAGCTTCGATGCGGTGATCTCGACCTTCGGCGTGATGTTCGCGCCCGACCATGCGAAGTCCGCCGCCGAGATGATGCGCGTCTGCAAGCCCGGCGGCCGCATCGGCATGGCGAACTGGACGCCCGAAGGCTTCATCGGCCAGTTGTTCAAGACGCTGGGCCGCCATGTGCAGCCACCCGCAGGCGTGCAACCGCCGTCCAGATGGGGCGTGGATTCACATCTGCAATCGCTTTTCGGTGACCAGGCGGAATCGATCGCGGTGACGCGGCGGATGTTCAGTTTCAGGTATCGCTCCCCAGCGCACTTCGTCGAAGTCTTCCGCACCTGGTACGGCCCGGTCCACAAGGCTTTCGCCGCGTTGCCGATGGATGGTGCGCAGGCGCTCAAAAGCGATCTGATCGCGCTGCTTTCGGACATGAACCGCGCCGGACCCCAGTCGCTGGTGGTGCCGAGCGAGTACCTCGAGATCGTCGTGACGAAGCGCTGAGAACTCAGCGGGCGCGCTCGCGGTAATAGGCCGGCGTCTGGCCGGTCCATTTCTTGAACGCCTTGCGGAAGTTGGAGACGTCCGAGAAGCCGCTGCGCTCCGCGATCTGGTCAACCGACAGGTCCGTGCGTTCGAGGAACTCGATCGCGAGGCGCTCGCGCAGGCCATCGATGATGGCCTGGTAGCTCGTGCCCGCCTCGACGAGGCGCCGATGCAGCGTGCGAGGCGACAGGTGCAAGCGCTCCGCCATTTCCTCGGCACGCGGCAGATCACTCATGCTGTTGAGGCAGGCTTCCTTGATGGACTTCACCAGCGCCGGCTCACCCTCGAGGTCTTCGAGCATGCGGCTGCAGAAGCTCGCGCAGGCATCCGCGGTGATCGGGTTCGCATTGGGCAATGGCATGCCGAGCAACGAGGCATCGAACTGCCACTGCATCACTCCGGCATCGAATTCCACCGGGCAGTGCAGGAATTCCGCATAGCGCGCCGCATACGAGGGTGCGGCATAGGGCAGCAGCAGGCGCTGCCCCTCGAACCGGCGCTCGAGCACGCGCTCGACGAGCGCCTGGATCGAACTGAACCAGAACTCGGTCGCGAGCGGAAGCAACGGGCCCAGATCCATCACGTCGCGCGCTTCGAAGATCGCGGTGCCACCTTCGACGCGGAAGGATTTTTCCAGCACCGGCCCCGCGAGCCGAACATGCTCGATCCCGAATGCGATCGCGTCGGCCAGCGTGGCACTGCTCAGCACGGCGTAGCCGAACACGCCGAAGTCGGAAATACGCTGGCGGCCTCCCGCGATGAGGCCGATGGCCGGCTCCGGCGTAAGCCGCAGCACATTGCCGAAGAGCGCGATCTTCTGCCGGTGCGAGATGCGCGTCTGCGGGTCGGAGACGGCTGCCGGCGGGATGCCCGTCCCCGCGAACAGATCGGCGACATTGACGCCGCGCTCCGCCAGCGCATCGGTCAGCGCCGTCAACCCGAGCATGCTGTGCGCCGGGGCGTCCAAGTCGCGGATGTAGCGACCGACGATGGGCGTTGCGGGCGTTCTTGCGCCTGGGACAGGTTTGGGCACGGTGATCTGGAGCGGCACAGGTGGCAGATTTTCACCCGAATGTGTCGGACTTCAACCTAGGCGCAGATCCTGCCAAACCCTACATTCCATAGCGGCCGGCGTGGCACGCAACCACGACGCACGCCCAAGGAGACAACACTTGAACGACACCACCGACCAGTTGCACGCCGCGACCGCCGTCGCCGCACACGAGCGCGTCCAGCGCATTTTTGCGGCGCAGCAAGCGGCCTTTTCCCAACACCCCTGCCCCACAGCCGACGAACGCCGCGAATGGCTCAAGTCGCTCAAGCGACAGATCCAGCGCTACCAGGACCTGCTCGCCCATGCGATGAGCCAGGACTTCGGGCACCGCGCCGACGCCGAGTCGAAGATGCTCGACCTGCTGGGCTCGGTGCTCGAGATCGACCATGCGGTGTCGCATCTGCGGCGCTGGATGAAGCCGAGCCGGCGTTCCACCGAGCTGCTTTTCCTGAGCAACCGGGTCGAGGTGCGCTACCAGCCCAAGGGCGTGGTGGGCGTGATCGTGCCGTGGAACTTCCCGGTCTATCTCGCCGTCGGGCCGCTCACAGCGGCCCTGGCGGCGGGCAACCGCGTGATGATCAAGATGCCGGAAGTGACGGCCGCGACCAATGCGGTGCTCAAGCGGCTGCTTGGCGAGGTCTTCGACGAGAACCTGGTTGCAGTGGTGGGCGAGGAGTTGGCCGAACCGGACGTCTTCACCTCCCAGCCCTTCAACCACATCGTGTTCACCGGCTCGCCTGCGGTGGGCCGCATCGTCATGCGAACCGCGGCGGCCAACCTCACGCCCGTCACGCTGGAGCTCGGCGGCAAGTCGCCCGCGGTGGTCACGCGCAACTACCCGATCACAGATGCGGCCACGCGCATCACGCACGGCAAGTCGACCAATGCCGGACAGATCTGCGTGTCGCCCGACTACGCGCTGGTGCCTCGCGAGCGCGTGGACGATTTCGTCGCAGGCGTGCGAAGCACTTTCCAGCGCTTCTATGGCGGGCGCACGGACGGCAACGCGGACTACACCGGCGTGGTGAACGCGCGGCAATGGCAGCGCATGCAGACGATCCTCGACGACGCGCGCGCGAAGGGCGCCCGCATCGAGCTGTGCGCGCCCGCGTCCAAGGGCGAAGGCCGCCAGATGCCACTGCACATCGTGACGCAGCTCACGCAGGACATGCGCCTGATGCAGGAGGAGCTGTTCGGTCCCATCCTGCCAGTGGTTCCCTACGACACCAACGACGACGCGATTGCCTTCATCAACGCAAAGCCTCGGCCGCTGGCGCTCTACTGCTTCAGCCACAACGATGCCGAGCGTGATGAACTGCTGCGTCGCACGCACTCGGGCGGCGTGGCGGTCAACGACTGGGGTTGGCAGGTGGTGAACCACGATGCGCCGTTCGGCGGCATCGGCAACTCGGGCATGGGCACCTACCACGGCGTCGAAGGCTTTCGCGAGCTGTCGCACGCGCGCACGGTGTTCCAGCGCCAGCGCTTCTTTCCGATCGACCTGTTCTATCCGCCGTACGGCAGCTTCGTCCAGCGGCTGGTCCTCAAGTTCTACCTGCGCAGCGCGGATCCGGCGCTCAGCCACTCCAACAAAGAGACACCATGAGCATTGAAGAATTCGACTACGTCGTCGTCGGCGGCGGTTCGGCCGGCTGCGTGGTCGCATCGCGGCTGAGCGAAGATCCATCGGTCTCGGTCTGCCTGCTGGAAGCCGGTGGGCCGGACAACAGCGTCTTCATCCACGCGCCCGCGGGCGTCGCGGCCACGCTGCCGGTGCCGTTCAAGAACTGGGCCTTCAAGACGGTGCCGCAGAAGGGCCTCAATGGCCGGCAGGGCTACCAGCCGCGCGGCAAGGTGCTCGGCGGTTCGAGCTCGACCAACGCGATGCTCTACGTCCGCGGCAACCGCTGGGACTACGACCACTGGGCCTCGCTCGGCAACGCAGGCTGGTCGTTTGACGAAGTGCTGCCCTACTTCAAGCGCGCCGAGAACAACGAAACGCACCGCGACTGCCCCTTCCACGGCACGGGCGGCCCACTCAACGTGGCCGAGCTGCGCAGCCCGAGTGCGTTGAACCAGGCATTCCTCGCCGCCGCCGCGATGCACGGGATTCCGACTGTGGCGGACTACAACGGTGCCGAGCAGTTCGGCGCCTTCATGTACCAGGTCACTCAGAAGAACGGCGAGCGCTGCAGTGCGGCCAAGGGCTACATCACGCCGAACCTCTCGCGGCCGAATCTCACTGTGAAGACCAATGCGCTCTCCTCGCGCATCGTCTTCGACGGCCGACGCGCGATCGGTGTGAGCTACAGCACGGACGGACGAGACGCGACGGTGCGCGCGCGTCGCGAAGTCGTCGTGAGTTCGGGCGCTTTCGGTTCTCCGCAACTATTGATGCTGTCGGGTATCGGCTCGGGCGCACAGTTGCAGAAGCTCGGCATCGATGTGCTGCACAACTTGCCCGGCGTGGGCGAGAACCTGCAGGATCACATCGACCATGTGCAGGCCTGGCGTTCTGCCAGCAGCTCGCCGACCTTCGGCGTTTCGATGCGCGGCAGCGTGAAGATGACCGGCGCCATGCTGGAGTGGAAGAAGCAGCGAACCGGCCTCGTCACCTCCAACTTCGCGGAGTCCGGCGCCTTCGTGCGCTCGTCGCGCGACGTCACCGTGCCGGATCTTCAGATGGTCTTCGTCGTTGCGATGGTGGACGACCACAACCGCAAGCTGCATCTGGGCCATGGCTACTCGTGCCACATCGAGGTGCTCCGCCCGAAGAGCCGCGGCCATGTGCGCCTCGCGAGCCGCGATCCGCGCGCCGCGCCGCTCATCGATCCGAAGTTCCTCGACGACGAACGCGACCTCGAACTGCTGGTGAAGGGTGTGGAACTGCAGATGGACATCCTGCAATCGAGCCCCTTCAACCCCTGGCGCGGCAAGATGCTTTACCCCGTCGACCGCAAGGACCGCGCGGCAATCTCGCAAGACATCCGCAACCGTGCCGACACGCAATACCACCCGGTGGGTACCTGCAAGATGGGTCCGAAGGCCGACGGCATGGCCGTGGTCGACGAACGCCTTCGCGTGCACGGCATCGACGCCCTGCGCGTGGTCGACGCATCGATCATGCCGACGCTGTGCGGCGGCAACACCAATGCGCCGACGATCATGATCGGCGAGAAGGCAGCGGACATGATTCGCGCCGACTCCATCGCCTGAATCTCTCCCTCTCCAGCATTGCATCGAACAGAGAAAGCCTCTCATGAAGACCCGCATCCACATGGCGATCGCCGCGATGATCGCCTCCACGCTCGCTGCCGCCCCCGGCGCATACGCGCAGACCACGGACGAAGTGCCCTCGTCGCCCAAGCCGGCAACCGCCGCGACCACGAACGCCAACCAGGCCGTCGCGCGCGGCATGGCGTTCAGCCAGCGCGACTTTGAAGACGCGACGCGCGGGCTCATTGCCACGATGCCCGATCCCCTCGTGAAGACGGCCGAAGGCAAGCTGGTGTGGGACGCGAACCGCTATGACTTCATTCAGGGCGATGCGCCCGCCACGGTGAACCCGAGCCTCTGGCGGCAGGAGAAGCTCAACAACGCGCGCGGCCTCTTCAAGGTCACCGACGGCATCTATCAGATCCGTGGGTACGACCTGGCCAACATGACGCTGGTGGAAGGCAAGACCGGCTGGATCGTGATCGACACATTGCTCACCGCCGAGATCGCGCGCAGCACGCTCGCCTTCGCCATGGAAAAGCTCGGCAGCACCAAGCCGGTGGTGGCCGTGGTCTACACGCACAGCCATGTCGATCACTTCGGCGGCGTGCGCGGCGTGGTCAACGAAACCGACGTACAAGCGGGCAAGGTGAAGATCATTGCGCCCGAAGGTTTCATGGACAACGCAGTGGCCGAGAACGTGCTCGCCGGCAATGCGATGGCGCGCCGTGCGACCTATCAGTTCGGTGCCGGCCTGGACTCGAACGATCGCCAGGGCGTCGGCAGCGGCCTGGGCAAGGCGCTGAGCGCAGGGACGTCGGGTCTGATTCCGCCCACCGACACGATCTCGAAGACCGGCCAGGAGATGACCATCGACGGCGTGCGCATCGTCTTCCAGATGGCGCAGGGATCGGAAGCCCCGTCGGAGATGATGTTCTACTTTCCGGACAGGAAGGCGCTGTGCCTCTCGGAGGTACTGACGAAGCACATGCACAACGTCTACACCATCCGTGGCGCGAAGATGCGCGACGCGCTGGCATGGAGCAAGTACGCCAACGAGACCATCGACATGTACCCGGACGTGGAGGTTGCCTTCGCAAGCCACCACTGGCCGACCTGGGGCGGCGACAACATCCGCCAGTACATGGCGAACCAGCGCGACACCTATCGGTTCATCCACGACCAGGCGATGAATCTCGCGAACAAGGGCCACGTGATGGACGAGATCGGCGACGCCGAGTTCTTCCCCAAGGGCCTCGCGGCGGATGCGAGCTCGCGCGGCTACTACGGCACGCTCAGCCACAACCTGCGCGCCGTCTACAACTTCTATCTCGGCTACTACGACGGCAACCCGGCCAATCTCCACAAGCTGCCGCCGACGGAGACTGCGACGCGCTATGTCGCAGCCATGGGCGGCGAGGACGCGGTACTTGCCACCGCACGCAAGGCCTTCGACGCGGGTGACTACCGCTGGGTGGCGGAGCTGATGAACCACGTCATCTTCGCGAACCCCGCCAACGCGGCAGCGCGTGCACTCCAGGCCGATACCTTCGAGCAACTCGGCTACCAGTCGGAAGCCGGGACCTGGCGCAACGCCTACCTCGTCGGTGCACGTGAACTGCGCCAGGGCGTGCTCAAGCCATCTACCTCCACGCAAGGGCCGGACGTGGTGCGCGGCATGAACAACGAGCTGCTGTTCGACTTCATTGCACTGCGCCTGAACCACGAGAAGGCCGACGGCAAGAAGGTCAACATCAACATGGTGTTCACCGACCTCAACGAGACCTGGGCGCTGGAGCTGTCGAACTCGGTGCTCAACAACACGAAGGGCCGCGTGCTGAAGAACCCCGACGCAACGCTCACGCTCACTCGCCCGGCCTTCCTCGCGATGCTGCTGCAGGGCAAGAAGCTGCCCGAGATGATGGCGTCGGGACAGGTGAAGGTCAGCGGCAATCCGCTCGCACTGGCTTCGGTCTTCAGCAACGTCGAGACCTTCGACCCCTACTTCAACATCGTGACCCCGTGATCGGATCGGTCAGTTGATGACCACCGAAAGCGTGGTGCCCGGCGGGACGCGTACCGTCTCGCTGTAGGTACCCGCGACGTTCGACCGGATCGCCGGGAAGCTCGCCAGCGCCTGCAGCAGCGAAGGTGCGGACTGGGGCAGCTTGCGGTTGCCGGTGCCAAGGCTCGCGGGGTCGATGGCCGGAAGGCTGAAGACATCCTCGTTGCGCGCCGGCATGCTGTATTCGGCGATGCCTGCACCCAGCGGAATCAGTCCGGCGGACGCTGCGGCGAAGCGACGCAGTTCCTGGCCGATACCGGACTCGGGGCGCCGCGACTTGATGGCCTTGTCGAGAATCCCGGTCGAGTCCTTCACCCCGGTGCTCGTCAGCAGCGCCTTGTAGAAATCGAGGCCGAGCTGACGGTTGAGAAAGCCGCCGAACGAGCCTGTCACCGCATAGCTCTCGCAGGTCGCGCCCATCGGCGTCCACTCCGTCAGGCCGCAGTTGTAGCTGCCCGCGCCGTTGTAGCTGAGGTAGTACGGATAGCGCGAATCGCGGATCGCGTTGTGGCTTGGGTCGATGTTGAAGCTGGCCCAGTCCTCCATCATCAGCGCCGACATTTCCTCGAGCCAGGTGTCGAAGGTGTAGTCCGAACCCATCTTCACGCCGCGGCGGTAGAAGTTCTGCATGTGCATGCCTTCATGCGCCATGACGGTCGCGATTTGCTTCACCCCGTTTTCGCCATCGAGGTAGAGCGATTCGGAATCGAGATACAGGCTCAGTGATTCATTGCTGTAGGTGAGATCGCCACTGCCCGCCTTGAAGTTGTTGAGACCCCAGAAATAGCCCACGAGGCCATAGGGCTGGTGGTCGGGCTTGAAGTTCACGATGAAGATATCGACCGGCTGGCCGCTGCCCGCGATCAGCTGACTCATGCCGTGGTCGCCCCAGAGCGGGCCGCCGACGCGGACCAGCATGTCGTAGATGCCGCCTTGCGTGGCGAACTTGTCGAGCATCCGGGTGGCAAGTGCACTGGAGACGCGTGCGGGGTCGAGCTCGTCGGTCTGGACCCACAGGTTGACGGTGGTGCCGTCAGTGGTCGCGCGCTGCGCTGCAAGCTGCACGGTGCGCTGCGTGCGGTCGTAGAGAAAGATGTTGCGCTGGTCTGCGACCGCGTAGGCCGCCGACGGAGCCATCGACTTCAAGAGGCTGGGCGATGCCTTCGAGAGCGGATCGAGGAGCTTGGCAAATCCGGAACGGTTGAATTCGCGGATCGCGTCCTTGGCCGCGTCGTCCTCGTCGACAGCTTGCTGCACCATCGCCTTGTTGGCGGTCGTGGCGATCTCGGAACTGGATCGCACCACCAGTCCCGGAAGCGCTTCAGCCGTCGTGCTCTCGTTGGTGAAGACCAGCGTCACGGTCTGGCCGTTGAGGCCCGAGATGGAGAGAGGCATGTCGACGGGAACGGACGATCCATTGGCCGCCTGCCAGACACCGGTGCCCGACCCCGCGTAAGTGCTGTCGTTGACGGCCGCGCACCCCACGCAGGACGCCTTGACCGAATTGCCACCGTCCGATTTGACGCCGGTCGTAGTGGTGTTCGTCGAAGTCACCGGGACGTAGCCGCCGCCACCTCCTCCCCCGCCGCCGCCGCCGCCACACGCGGATAGCGACAGGGCCAAAATCAATGCGGCGGTTGATCCAAAGACCGATTCAGTTCGCGATTTGCTGCGTTTCACTTCTTCCTGGCTCCACAGTGCACGGCACGTGAAACCGAAAGCGTTCGCGCACCGCTACCGCTTATCGACAGGGAAAGAAGAAAGTTGAGACAGGACCGGTCCCGGCATTGCTCCGGTCAACGAAGGGTGGTGCACTCTCTTTCGAGAGCGGCCGAGCGAGAGAGTTGCTCGGTGAGGCGTTCGTTCAGATGCTTTCCTCCACGCCACGCGATCAAGAGCCATCCCACCGCGATCGCGATAACACTTGCGCCTCCCCAGACGACGTGAACGAAACCCATCGGCAACCTCCTTATTGCTGAGGGAGCGAGTCTGCCGGCGAGACTGCGCATCGCGCATCCTGCAAATTGAGGAGCTTCGAGGAATAAATTGGGGGCGAGAGAAAAGGAAAAAGCCGTTGCAGGTCTATGACTTGCAACGGCTTTCCGTTTTTTGGCGGAGTGGACGGGACTCGAACCCGCGACCCCCGGCGTGACAGGCCGGTATTCTAACCGACTGAACTACCACTCCGCGTCGGTGTGACTTTCGCTCTCACATCTTGCGATGCTCAAGCCAAGTGCCACAAAACTTGGCGACCCTACGGGGATTCGAACCCCGGTACTCACCGTGAAAGGGTGATGTCCTAGGCCTCTAGACGATAGGGTCAAAACCTGGACTAACTAACCACTCGACGCCCTGTTGGTGGAGGTAAGCGGGATCGAACCGCTGACCTCTTGCATGCCATGCAAGCGCTCTCCCAGCTGAGCTATACCCCCTTTTTAAGGTTTCCCTTACTGGGTGTCGAGCCTCAAATTATATACAGATTTTTAGGCTTTCTTCAAACGCTCCAAAATTTTTTCGCGAGAAAAGAGTGCGAGCACTGCATCGAGCGACGGTGTCTGCGGCGTACCCATCACGAGCACTCGCACCGGCATCGCCAGAGCAGGCATCTTGAGACCATGCGCACCGAGCACTTCCTTGATCGCAGCTGCGATCGAGATCTTGTCCCAAGCGACATCGGCGAGTTTATCCGTCAGCGTGGCGATGGCAGGACGCACCGCATCGGTAATGTGCTGCGCGCGATCTGCTTCGCTTGCGGTCACATCGGAATAGAAGGCTGCAGCCCAGTCGGCCAATGCGACGGTCGTTTCGCAACGATCCTTGAATAGGCCGCAAATCGCCGGCAGCCGTTCGTCGGCGCTGATGCCGCGCTTTGCCAACTGTTCCGCTACGAGCGGCGTCAACGCATCGTCGGCCATCGCCTTCAGATGCTGCGCATTCACCCAGCGCAGCTTGGCCTCGTCGAACTGGGCGGCACTACGGCCGAGGTGGTCGAGATTGAACCACTCGATGAACTGCGCGCGCGAGAAGATCTCGTCGTCACCGTGGCTCCAACCGAGGCGCGCGAGATAGTTCACCATCGCGTCTGGCAGGAAGCCTTCGTCGCGGAACTGCGTGACAGGCTTGGCACCGTTACGCTTGCTCATCTTCTCGCCCTGCTCGTTGAGCACGGTCGGCAAGTGCGCGTACACCGGCGGTTCCTTGCCGAGCGCGCGGAAGATGTTGATCTGGCGCGGCGTGTTGTTGACGTGGTCGTCGCCACGGATGACATGCGTGATCGCCATGTCGATGTCATCGACCACGACGCAGAAGTTGTAGGTCGGCGTTCCATCCGGCCGCGCGATGACGAGATCATCGAGCTCGTCGTTGCTGATCTCGATGCGCCCCTTGACCTTGTCGTCCCACGCCACCACGCCGCCCTGCGGATTGCGAAAGCGCAGCACAGGCTGCACGCCTTCGGGAATCGCTGGGAGCACCTTTCCGGGTTCGGGGCGCCACGTGCCGTCATAGCGCGGCTTTTCCTTCGCGGCCATCTGCTTCTCGCGCAGCGCGTCGAGTTCGGCGACGCTCATGTAGCACGGGTACACCAAGCCTGCCGTCTGCATCTCCGCGAGGACCGCCTTGTAGCGATCCATGCGCTGCATCTGGTAGTACGGCCCTTCGTCATGGTCGAGACCCAGCCATTGCATGCCTTCGAGAATGACGTCGACCGCCGCCTGCGTCGAACGCTCGAGGTCGGTGTCTTCGATTCGCAGGATGAAATCACCACCGGTGGAGCGAGCAAACGCCCACGGATAAAGCGCCGAGCGGATATTGCCGAGGTGGATGAAGCCGGTCGGCGAAGGAGCGAAACGGGTACGGGTCTTTTGCGTCATGCGAGGGTACTCAGGCCGCGAAGCAAATCGGCCTTGATGTCGTCGATGTGATCCAGGCCGACCGCGACGCGGATCAGGCCCTGGCTGATACCGGCCGCCTGCCGCTGCGCCTCGGTGAGGCGTCCATGCGAGGTGGTGGCCGGATGCGTGATGGTGGTCTTGGTATCGCCGAGGTTGGCCGTGATGCTCAGCACGCGGGTGCTGTCGATCACCTGAAACGCATTGGCGCGTGCCACTTCGGGCGTGTCGCCAAGTACGTCGAAGGACACGACCGCGCCACCCATGCCGGACTGCTGGCGCATCGCTAGCTCATGCTGCGGATGCGACTTCAGCCCGGGATAGTAGACGCGCGAGACCCCTGGCTGCGTTTCCAGCCATTGCGCCAGCCCGAGCGCACCGGCGCAGTGGGCCTGCATGCGGATGCTCAAGGTTTCGAGTCCCTTGAGCACGATCCAGGCATTGAACGGCGACAGCGCCATGCCCGCCGTGCGCACTACCGGGCCGAACACTTCGTTGATCAGCTTCGACGATCCGCAGATCGCGCCGGCCAGCACACGGCCCTGCCCTTCCAGGTACTTGGTGCCCGAATGGATGACGAGGTCCGCCCCCAGTTCGATGGGGCGCTGCAGCGCTGGTGAACAGAAGCAGTTGTCCACCGCGAGCAGCGCGCCTGCGTCGTGCGCCAGATCGGCAAGCGCGCGAATGTCACACACGTCCGTCAGCGGATTGGTCGGGGTTTCCGCAAAGAGCAGCTTGGTGGTCGGCCGGACGGCAGCTTTCCATTCCGCGATGTCAGTCTGCGACACGAAGGTGGTTTCCACCCCGAACTTGCCGAACTCACGGCCGATCAGATTGAGCGTCGAACCGAACACCGAACGCGAGCACACCACATGGTCGCCCGCTTTCAACAGCCCCATGCACATCATGAGGATCGCGCCCATGCCGCTGGACGCCCCGATGGCTGCCTCGGTGCCTTCGAGCGCCGCAAGCCGTCGCTCGAAACTGGCCACGGTGGGATTGGAAGTGCGGGTGTAGGTAAAGCCCTCTTCGGTGCCGGCGAAACGTCGAGCCGACGTTTCCGCATCCGGCTGCACAAAGCTGCTGGTGAGGAACAGTGCCTCGGAGTTCTCGCCGTACTGGCTGCGCTCGAGCGCGGTGCGCACCGCGAGCGTGTCGCGATGCAGACCGGGTGGAAGGGAGTGGTCCGTCACGTCGGCCCTCAGCTCAGATTGGGCAGTGCGAGTCGCGACGAGTCTTCCTCCGTCTCTTCGATGCGCGGCCGGTTGCCGTTCATGCGTGTGATTGCCTCGGTGTCGATGTCGCCGGTCACGTAGACACCGTCGAAGCACGACGCGTCGAAGCCGTCGAGCTTGGGATTGATCGAACCGATGGCGCGCTTCATTGCATCGACGTCTTGGTAGATCAACGCATCGCAGCCGATCAGTTCGCGGATTTCCTCGACGGTGCGGTCATGTGCCACCAGTTCGTCCTTGGTCGGCATGTCGATGCCGTAGACATTCGGGAAGCGCACCGGCGGCGCAGCGCTGGCGAGATACACCTTGCGGGCACCTGCGTCACGCGCCATCTGCACGATCTCCCGGCTCGTGGTGCCGCGCACGATCGAGTCGTCGACCAGCAGGACGTTGCGGCCCTTGAACTCGCTGCCAATGACGTTGAGCTTCTGGCGCACCGACTTCTTGCGCACGCCCTGCCCCGGCATGATGAAAGTGCGGCCCACGTAGCGGTTCTTGACGAAGCCCTCGCGATACGGGATGCCCAGGAGATGCGCCAGTTGCGTCGCGCTTGGTCGGCTCGATTCGGGGATGGGGATGATGACGTCGATCTCGTTGGGCGGTACCGTCGACACGACGCGCTTGGCCAGCGTTTCGCCGAGGTTGAGTCGCGCTTGGTAGACCGAGATGCCATCGAGCACGGAATCCGGTCGTGCCAGATAGACGAACTCGAAGATGCACGGATTGAGCGTCGGCGAATCCGCGCACTGCTCCGAGTGCACCTGGCCTTGCAGATCCACGAAGACCGCTTCGCCCGGTGCGATATTGCGTTCGAACACATGGCCCGAGCCTTCAAGCGCGACCGATTCGCTCGCGACCATGACGGTGCCGTCGGCACCACGGCCGAGCGCGAGCGGCCGGATGCCGTAGGGATCGCGAAACGCCAGCAGGCCGTGACCGGCGATCAGCGCCACCACGGCATAAGAGCCGCGCAGCCGCTTGTGCACATTGCGTACGGCCTCGAACAGCGTCGCCGACGTCAGCGCCCCGCCGCGGGTCGCGCGATCGATCTCGTGCGCCAGCACGTTGAGCAGCACTTCCGAATCGCTCTCGGTATTGGTATGCCGGTGATCCGTGGAGAACAGTTCGGCGCGCAGCGCGTGGGCGTTCGTGAGATTGCCGTTGTGGACCAGCACGATGCCGAAGGGCGCGTTCACGTAGAAGGGCTGCGCCTCTTCCTCGCTGTACGCGTTCCCTGCGGTGGGATAGCGAACCTGTCCCAGCCCGACGTCACCCGGCAGCGCCCGCATGTTGCGCGTGCGAAACACATCGCGAACCATGCCTTTGGCCTTGTGCATGAAGAACTTGCGCTGCTGCAAGGTGACGATGCCGGCCGCATCCTGG
Organism: Variovorax sp.; assembly: GCA_017744935.1. GTDB lineage: Bacteria > Pseudomonadota > Gammaproteobacteria > Burkholderiales > Burkholderiaceae_C > Variovorax. The sequence goes on from JAGIAI010000020.1 coordinate 86,197, forward strand.
CCACGGTGCTGCAGGAGCAGCAGCGCGTCATAAAGCAGTTGATTGACGGGAGCGTTGCTGACAACGCCGACGATTCCACACATGAAGCGATCCTCTCAGGGCAGGTAGCTTGCCAATTTTTCAGGCAAGGCAGGCTTCAGTCCCTGCAATGCCGAGTCGAGAACAATGGCGCTGCGCGATTCGTGCCACCAGGCACTGTCGCTCAACGCCAGCAAATGAACAACAACCGCGAGGGCGAGCAGCGCCACCGCGCCACGCGCCACGCCGAAGACCCCGCCGAGGACCCGATCGACCGGTCGCAATCCGATCGCGGTCACCATCTTCCGCGTCAGCGTTGCAACCAGCCCTACGCCGAAGGCGACGGCCACGAACACCATGACGAATCCGGCCGCATAGCGCCAGGTCGCTGCCGGTTCGCCGAACGGCAACCAGCGGCCCACATCGTCCGCCAGCCACTGCGCGCACAAGAAGGCAGCCACCCATCCCGCGAGAAGTACGACTTCGAAAACCAGTCCACGCAAAAGCCCCAGCAACATCGACACCACGACAAGCGCGACCGCGATCCAGTCGAGAAGCACCACGTCGCTTTGCCGCAGGCTACAAGCTGAGGACGGCAGCCGGCAAAGACAAGCCCTTGACCTTGCCCGCCGCCTTGTCCGCCTCGGCACGCGAAGCGAAAGGCCCGACGCGCACGCGGGTGCGCTCGCCGTCCGACGTCTTCGCGACATTCGTATAGGTCTTCAGGCCGGCCTTTTCGAGCTTCTGGCGCACCTCCTTGGCCTTGTCCGCATCGGCGAAAGCGCCGACCTGCACGACGAAACGGCCGTTGTCGTCGGCCGCCACAGCCGGTTTTGCGGCTGTGGCCGTCGCCGTGGGGGACTTGCCTTCGAGCAGGGCACGCGCCCGGTTGCCGTCGTCGGAAGGCGTCGGCTTGGGGGTGGCGGGCTTGGGTTCGGGCTTCGGCTCAGACTTGGCCTCGGGCTTCGGATCCTGTTTGACCTTGGCTTCGGGCTTGGGCTCCGGCTTGGCTTCGGGCTTGGGCGGAGGCGCGGGCTCGGACTTGACCTCACGCGGCGGCGTCACGGCCGCCAGCTTCGAAGAGGGGATCTCGGTTCCGTCCGCGGCCTCGGTGATCACGCCATCGTCGGCGGCCGGCACGGACGACACGCTCGGCTTGCTGCTCGCGGCCGGAGCAGGTGCGGGGGTAGGCGGAACGACCAGGGGCTTGGCCTTGTTCCGGTCCGGGATCTCGATCGGGATATCGACGGCGACCGGCCGCGGCTGCGTGTCGAACAACAGGGGAAAACCGATGACGCCGATCAACACCAGCACGGCCGCGCCGAGGAGCCGGTGCCGCGCCCGGCGGCGCATGGCCTCGATGCTTTCCGCCGGCGGTGCGGTGGCGGCGGAGTTTCGCCCTTCGTTGCCCTGAGGACCGCGTTCGCGGAACTTGAAGAACGCCATGAAATTCGTTTTCCTGATGGAGTGCAGCGTGAAGTGGAAAGAGCGCCGGAAATCAGGCTGATTCAGGAGCCAGACGACAGGTGCTTGGCCCGCAGACGAGGGGTTCCGTGTTCGAGCACGCCACCCACGGTGAAGAACGATCCGAAGACCACGATTCTATCAGTGGGGTCCGCGTGATCGATGGCGGCCTGCAGCGCTTCCGTGGGGGACCGATGCACGCTGCCGGCGACGTCGGTGCGCTTGTTTTGCGCCTGCCAGCGGACGAGCAGATCGTCGGCCTTGGCGGCGCGCGGCGTCGGCAGGTCGGTGAAGTACCAGCGGTCGATCATCGGACCGATGCGCGCGAGGATCGGTTCCAGGTCCTTGTCGGCCATCACGCCGAACACCCCGTGCGTCGTCGGATAGAAGCCCATCGCATCGAGGTTCTCCGCGAGCGCCGCCACCGAATGCGCGTTGTGTGCGACATCCAGCACGAGAGCCGGCTCGCCCGGCACGATCTGGAACCGCCCGGGCAGTTCCACCATCGCGAGACCGTTGCGCACCGCCTGTGCGGTGACGGGAAGACGCGACCGCAGCGACTCGAGCGCCGCAAGCACGCCCGCGGCATTGACCAGCTGATTGGCACCGCGCAACGCCGGGTATGCGAGCCCGCTGTAGCGCCGACCGCGTCCGCTCCAGCCCCACTGCTGCTTGTCGCCCGCGACGTTGAAATCGCGCCCGACGAGCCAGAGGTCGGCACCGATCGCATTGGCATGGTCCACCACGCTCCGCGGAGGTACCGGGTCGCTCACGATCGCAGGGCGACCCGCGCGCAGGATGCCGGCCTTTTCGCGCCCGATGCTCTCACGGTCGGGCCCGAGGAATTCCATGTGGTCGAGGTCAATGCTGGTGATCACGGCGCAATCGGCATCGACGATGTTGACCGCATCGAGGCGACCGCCCAAGCCGACTTCCAGGATGGCGACATCCGGCTTGTTCGCAGCAATGCACAGCAGGATGGCCAGCGTGGTGAACTCGAAATAGGTCAGCGCAACCTCGCCACGCAAACGTTCGACCGTTTCGAAGTGCTTCGAAAGCTCATCGCCGTCAACCGCTTCTCCGCGCAAGCGAAGACGCTCCTCGAAGCGCACCAGATGCGGCGACGTGAAGACGGCAGTCCGATAGCCCGCATGCGTGAGGATCGATTCCAGCATCGCGCAGGTCGAGCCCTTGCCGTTGGTGCCAGCCACCGTGATCACGGGACATTCGAAGGAAAGGCCGACCTTTTCGGCCACGGCGCGGACCCGGTCGAGCCCGAGTTCGATGTTCTTGGGATGCAGGTGCTCGGCGTGCGCGAGCCAGTCGGCAAGGGTTTTCATGGAGCCCTGAATTGTCGCCGAGGTACACCGCGGGCATCATCGGGGGATGACAACTCTCTATGGCATCCCCAATTGCGACACCGTGAAACGCGCCCGATCGTGGCTCGGGGAGCACGGCGTGGCGTACCGCTTCCATGATTTCAAGAAAGACGGCGTGCCCGAGGCCGAACTCGACAAGTGGTTGAAATCACCGGGCTGGGAAGCGCTGGTCAATCGTCGCGGGACCACGTGGCGGCGTCTCGATGACGCCACCCGCGCCGCAGTCGTCGACGCGCCGTCGGCGCGAGCGGTGCTGCTGGCCAATCCCAGCCTGATCAAGCGACCTGTTGTCCAGTGGGAATCCGCGCGCGGCGTGACGACCGGCTTCGATGCGGTTGAATGGAAAAGCCACGTTGTGTAAACGGTTGAACCCGGTCAGCCGAACCGCGTCCAATCCCGTTACAGAGGCCGCAGAGCCCATTTCAGGAGCTTTTTTGACATGAATACGAAGATGATTCGCAGGATTTCCGTCATTTCCGCACTGGCCGCCACCCTCGCGGGCGCTGCCACGATGGCAAATGCGGAACAGGTGCAGGCGCGGGTGATCTCGTCGTCGCCGATGACCCAGCCGAACGGCGCCGTCAGCTACCAGGTGACTTACGAATACGCCGGCCGCCAGTACACGACGCAAACCAACACGCCACCCGGCGCGAGCATCTGGGTCGATGCCAACAGCTACGGCATCACGTCGCCTGTTCCTCCGCAGCAACAGCAGTATGGGCAACAGCAGTATGGGCAGCAGCAATATGCGCAACCGCAAGCGCCCGCTCCCCAGAGTTGGGACAACGTCGTTCCTGAGCAGGGCGTAGTGGTCTCGGGCGGCGGCGCCGTGGCACCGGCGCCGGCCTACGCTCCGGCCCCCGTGTACGTACAGCCCGCAGCACCGGTCTACTACCCTGCCCCGGCCTACTACCCACCTCCTGTCTACGCGTACCCGCCGATCGGCATCTCGCTGGGCTTCGGCTACTCGCGCGGCTGGCGTTGAACCCCGCTGGCCGGGAGGGCCGGCCGGAAGCCTAAAATCACGGGCTTTCCAATCAACGCACGTGCGCGCCCTGCAAGGGGCGCGCCGCCGGATGCCCCGCGCAGCCGGCATCACGCCCTCCTATTCATGAGCACAACCGAATCCCTCCAGAACGTCTCGGTCACGACCAAGGCGAATGTGTATTTCGACGGCAAGTGCGTGAGCCATGGCCTCACGCTCGCCGACGGCACCAAGAAATCGGTCGGCGTGATCCTGCCGTCCACGCTCACCTTCAACACCGGATCGCCGGAAATCATGGAAGGCACGAGCGGCCGCTGCGAATACAAGCTCGCCGGCACCGACACCTGGGTGGCCTCGGGCGTGGGCGAAAAGTTCAGCGTACCCGGCAACTCGTCGTTCGAGATCCGCGTGAGCGGAGAGCCCTACAGCTACATCTGCCACTTCGGTTGAAACGGGATCCGAACATGTCCACCATTCTTCAGAACGTCCCCGTCGGCCAGAAGGTCGGCATCGCATTCTCCGGCGGCCTCGACACCAGCGCTGCGCTTCACTGGATGCGCAACAAGGGCGCCATCCCCTACGCCTACACCGCCAACCTCGGCCAGCCGGATGAGCCGGACTACGACGAGATCCCGCGCAAGGCGATGCTTTACGGCGCCGAAAAGGCCCGCCTCATCGATTGCCGCGCGCAACTCGCCGCCGAAGGCATCGCCGCCCTGCAAGCCGGTGCATTCCACGTCACGACGGCCGGCCTGACCTACTTCAACACCACGCCGCTCGGCCGCGCGGTGACGGGGACGATGCTGGTGTCGGCCATGAAGGAAGACGACGTCAACATCTGGGGCGACGGCAGCACCTACAAGGGCAACGACATCGAGCGCTTCTACCGCTACGGCCTGCTCACCAATCCGGCGCTGAAGATCTACAAGCCCTGGCTCGACCAGACCTTCATCGACGAACTGGGCGGCCGCGCCGAAATGTCGGCTTTCATGCAGAAGGCCGGCTTCGCCTACAAGATGTCGGCCGAGAAGGCCTATTCCACCGACTCGAACATGCTGGGCGCGACCCACGAGGCCAAGGACCTGGAGCATCTGAACAGCGGCATGAAGATCGTCCAGCCGATCATGGGCGTCGCCTTCTGGAAGGATGAGGTCGAGGTCAAGCGCGAAGAAGTCACGGTGCGCTTCGTCGAAGGCCGCCCGGTCGCGATCAATGGTGTCGAATACACGAACCTCGTGGACCTGATCCTCGAAGCCAACCGCGTCGGCGGCCGTCATGGTCTCGGTATGAGCGACCAGATCGAGAACCGCATCATCGAAGCGAAGAGCCGCGGCATCTACGAAGCCCCGGGGCTTGCACTGCTGTTCATCGCCTACGAGCGCCTCGTCACCGGCATCCACAACGAAGACACGATCGAGCAATACCGCGATCACGGTCGCCGCCTCGGCCGCCTGCTCTACCAGGGCCGCTGGTTCGATCCGCAAGCGATCATGCTGCGCGAAACCGCCCAGCGCTGGGTTGCACGCGCCGTCACCGGCGAAGTGACGATCGAGCTGCGCCGCGGCAACGACTACTCGATCCTGAACACTGAGTCACCCAACCTGACCTACCAGCCCGAGCGGCTGACCATGGAAAAGGGCGAATCGACGTTCTCTCCGGCGGACCGGATCGGCCAGCTCACGATGCGCAACCTCGACATCACCGATACGCGCGACAAGCTGAAGATCTACACGCAGACGGGTCTGTTGTCGTCCAGGCAGGGCGCGTCTCTGCCGCAACTCAAGAACGACGAAAAGTAAGCGCGAGAAGCCTGGGCGCGAGCTAGACCACGACTGGCTCGGGCTCCAGGCGAATGCCGAAACGTTCGTAGACGCTGGTCTGGATCGCCTTGGCCAGCGTCATCACCTCGCCACCGGTGACGGGGTTCGTGGTTCCGCCGCGATTGACGAGCACCAGCGCCTGCCGCTCATACACGCCGGCATTGCCCACCGACTTCCCCTTCCAGCCGCAGGCATCGATCAGCCAGCCCGCCGCCAGCTTGATGCTGCCGTCGGGCATCGGGTAGTGAACGATCTTGGGGTCGCGCGCGATGATGTCCGCGCACTGCTCTGGCGTGACGGTCGGGTTCTTGAAGAAACTGCCAGCGTTGCCGAGCACCCGCCAGTCGGGAAGCTTCGCGCGCCGGATGGCGCACACCCAGTCGAAGATTTCGATCGGGTCGGGTGTGAAGTTGCCGGTCTCGGCCATCTTGCGTTCGAGGTCGAGGTAGCCGACCACCGGCTTCCAGGGCTTGGGAAGCCTGAAGCGCACCCGGGTGATCAGCGAGCGCCCCGCGAGCCCGAAGTCGTTCTCTCCGGCGGCCACGTGCTTGAACACCGAGTCCCGATAGCCGAATGCACACTGCGCCGCATCGAGCGTGAACGTCCGGCCGGTCTCGAGGTCGATTGCGTCGAGTGAATCGAAGCGATCCTGCAGTTCGACGCCATAGGCACCAATGTTCTGCACCGGCGAGCCGCCCACCGTGCCCGGAATGAGCGCGAAGTTCTCCAGCCCGGGGTAGCCCTGGTCCAGGGTCCAGCGCACCGTGTCGTGCCAGATCTCGCCGGCGCCCGCCTCGACTATCCAGGCCCGCGAGGTTTCTTCCGCCAGCCGCCGGCCCTTGATTTCGACCTTGAGCACCAGCGGCCTTACATCGCCGGTGAGCACGATGTTGCTGCCGCCGCCGAGCACGAACTTCGGCGCATCGCGCCATTTCTCGTCCGCCAGCAGCGCAGCCACGTCGGCTTCTTCTGCGATACGCACCAGATGCTGCGCGCGCGCGACGATGCCGAAGCTGTTGTGCTGTTGCAGCGGTACGTTGTGCTCCACGATCATGGGAGAATTGTCGCATTCGTGCGCCGCGCGGCACTGCGTGCGGCCCTCTTTTCATTCTGTTGCTGCCGGAGCCTTCATGCCGTCTTTCGACACTGTTTGTGAACCCAACCTGCCCGAGGTCAAGAACGCAGTGGAGAACACCGCCAAGGAAATCGCCACCCGCTTCGACTTCAAGGGCACCGCAGCCGCCGTCGAGCTCAAGGACAAGGAAATCACCTTGATCGGCGACGCCGAATTCCAGCTCGTGCAGGTCGAGGACATCCTGCGCAACAAGCTCACCAAGCGCAGCGTCGACGTGCGCTTTCTCGACAAGGGCGACGTCCAGAAGATCGGCGGCGACAAGGTGAAGCAGGTTTTCAAGGTCAAGAACGGCATCGAATCCGAGACCGCCAAGAAGATCCAGAGGCTCATCAAGGACAGCAAGCTCAAGGTCCAAGCCGCGATCCAGGGCGATGCCGTGCGCGTCACCGGCGCCAAGCGTGACGACCTTCAGGCAGCAATGGCGCTGATCAAGAAGGACGTGGCCGACCTGCCCCTGACCTTCAACAACTTCCGCGATTGAGCGCCGCGCCGTGAAGTCGCTCATTCCTGCGCTGCTCTTCGCGGCCTGCGGCTTTGCGCATGCCCAGTCGGTCATGCTGACCGGCACCATCGGCAGCCGCGCGATCCTGATCGTGGACGGGAGCGCGCCGAAGACTGTGGCCGTGGGCGAGACCTTCCAGGGCGTCAGGCTCGTTGCCTTGCAGGGCGACCAGGCGACCGTCGAGTCGGCTGGCAAGCGGGTTTCGATTCGCATGGATACGCCGGTCAGCATCGGTGGCGGAGGCAGCGGGGCTGGTGGCACGCGCATCGTGTTGCCGGTATCGAGCGGCGGGCACTTCATGACGCAGGGCGCCATCAACGGCCGCGCCGTCAGCTTCATGGTGGACACCGGCGCTACAGCCGTGGCAATGTCCGAAGCCGACGCACAGCGCATCGGCCTCGACTACACCAAGGGCCAGCCGGTGCAGATGAACACGGCGAACGGCCTGGCGCTGGCTTATCGCGTGCGCCTCAATTCGGTTCGGGTCGGTGACGTCGAGGTGTATGACGTCGATGGGGTCGTCTCGCAGCAGCCGATGCCATACATCCTGCTTGGCAACAGCTTCATCAGCCGGTTCTCGATGCGGCGAGACGCGGACCAGATGGTCCTCGAAAAACGCTACTAGATCGCGGCAGCGGTCACCACGATTTCAATCTTGTAGCCCGGATTGGCCATCGCGGCCTGCACCGTTGCGCGCGGCGGCGTGTTGCCGGCCGGAATCCAGGCGTCCCAAACCTCGTTCATTGCGCCGATTTCATTGATGTCGGCGAGGAAGATCTGCGTCATCAGGATGCGCGACTTGTCGCTTCCAGCCTCGGCCAGAAGGCGATCGACCATCGCGAGCACCTGGGCGGCCTGGCCGCGGATGTCCTGCGTGGTGTCGTCGGGCACCTGGCCGGCAAGATAGATGGTCCCGTTATGAACGGCGGTTTCACTCAGGCGCGGCCCGACGTGAAAGCGTTGGATGGTTCCCATGGTTTGCTCCTATTTCTTCTTGGAGCCGAGCTTCGACTCGGTGCCGGCGGCCAGCCGGCGGATGTTTTCGCGGTGCCGCCAGATGAGCAGGAGGCTGATCGAGACCAGCGACAGCAGCACTGTGAGGTCGAGCGGCCACGCGATCCGGCCGCCGATCAGGTAGTAAGCCGGCGCGAAGAAGGCCGCGACGATCGACGCCAGCGACGAATAGCGGAAGAAGACGGCAATGATCAGCCAGGTGCAGCCGGTCGCCAGCCCCAGCAGCCAGTCGATCCCGAGCAGCGCGCCGGCCGCGGTGGCAACGCCCTTGCCGCCCTGAAAGCCGAAGAACACCGGGTACAGATGCCCGAGAAAGGCGGCAAAACCGGCGACGGCCGCTGTGCCCTGCCCCATATCCCACGCTGTGCCGTAGTGGTGGACCAGGAAGACAGGAACCCATCCCTTGAGAGCATCCAGCAGCAAGGTCGCCAGCGCGGCACCTTTGTTGCCCGAGCGCAGCACATTCGTAGCACCGGGGTTCTTGCTGCCGTAGCTCCGCGGATCGGCCATGCCGAGCGCCTTGCTGACGATCACCGCAAAGGACAGCGAACCAAGCAGATACGAAAGGACGATCGTGACGATCGTAGGAAGGTAGGAACTCACGTTGTCTCCGGGCCGGCATACCCGGCGACTCGCCTCCCATCGAGGCAGCCGGCTATTCTGCCAGTGCGCACTGCACCGTTTTCGCGGCCAACAGCTTGACGCACACCTGCGGGTCGATGCCGACCAGATAGCCGCGTCGCCCGCCGTTGATGGCGATGCGTGGCAGATCGAGGATGGTCGACTCGATATAGACCGGCATTGCGCGTCGCGTGCCGAAGGGCGAAGTCCCGCCGACCAGGTAGCCGCTATGGCGGTTCGCGACTTCCGGCTTGCACGGCTCGACCGACTTCGCGCCAATCTGCCGCGCAAGGTTCTTGGTCGACACGGTGCGATTGCCGTGCATCAGCACGATGAGCGGCTTGGCGTCCTGATCCTGCATCACGAGTGTCTTGACCACTCTGAAAGGGTCGAGGCCGAGCACTTCGGCGCTGTGTTGCGCACCGCCGTGCTCGACATATTCGTAGGGATGCTCGGTGAAGGCGATGCCGTTCGCCCGCAACAACTGCGTAGCGGGTGTTTCGGAGACGTGCGTCTTCTTGCTCACGACTCACGCGGCGGGGTCGCGCATTTCCCAGCGGATCTTGTCGATTTCCGCGAGAAGCTCCGGCGACAGCGTGGTGCCCCAGGCGTCGAGGTCTTCGTCGAGCTGAGCCACCGATGTCACACCGATGATCGTGCTCGCGACCTGCCACTTGGTGTAGCAGAACGCCAGCGCCAGCTTGGCGGGCGTCATGCCGTGCTCTCGGGCGAGCGCGTTGTAGCGGCGGGCGGCCACCAGCGCGTCGGCGCGGCCCCAGCGTTGCTTGCGCACCGACTCGTAAGACGAAATGCGCGCACCCTTGGGCGCATCCGGCCCTTCGGTGCCGCTTTGGTCGTACTTGCCGGTCAGCAAGCCGAAGGCCAGCGGCGAATAGGCCAGGAGCGAAACGCCGAGGCGGTGCATCGTCTCGTCGAGGCCGTTTTCGAGCGCGCGGCTGATGAGGCAATAGACGTTCTGCACCGTCGCGACGCGCGGCAGCCCGTGTTGTTCTGCGAGGCGGACGAATTCATGGACGCCATACGGGGTCTCGTTCGACAGGCCGATCGCCCGCACCTTTCCGGCCTTGACCAGCTTGCCGAGCGCCTCGAGTTGCTCGTGAATCGACGTCGCGGATCTTTCCTTCGTCGGGTCGTAGTAGATCGAGCCGAAGGCCGGCACATGGCGTTCGGGCCAGTGGATCTGATAGAGGTCGATGACATCGGTCTTGAGCCGCTTGAGGCTGGCCTCGCACGAGGCAGCAATGTCCGCCGCCGTCATGCCGGAGCCTTCGCGCACCCACGGCATCCCGCGCGAGGGTCCGGCCACCTTCGTCGCCAGCACGATCTTCTGGCGCAGGCCGGGGTTCCTGGCGAACCAGTTGCCGATGATGGTCTCGGTCGCACCGAAGGTTTCCTTGCGGGCGGGCACGGCATACATCTCGGCCGTGTCGATGAAATCGACGCCGCGCTCGAGCGCGCGGTCCAGGATGGCATGGGCGGTGGGTTCGTTGACCTGTTCACCGAAGGTCATGGTGCCGAGACAGATCGGCGTGACATGGAGGTCGCTCTGACCGAGCTGGATTTTTTGCATGGGCGAAATGCTAACGCTTGCCGCGCTTCGTCTTCGCGCACCATGCCCGCAGCAAGGATGACTTGAAGGATGCCCTCGTGCTTGTAGAGATCGCCTGTCCGTCGAGCGGCGATGGAAAAGATTTGAGATGAAAGGCTGAGCGCCCGCCTGCGCGCTCCGCCTGCCAGGCATTACTGGTAGACGAGCGTGTACAACACACGCGATCTGGCTGGACCGGGACCGGCGGGTCCAGTCGCCACGTATTCCGCGATGTATTTCAGCTCCGCAGACCCGTCGACAATGGAAACCGACTTGGAATTCTGTTCAGCGTCGGCGACACCAAGGTGGATGATGGTGAATGCGGGGTCCTGGTTCGCCAGGCCGATCTGGACATTGGTAGCGCCGCCAGCGTCCAGCTTCAAATTGCCGGTTCCCATGTCAGTCGAGAATCCAGGTTCAAAGAGCACGTGGACATTGCTCGCGCCAGGCGTGCACTCTGTCAGTTCGATCCGGATTGGAGTGGCGCCTGCGCGCTGACCCGCACTTTTCAGAGCCGAGGTCGACACGGTCGGCAGCGTCACCAGAAAGCTGCTGGCACCGGTGCCATTGCCGTTGATGGTGCAGGTCTGCCCGGTCACGCTGCCGTTGATGGTGATCATGCCGTCCGCTGCAAAGGCGACGGGGGCGGTCATCGCCGTCGCAGCCAGGAACAAAGCAGAAAGAAGTTTTCGATTCATTTCGGGTCTTTCACTACGTTAAAGAAAGCTATGAACTCGGCAAGACGATCCGGTGACTCACCCATTGCCGACATCGATTGAATTGGCGCCCGGAACGCACATCCATGAGAAAAGTCCGAAAAGACGCCGCACTCCGCCGATCCGTATCATTCGAGCCCGATGTACCAAGCCCTCCGCGTTTCCCGCAGCGAATTCGTCCCGGTTCGCAACCTGAGCTACCACGTGCGCCAGTGGGGCGAGCCTTCCACCGATCGACCGCCGCTGGTGCTGCTGCACGGCTGGATGGACGTCGCCGCGTCGTGGCAATTCGTGGTGGACGCCATGAAGGACGAGCGCTGGGTCATCGCGCCCGACTTTCGCGGGTTCGGGCTTACCGACGGCGGCAAGGTCGACAACTACTGGATGCCCGATTACCTCGCCGATCTCGACTGGCTGCTCGACCACTACGCGGGCGACCGTCCGATCGACCTCGTCGGCCACAGCATGGGTGGCAATGTCTCGATGCAGTATTCGGGCGTGCGGCCGCAGCGCATACGGCGGCTGGTCAACCTCGAAGGCTTCGGCATGCCGGCCCTCAAGCCCGAGCAGGCGCCCGAGCGCTACGGCAAGTGGATCGACGAGATCAAGCGCCTGCATCGCGGCGAAATGAATCTCGCGAGCTACCCGGCGGTCGATGGCGTCGCCCGCCGGCTCATGAAGACCAATCCGCGCCTTTCGCAGGACAAGGCGGACTGGCTCGCCGCGCACTGGTCGGTCGCCAAGCCGCACGGCGATAGCGGCGACCGCTGGGAAATCCTCGGCGATCCGGCGCACAAGATCATCAATGCCCACATCTTCCGGGTCGACGAAATGCTGGCGCTCTATGCCAGCATCACGGCGCCGGTGCTGGCGGTCGAGGCCTCCGATGACAGCCTTTCCCAGTGGTGGAAGGGCCGGTATTCGCTGGACGAATACCACGAGCGCCTGAAAAAAATCCCTGACGTGCGCATCGGCCGCGTCGAGGACGCCGGCCACATGTTGCATCACGACCAGCCCGCCCGCGTGGCCGAGCTGATCGAGGGTTTCTTCGCTGCTTGATGCCCCTCGCCGGGGTGCCGCCATGCTGGGGACCCGGCCTTCCACGACATGAGAAAATGCGCGGTTTTCCCCGAATACCGTCAGGACACCCCATGGATGCAGAGCAAATCAACCAAATCGGCGCAACCCTTGCGGACCTGAGCGCCCGCACGGTCGATTTACGGAGGTATCTTTGACTACGATGCCAAGGCCGAACGTCTGAGGACGGTCAACGCATCGCTCGAAGATCCGAACGTCTGGAACGATCCGAAGAAGGCCCAGGAACTGGGCAAGGAAAAGAAGTCGCTCGATGACGTGGTCGTCACGATCGACCGGCTGACCAGCGGCCTTTCGGACAACACCGAGCTCTACGAGATGTCGAAGGAAGAAGGCGACGTCGACGGCCTGCAAGCCATCGCCGACGACGCCGCCAAGCTCGAAGGCGACATCAAGCAGCTCGAATTCCGCCGGATGTTCAGCAACCCGGCCGACCCGCTCAACGCCTTCGTCGACATCCAGGCCGGTGCCGGCGGCACCGAAGCCTGCGACTGGGCCAGCATGCTGCTGCGCCAGTATTTGAAGTACGCCGAGCGCAAGGGCTTCAAGACGCAGATCGAAGACGAAACCCCGGGCGATACCGCCGGCATCAAGAGCGCCACGATCAAGGTGGAAGGCGACTACGCCTTCGGCCTGCTGCGCACGGAAACCGGCGTGCACCGGCTGGTCCGCAAGTCGCCTTTCGACTCGTCGGGCGGACGTCACACCAGCTTCGCGAGCATCTTCGTCTACCCGGAAATCGACGACTCGATCGAGATCGAGATCAATCCGGCCGATGTGCGCACCGACACCTATCGCGCCAGCGGCGCGGGCGGCCAGCACATCAACAAGACCGACTCGGCGGTGCGCCTGACGCACATCCCGACCGGCATCGTGGTGCAGTGCCAGGACGGCCGCAGCCAGCACAGCAACCGTGACGTCGCCTGGAAGCGCCTGCGCTCGCGCCTGTACGACCACGAGATGCGCAAGCGCATGGAAGAGCAGCAGAAGCTCGAAGACAGCAAGACCGACGTGGGCTGGGGCCACCAGATCCGCAGCTACGTGCTCGACAACAGTCGCATCAAGGACTTGCGTACCAACGTCGAGATCTCGGCGACCCAGAAAGTGCTCGACGGCGACCTCGATCCGTTCATCGAAGCCTCGCTGAAGCAAGGCGTCTGATGAAAGGCCCGATGCACAAGGTAGAAGCGCTCATCTTCGACATGGACGGCACCATGATCGACTCCATGCCATGGCATGCCAAGGCGTGGGTGGAGTACGGGGTGCGCAAGGGCCTCGAGATCGACGTGCCGCACTTCATGCGCCGCACCACCGGCCGCACCGCATTCGAATGCGCGTGCGAGCTGATGGGCCGCGAAGTGACCGAGGCCGAAAGCGCCGAGATCACGCACGAGAAGGAATCGATCTACCGCGAACTCTTCGGCGCCCAGTTCCGCGAGGTGACCGGCTTCAGCGCCTTCGCGAAGTCCGCGGCGGCACGAGGACTGAAGATCGCAGTCGGCACCGCGGGCGACAGGCACAACATCGCCTTCACCCTCTCGAACCTGCGGCTTGATCCGCACCCGCACGCGATCGTCGGCGGCGACGAGGGCCTGCCGGGCAAACCCGAGCCGGCGATCTTCCTCGAAGCCGCCAGGCGCATCGGCGTTGCGCCGTCACGCTGCGTCGTCTTCGAAGACGCCCCCTTCGGCATCGAGGCCGCCCGCCGCGGCGGCATGAAGGCCGTCGCCGTGTGCACCACCCACAGTGCCGCAGAACTCGCAGGGCCGCATGTCATCGCGGCCGTGCGCGACTACAACGAACTCGCCAACTCAAACTTCCTGGAGACATTCGATGCTGTTGCGTGATGCCCAAGACCAGCCCGTCGCGATCCGTCGCGAGGACTACAGCGCGCCTGCCTACTGGATCGACACGGTCGACCTCACCTTCGACCTGGACCCCGCCAAGACGCGCGTGCTCAACCGCATGCGCCTGCGCCGCAATCCTCAAGTCGCGCCCGAACCCCTTCGCCTCGATGGCGATGAGCTGAATCTCGCGCGCGTACTGGTCGACGGCCAGGGCGCGTCCTTCCGCATGGAGGCCGACCAGCTCGTGATCGACAACCTGCCCGACACCTTCGAGCTGGAAATCTTCACCACCTGCTGCCCGAACAAGAACACCAAACTCATGGGCCTGTTCGTGAGCGAGGACACTTTCTTCACGCAGTGCGAAGCCGAAGGCTTCCGCCGCATCACTTACTTCCTCGACCGTCCGGACGTGATGGCGAGCTACACCGTCACGATCCGCGCATCGAAGGCCGCGTACCCGGTGCTGCTCTCCAACGGCAACCTCGTCGAGCAGGGCGAGTTGCCCGAGGGCCGCCACTTCGCGAAGTGGGTCGATCCCTTCCGCAAGCCGAGCTACCTGTTCGCGCTCGTCGCAGGCAAGCTGGTGGCGCGCGAGCAGCGCATCAAGGCGCGCAGCGGCAAGGAACACCTGCTGCAGGTCTACGTGCGAGCCGGCGATCTCGACAAGACCGAGCACGCGATGAATTCGCTGATCAACTCGGTGATGTGGGACGAGGCGCGCTTCGGCCTTTCGCTCGACCTCGATCGCTTCATGATCGTCGCCACCAGCGACTTCAACATGGGCGCGATGGAGAACAAGGGCCTGAACATCTTCAACACGAAGTACGTTCTCGCCAATCAGGCCACCGCGACCGATGCCGACTACAGCAACATCGAAAGCGTCGTCGGCCACGAGTACTTCCACAACTGGAGCGGCGATCGCGTCACCTGCCGCGACTGGTTCCAGCTTTCGCTGAAGGAAGGCCTCACCGTCTTCCGCGACCAGGAATTCAGCCAGGACCTCTGCGCAGAAGCATCCGCACGCGCGGTCAAGCGCATCGAGGACGTCCGCGTGCTGCGCACCGCGCAGTTCCCGGAAGACGCCGGCCCGATGGCTCACCCGGTGCGGCCTGACAGCTACATCGAGATCAGCAACTTCTACACCGTCACCATCTACGAGAAGGGTGCGGAAGTGGTGCGCATGATGCAGACGCTGGTCGGCCGCAAGGGCTTCGAGCGCGGCATCACGCTGTACTTCGAGCGGCACGACGGCCAGGCCGTCACCTGCGACGATTTCGCGCAGGCAATTGCCGACGCCAATCCCGATTCGGACCTCGCCCGCCTGCTGCCGCAATTCAAGCGCTGGTACAGCCAGGCCGGCACGCCGCGCCTCACGGCCCATGGCGTCTACGACTCGGCTGCCCGCACCTACACGCTGAGCTTCGTGCAAAGCTGCCCGCCCACCCCGGGCCAGCCGGTCAAGGAACCCTTCGTGATCCCCGTCAACATCGGCCTGCTCGGCACGGACGGCCGCGAACTGCCGGTGCAACTCGAAGGCGATGCCGAGGCCACACACGGCACGCGCACGCTGGTGCTCACGCGCGCGGGGGAACAGCTCACGTTCATCAATGTCGATGCCGAGCCGGTGCCGTCGATCCTGCGTGGCTTCAGCGCGCCGGTGATCCTCGACTACGACTACAGCGACGCCCAGCTGCTCACGCTGCTCGCCAACGACACCGACCCCTTCAACCGCTGGGAAGCTGGACAGCGACTGGCCCTCCGTGCCGCGCAGCGCGCCATCGCGACGCCGGTGGACGCCCACGAGCCGCCGCTGAACAACGCCTTCGTCGATGCAATGCGCAGCGTGCTGCGCCATCCGCATCTCGATGCCGCGTTCAAGGAACTGGTGCTGACGCTGCCGTCGGAAACCTACATCGCCGAGCAGCTCGAGGTGGTCGATCCGCAGCGCGTGCATGCAGTGCGCGAAGCCATGCGCGCCCAGCTCGCGGCCGCCCTCTTCGCCGACTGGGAACAAGCCTACGAGCAGAACCGCGACACGGGCGCCTATACGCCCGACCCGGTCTCCTCGGGACGCCGCGCGCTCGCCGGTATGGCCCTCGTGAATCTGTGCCTTGCCGCGCGCACCTCCGGCGATGCCGTCTGGCCCGGCAAGACGCTCCAGCGCTTCAAGGACGCGGGCAACATGACCGATCGCTTCAACGCGCTCAGCGCGCTGGTGTCGTCGGGGCACGCGCTCGCCGCGCAGGCGCTCGCGCGTTTCCACGAGATCTTCAGAAACGAGGCGCTGGTCATCGACAAGTGGTTCTCGCTGCAAGCCGGCGCGCCGGACCGCGGCGGCGACATCCTGCCGCTGGTCAAGCAGCTCATGAAGCACCCGGATTTCTCGATCAAGAACCCGAACCGCGCCCGCAGCGTGATCTTCAGCTACTGCAACGCCAATCCGGGCGCCCTGCACCGCACGGATGCGGCGGGCTATGTCTTCTGGAGCGATCGCGTGATCGAACTCGACGCGATCAACCCGCAGGTGGCCGCCCGTCTCGCGCGCGCGCTCGACCGCTGGAGCAAGCTCGCCGAGCCGTACCGCAGCGCCGCCCGCGAGGCAATTGCGCGCGTGGCCGCGCGACCCGACCTCTCCAAAGACACCCTCGAAGTGGTCACGCGCGCACTGGCGATCTGACCTCCCCAAAGGAAATTCATGGCCCAGAAAATTTCACTCACCCGCTATCTCGTCGAACAGCAACGCGCCGACGGACTCATCCCCGGCCAGCTCCGGCTGCTGCTCGAAGTGGTCGCACGTGCCTGCAAGAGCATCAGCCAGGCAGTCAACAAGGGGGCGCTCGGCGGCGTGCTCGGCAGCGCCGAGAGCGAGAACGTGCAAGGCGAAATCCAGAAGAAGCTGGACATCATCGCCAACGAAGTGCTGATCGAGGCCAACGAATGGGGCGGTCACCTCGCCGCGATGGCCAGCGAGGAAATGGACAGCATCCATCTGGTGCCCAACCGCTACCCGCAGGGCGAATACCTGCTGCTGTTCGATCCGCTCGATGGCTCGTCGAACATCGACGTCAACGTCAGCATCGGCACCATCTTCAGCGTGTTGCGCAAGCCCGAGAACGGCCACGGCCAGGGGGTGCAGGAATCCGACTTCCTGCAAGCCGGCAGCAAGCAGGTGGCCGCGGGCTATTGCATCTACGGCCCGCAGACCACGCTGGTGCTCACCGTCGGCAACGGTGTCGCGATGTTCACGCTCGACCGCGAACAAGGCTCCTTCATGCTGACGCAGGAAGACATCAAGATTCCGGCCGACACCAAGGAATTCGCGATCAACATGAGCAACATGCGGCACTGGGATGCCCCGGTGAAGCGCTACATCGACGAATGCCTGGCCGGCAAGGAAGGTCCGCGCGGCAAGGACTTCAACATGCGCTGGATCGCCAGCATGGTGGCCGACGTGCATCGCATCCTGATGCGCGGCGGCGTATTCATGTATCCATGGGACAAGCGCGAGCCCGAAAAGGCCGGCAAGCTGCGTCTGATGTATGAAGCCAACCCCATGAGCTGGCTCGTCGAACAGGCCGGCGGCGCCGCCACCAACGGCCGCCAGCGCATCCTCGACATCGCGCCAACCAAGCTGCACGAACGCGTCGCTGTGGTTTTGGGGTCAAAAAATGAGGTCGAGCGGCTGACGGGCTATCACGACCCGCTATAATCGCGGGCTTAGCCGGTGTAGCTCAGTCGGTAGAGCAGCTCATTCGTAATGAGAAGGTCGGGTGTTCGAATCATCTCTCCGGCACCAAAAATGAAAAGGTCCTGTTGTCGATGGCAACAGGACCTTTTTCTTTGACGTGAGAGCAGTCTGATGGGCCGCGTCAAGCGGGACCGATAAAGTCCGATTTCTTCGTCAATCAGGCGAAGATCACTCCAAATCAAGCTGTCACACACCGAGAAGAGAACGGCGAGATCACCCACAAGGTGATCTCGCACGCTCCACCGGCATCAGTCGTGCATCAGCTCCTGCATCAATTCCCTCACGATCGACAAGCCCGGCGCCTCGGTGCGGCGGCGCAGCGTCACCAGCCCGAAACGGGCGACCCGATCGATCGGCGGCGTCATCTTCAGTTCGACCAGATCCGGCGCAGCGGCCCGAATGGCCAGTAGCACCGCATCGCTATGCCGCGCGACGTCGACGAGGCTCGCGACCTCCTCGCACTGCACGGTCACGCATCGCTCGGGGTGAGCTTCGGGGCCGTAGCTTTCGATCAAGCCGCGCGCGACCTCGTCGCTGAGCGGCGTCGAAGCGATCGGGTAGCGTCGCACCATCTCGAAGGTCACGCCCTTGCGCAGGCGCGCCAGCGGATGGCCGCGCCGGCACATGAAGACACCGCGCATCTCGCGAAGTTCGCTGACGAGCAGATCGTCCCCCGGCTTGAGCGACCGGGCGTCGACCACCAGCGCATCCAGCAGCCGATCGCGCAATTCCTGCGCGAGCATGTCCGTACCTCCGCGCGCGATGACCACCCGAACCTTCGGATGCCGTGTCGCCATGCGCATGAGCAGCGGCGTCATCAGCATCGCGCCGGGGCCTGACCCCATGCCGATGCGCAACACCCCGCCTCGCCCTTCCCGCATCCGCCGACCGCTGTCTCGCAATTCCCCGGCCTCGAACACCAGTTGCTTGGCGCGCTCCACCACCTCGCGACCGAAGGCGGTGAGCTCGATTCGCCGCCCGACCCGGTCGAACAGCGGCATCCCGAGCTCGTCCTCCAGGGCACGGATGCTCCGGCTTAGGGCCGGTTGTGTGATGTAGAGCGCCTGCGCGGACTTGCTGAACGACCCGCTTTCCGCCAGCGAAATCAGGTGCCTGAGCTGAACAAGCGTCATGGGAAACCTCGCCTGGATGTATGCATTGAACTCATGCTATTTCGCACAACAATGCATTGGATGTTCTCATGACTCACTCCTACGATGCGAGCGCGGCCCGATTTCCGGTCACGCCACCGTCATCCAACACACGTAGACGCTGTCCCCAGCGCACCCAGGAGTCTCATGAAACAGTTCTTCCAGCGTTCCATCGCCGGTCTGCTCCTGGCAGCGACAGGCGCCGTGTTCGCCCAGGGCTATCCCACCAAGACAGTCAATCTCATGGTGCCCTACCCCGCGGGCGGTCCGTCGGACGCCGCCGCGCGCATCTTCACCACGCCGCTCGGCAAGGAGCTGGGCCAGCCGGTGATCGTCGAGAACCTCGGCGGCGCCTCCGGGGCGATCGCAGCGCAGAAAGTGCTTTCGGCGCCAGCCGACGGCTACTACCTCTTCCAGGGCTCGCCGAACGAAGTGATCCTCGCGCCGCTGGCCAACGCGGCGGTCAAGCTCAAGGCCGAGGACTTCCGGCTGGTCCATCCGATGACCGATGCGGTCATGGTTTTCGTCGCGCGCAAGGACCTGCCGGCCAACAGCGTCGACGAGCTGATCGCGCTCGCGCGCAAGTCCAAGGACAAGCCGCTCACCTACGGCAGCGTCGGTGTTGGATCGCTCTACCACCTGATCATGGAAGACGTGCAGCACCGCACCAGTACGCAGATGATTCATGCGCCCTACAAGGGCAACGCCCCGCTCCTGACCGACATCGGCGGCGGCCAGGTGGATTTCGCGGTGCTGGTCTACAGCGCGGCGATGGGCGCGATGGCCGACCAGGGCCGCCTCAAACTGCTCGGCCAGCTCGGCGCACAGCGCTCCGAACTGCTCAAGGACGTACCGACCGTGAGCGAAGGCAAGGAACTCAAGGACTTCTCGTACAAGATCTGGAGCGGCTTCATGGTGCCGAAGAACACGCCGGAAGATGTGGTGCAGCGTCTGCACAAGGCCATCGGCGCGACGCTGAAAGATCCGTCGGTGCGTTCGCAACTGGCGGTGCAGACCCAGCTCGCCTCTCCCCCGATGACGTTGGCAGAAGCTGCCAAGTTCTACGAAGCTGAAACCGCCCGCTACCGCGCGATCGCCAAAACCATCAATCTGCAGCCGCAGTAAGGAAACCCGATGACCAACGCCCTGCTCGACCAACTGCACCAACAGGCCGACGAATTCATCGGACTGCGCCGGGACATCCACCAGCATCCCGAACTCGCCTTCGACGAGCACCGCACATCCTCGCTGGTGGCCGAGAAGCTCGAAGCCTGGGGTTACGAAGTCGAGCGCGGCCTGGGCGGCACGGGCGTCGTCGGCCGCATGGCCAGGGGCAACGGCAAGCGCCAGCTTGGCATCCGTGCCGACATGGACGCCCTGCCGATCGACGAAGCCACCGGCCTCTCCTATTCGAGCAGTCACTCCGGCGTGATGCACGCCTGCGGGCACGACGGCCATACGGCGATGCTGCTCGCGGCCGCGCATCATCTGGCCCATCGCGGCCGCTTCGACGGCACGCTGAACCTGATCTTCCAACCGGCCGAGGAAGGCGGTGGCGGCGCGCTGCGCATGATGGAAGACGGCCTCTTCGAGAAGTACCCCTGCGACGCGGTCTTCGCGATGCACAACATGCCCGGGATGCCGCAGGGCCGACTCGTGCTGCGCGAAGGCGCGGCGATGGCTTCGTCGGACTACGCCACGGTCACGCTCACCGGCGTGGGTGGGCACGGCGCGCTGCCGCATCGCACCGCCGACCCCATCGTCGCCGCGGCGAGCATCGTGATGGCCTTGCAGACCATCGTCTCGCGCAACATCGATCCGTTGCAGATGGCCGTGGTCACTGTGGGCGCGATCCACGCGGGCAAGGCCAACAACGTGATTCCGCAGACCGCGACGCTCGAACTCAGCGTGCGCGCGCTCGACCGCGAGGTCCGCACCACGCTGGAGACGCGCATCAAGTCGGTCATCCAGTCGCAGGCTGAAAGCTTCGACGTCCAGGCGAAGATCGACTGGCGGCCCGGGTACGCGGTGCTCGTCAACACGCCGGAGGAAACCGCCTTCGCACGCGAGGTGGCCACCGAGCTGGTGGGCGCCGATCGCGTCACGTTGCAGGGACAGCCGCTGTCCGGCAGCGAAGACTTCGCGTTCATGCTCGAAAAGGTGCCGGGCAGCTATGTGCTGATCGGCAACGGCGACGGCGAAGGCGACGGCCATGGCGCCTGCATGGTCCACAACCCGGGCTACGACTTCAACGACGCCAATGTCGCTATCGGCTCCGCCTATTGGGTGTTGCTGGCAGAACGCTTTCTTCGCGCGTGATCAGAAGCTGAGCTTCATGCCGAGGTCGTAGCCGCTCGAGCTGCGATTGGCATCGGTCAGGCTCCCGTTCACCGCCGCCGTCG
Organism: Variovorax sp.; assembly: GCA_017744935.1. Classification (GTDB taxonomy): domain Bacteria; phylum Pseudomonadota; class Gammaproteobacteria; order Burkholderiales; family Burkholderiaceae_C; genus Variovorax. The sequence continues at coordinate 107,703 of JAGIAI010000020.1, forward strand.
AGCCGCCGCTGTTGCTCACGCGCGCATAGGTGGCGTAGACCGCGGTGCGCTTCGAGAAGTTGTAGACGTAGCCGAAGGCCCATTTGCGCGCGGTCGGGTCGGCCACCGCATCGGTGCCGTAGGTGGACCACGAGACCTTGATCTGGTCGAACCCGATGGGCACGATCGCGCCGACCAGATAGCCCGTGCCGGTCAGCTCCCCGACCTTGTCCACCTTGTCGCGGTAGTAGCCGCCCATGACCTTCACGACCTTGAAGTCCCACGAGACGCCGAGGTTGGCCGAATCGATGTCGCCGTTGGTGGTGGTTCGCGCGAACTTCGTCCGACCCGCAGCCAAGGCGACCGCGAAAGGTCCGTTGGCATAGCCGACACGCCCGCTGTAGCCATTGCCATCGTCCTCGATCAGCGAAGGCGATCCGTTCTCGCCGTAGTAGTACTCCACCTCACCGAAGAATCCACCGAGATTGGGCGGCAGGTAGTACGCAACGATGTTCGACGCGCGCGTGGACGTGGGCCCGCCGATCGAGCCAGCCTGCGGCTGGCTGGTGCCGGCGCCGTTGTTGCTGAAAGGGTCGACGTCGGTGCGGTTGCGGTAGTGCGCCGTGAAGTCGCGGCCCGCGCGCACTTCGCCCCAGAAGTCCATCAGGCTGACCGTCGCGCGACGGTTGAAGTTGAATCCGCCGACGGAGCCGTTCGACTGGTTGTTGGTGTTGGTGGTCCCTGTGGAGCCGTCGTCGATGTTCAGGCCCGCTTCCAGCCAGAACCCCGCGGCCATCCCGCCGCCCAGATCCTCCACGCCACGAAACCCGAGCCGCGATGCGGTGTTGCCGCCGCTGTAGAGCTGGGACTTGCTCGCGATGCTGCCGCTGCCGTAGCCGTAGACCACGTCGGCGATGCCGAAGAGCGTGACGCTGCTGCCGCCACTGAAACTCTGGACCGCGCTGGTCTGCGCTGACGCCATGCCGGCCGCGCTCAGTGCGCCCACGGCAAAGGTGGCAAGGGTGACTCTCCTCATCTCGGTATCCCTCCGGACGTTGGTTGGCACTCCGGCGGCATGATAGACGAGTCGCATGCATCAATGGGTGTCACAACCGACTGCTACCACCTCCCGCCGTGCCTCCAGAACAATGGTCAGCGACCAATCCAAAGGAGACACCGATGACACGCAAGATCCTGATGCTCTGCGGCGACTACGCGGAGGACTACGAAACCATGGTGCCGTTCCAGGCCCTGCTGGCAGTGGGCCACACGGTCCACGCGGTGGCGCCGGACAAGAAGGCTGGCGACTGGATCCACACCGCCATCCACGATTTCGAGGGGGCGCAGACCTACAGCGAAAAGCCGGGGCACCGCTTCACGCTCAACGCCAACTTTGCCGACGTGCGTCCGGAGGCCTATGACGCCCTGGTGATCCCGGGCGGCCGTGCGCCGGAATACCTCCGGATGAACACCCGTGTGGTCGAAATCGCGCGCCATTTCCTGGCGACCGACAAGCCGCTGGCTGCCGTCTGCCACGGCGCCCAGTTGCTGGCGGCCACCGGGCTGCTCAAAGGCCGCAAGGTGTCGGCCTACCCCGCTTGCCAGGTCGAAGTGGAACTGGCCGGCGCCGAATACATGGGGATTGCAGTCGACCAGGCGGTGACCGACCGCAACCTCGTCACCGCACCCGCATGGCCGGCGCATCCGGCATGGATCGGGCAGTTCCTCAAGGTGCTTGGCACACGCATCGAGACCTGAGCCAGCGGCTACAGTCATGCACCGCGACGCCCGCCACGCCACAGGAGAAGACTCATGTGCGAAGTTTTCATCAGCGCCGATCCCCAGAGCTACGACAGCCGCACGCGCTCGGTCCGGCTTCATGGCGTGGTCACGAGCATCCGGCTCGAGAACCTCTTCTGGCAGGTGCTGGAAGAAATCGCCGCCCGCGACGACATGGGCGTGGTGCAGCTGATCGAGAAGCTGTACGACGAGCTGGTCGCAGCGCGCGGGGAAGTCGGCAACTTCGCGTCCTTCCTTCGCGTGAGTGCGCTGCGCTACGAGGCCATGGTGGCGCAGGGTCGCATCCCGGGCGACACCTCGGTGGCGATCCGCTCGCTCGACGCCCAAGCGGTGCTTCGCGACCTACCCCAGGGATGGGGACGCACGGCCCCGGGCCGCGTGATGGCGTAGTGGCGTGATGGCCTGACGGCCGCCTCGATCCGCCAGGCTTCTACAGAAGCTCTTTAAGCTTGGCCCGCAGCCGGCTGATCGCCTGACTGTGGAGCTGGCACACGCGGCTCTGGCTCACTTCAAGAATCGCGCCGATCTCGCGCAAGTTCAGTTCTTCTTCGTAATAGAGGTTCAGCAGGAGCTGGTCGCGCTCCGGCAACTCCTGGATCGCTTCCACCAGCTGATGGCGGAAGCCGCTTTCGAGCAATTGCTCCAGAGGATCGTCGCTGCTGCGCTGGCTGCGTCGCGCGTCCTGCGCATGCAGGTCGATGAACGGGTTCTCGGCCTCGCCCTTGGCGAAGTCTTCCACGTACAGGAGCTGGCAGCCCTGGATCTCCTGCAGGAGCGACTGGTAGGCCTCCAGTTCGATCTTGAGTTCCTTGGCGATCTCGCCCTCGCTGGGCGGCCGGCCGAGGCGATGCTCGAGCTTCTGGATGGCCTTCTCCACGTTCCGCGCCGACTGGCGCAGCCCCCTCGAGCCCCAGTCGCTGGAGCGCAGTTCGTCGAGCATCGCGCCGCGGATGCGCTGGCTCACGAAGGTCTCGAACTGCGCACCCTTGTTGTCCTGGTAGCGGCTCGACGCGTCCAGCAGGCCGATCATGCCGGCCTGGATCAGATCGTCGAGTTCGACGCTGGCGGGGAGCTTGGCGATCATCTGCAGTGCGATGCGACGCACCAGTGGTTGGTGCTGCTCCAGCAGATGGGACTTCTCGATGGTTCCCTGGGCGGTGTACACGTGCGGTCCTTGTTGCGTTGTTCGGGTTGATCGGCCTTACGCGACGGCGGCGCTCGGCATGTGGAGTGCGCGCGCCGCGGTCATCGCGATGCGGCTGTCGTTCGTGGCGTGATCGTTCGTGCGCAAGGCTCTTGCGGGTGCGCGCCACGGCCAGCGCAGCACATCGGAAGCGATTCGACGGAAGTCCACTGCGGCCGGACTCGCCGGGAAGGCCTCCACCACGGTGAGGCCGAGGCGCAGCGCGTCTGCGTGGTGCGCATCGGCATGAACCCACCCCGCCGGTTCCAGCGAAACCGCGAGATAGCGGCTGCCGGTGCTGGCCAGGTTGGTCATGATCTTCTGCGCCTCGTCGATGCCCGATGCGCGATTGACCAGGAAGCGAAGCTGCATCAGGCCATGCGCGTAGTGCAGGCGCTTGATGCCCGCATAGGTCGTCGTGATCGACGCGGCATTGGGCTGCAGCACCAGCACCAGCTCGTCCGCCTGTTGCGCGAGTGGCGATAGCCGCCCTTCTTCGTCGAGCGCGGCATCGATCAGCACCACCCCGCTGTGGCGGAACGCCCGCGGATCGGCCGATGGGTGCGGCGTCGGCAGCACTTCCACCCCGCATTCAGCCGCCACGCCCGGAACCTCGATGCCCCACACGGCGGCGGCCGAACCGTGGTCCGGACGCTGCTCGTCGACCAGCGACACATCCTTGCCCTGATGCACCAGCGCTGCCGCGAGATTCATCGCTGTGGTCGTCACGCCATCGCGGCGGCTCATGCCAGCGATCGCAATGACGCGCGTCTGCGTGTTCGCCAGAAGGCGGCGTAGTCCGTCCGCCTGGTCCGCTACCAGCTTGCTCATGCGATGCTCCTCAAGCCTGTTTCTCGATGGCGCGCAGTTGCGACTGGATCGGCGCGGTCGATTCGGTGCCGAGCGCCTCCAGCAGCACGAAGAGCTTGCTCACGCCCAGATACAGCGCATTGCCCGTGAGCGGCCGGCTCGAACGCGCCGGGCGACCGGTCAACTCGTTGAGCAGCATCCGCGCGCGGTCTGCCCACTCGCCCTTGGCGTGGAGCAGGCGCCACGCAGTCGTGGTCACCTGGCCCGCGATCAGCAGGCGCTTCAGCATGTCCGGATCGCCGAGTTCGCCCATGCCGCCCGCGAGCTGAAGGCCCTGTCGGATCAGGCGGAAGCACGGCTCCGCATCGGCTGCCCAGGCCTGCCACTGCGCGAGTTGGCGCGCGGTGACGCGCATGTCCACGTTCGAGAGCAGGCAGGTCTGCGCGAGGATCTTCTGGCCACGCTCGTCGAGCACGCGCCGCACCACCCCGCGCAGGGGCGGCAGCGCAGGCTTGTCCGCAGCCACGCGCAGCTGGACCATCGCGTGGGCCTCACATTGCATTGCGGGCTTTCCCTTGAAGACGGTTGGCACCGGCTCGCTGAACTCGGCATCGATGCGCGCGAGTGCGCTCGATTCGCCGGTGCGCAGCTCGATCACGCTGGTGGACCCGGGCACGCGCGCAAGCCACTGCTGGTTCTGCGACTGCCAGTCGGCCATCAGCTCCACCGCGGGCATCCGCGGCAGCAAGTGCACCACCGGCTTGCCCAGCGCCTGCTGGCGCAGCCACTGGACCTGGCGCGCGCCGGGTTTGCGGCGCGCATCGGTGCCGCGCGTCGCCGCAGTGGAGAGCCACTGGTTGGGTGCCGACAATGGCTGGCCGCTGCGGTCCGACAGCAGAAGGCTGCTCTGGCACTCGTAGACATCGTCTCCTGCGTTCGAGCGCAGACCCACCTGACCCGACAAGGCGAGCACATGGCTGTCGCAACCGACGGCGATCTCGCTGCGGGCATGAACCATCAGGTCGTCCTGCACCGCCTTCTGGCTGATGCTTTCGTCACCCGCATGGCGCCACAGGCGGCGCGCCGCGTCGAAGCCGATCTGCGCACCGGCCAATGCGCCGGCGGCGGTCGCAAGTTCCTGCGCGTCGTGTGCCATCGCACGGATGAGGTTCTGGTACTGCGTGCGCAGGCGATCGGCCTCGGCCTGCGCTTGCACCACCTGCGCCGAGGGCGCTGCGCCTGCGGGCTCGTCGTGCATCTCGACTTCCGAGGGCACGAACAGCGGGTTGTGGCGCCGCGGCTGGAAGACGCTGTCCACCAGTTGCGCGCGATCGGCGGGCATCAGGTTCTCGGGCACCTTCTGGCCGCTGGAGATGTAGTGCACCGGCAGGCGATGGCGGATCACCGTGTCGATCAGGGCGCCCGGGTGCGTGGACTCATCCATCTTCGTGAAGATGCAGCCCGCGAGTTCGTTGCCGCCACCATGGCGGTAGGCGTGCACCACTTCGTTGAGCGTGTCGCCGTGGCTCGTCGCGTTGAGCAGCAGCAGCCGCTTCACCGGCCGGTGCGTGCTGCACAGCATCGCGATCTGGTCCGACACGGCGCGGTCGCGCTGGCTCATGCCGACGGTGTCGATGAGCACCATGTGCTTGTCGCGCAGGTCCTGCAGCACCAGATGCAGGTCGGCAGCATCCTTCACGCCGTAGACCGGCACGTCGAGGATCTGGCCATAGATGCGCAACTGCTCGTAGGCGCCGATCCGGTAGCTGTCGGTGGTCACCAGCGCGAGCTTGTCGGCGCCGAAGCGCATCACGCAGCGCGCGGCCAGCTTGGCGGTGGTGGTGGTCTTGCCAACACCCGTCGGACCCATCAGCGCGTAAACGCCGCCTTGCGACAGCAGCGCATCTTCGTCTTCATGCGCCGGCAGCGCGCGAATCAGTTCCGAGCGCGCGAAGGCCATGCCCTGCGCATAGGTCTGCCCGGTGGGCAGCTTCTCGAGCAGCGCTTTCGACAGACGCGCGCTGAATCCTGCGCCGAGCAGCGTGCGCAGCAGGCGGCCACGAACGGGGTCCTGGCGCTGCTTGTCGTTCCACACGACACTCGCAAGCTGCTCCTCGATCATGCCGCGCATCGAATGAAGCTCGTTGAGCACCACATCGGTCTGCGCCGTGGCGGGTTGTGGCTCGGGCCTTGCCTGAACCGCTGGCGTCTGCACCATGGGCGCTGGCGCCGAAGCCACCGGTGCTGGCGCTGGAGCGGCAGCCACGACGGGTGCAGCGGGCGCTACTGGCGCGACCAGCGGGGCAGGTGCAACCGGTGCGGCGTTCTGCAGCGCCTCGGTCACGTCGCTCTCCACCATCGCCACGATCTCGACCCCTTCGGCCGAAGCGCGGTTGCTGAGAACGATGGCTTCCGCGCCGAGCGCCTCGCGCACCAGGCGCAGCGCCTCGCGGCTGGTAGCGGCAACGAATCTGCGGGCCGTGGTCCGCACGTTAGTCGGGATACTCACGCTCTTCCTCCAATGGTGGCGGTGATCTTGATGTTTCGGGTGTCAGGGATCTCCGCGTGGGAGAGCACCTTCAGTTGAGGCAGGCTGCGGCGCAGGAAGCGCGCGAGCAGCACGCGCAGCGAGTGCTGCACCACGAGCACCGGCGCCAGGCCGATCTGCTCCTGGCGCGTGATGGCGGCTTGCGTCTGGCGCAGCAGGTTGTCGGCCAGGCCGGGCTCGATGCCGCTGCTGCTGGTCATGGCCTGCTGCAGGACCGCGTCGAGCGATGCATCGAGGCCGATCACGTGCAGCTCGGAATCGCCCGGGAACAACTGCTGCGTGATCGCACGGCCCAGCGCCAGGCGCACCATCGAGGTGAGCTCGGTCGCATCCTTGATGGTGGGCGCGTGCTCGGCGATGACGTCGAGGATCGTGCGCATGTCGCGGATCGAGACTTCCTCGTCCAGCAGGTTCTGCAGCACCTTGTGCAGCGTGCTGAGCGACACGACCTTGGGCACGAGATCCTCGGTGAGCTTCGGTTCGGTCTTGGTGATCTGGTCGAGCAACTGCTGCACTTCCTGCCGGCCCAGCAGTTCCGCGGCGTGCGTCTGGATCAGGTGGTTCAGGTGCGTCGCCATCACGGTGCACGCATCGACCACGGTGTAACCGTAGATCTGCGCCTGCTGACGCAGGTTGCCGTCGATCCACACCGCGGGCAGGCCGAAGGCCGGATCCGTCGTCGGCGTGCCCGGCAGACTGCCCGTGACCTGCCCGGGGTTGATCGCCATCCACTGGTTCGGGAAGGCCTCTCCCCGGCCGATCTCCACGCCCTTCAGGCTGATCACGTAGCTGTTGGGCTTGATCTCCAGGTTGTCGCGGATGTGCACCACCGGCACCAGGAAGCCGATCTCCTGCGCGATCTTCTTGCGGATGCTCTTGATGCGCCCCAGCAGTTCGCCCTGCTGCGCCTGGTCCACCAGCGGGATCAGGCGATAGCCGACTTCCATGCCGAGCGGATCGACCATCGCGACGTCGTCCCAGGTGGCTTCGGCCGCCTCGGCCGTCGGTGCAAGCGCCACCTTCGAAACCGCGGCCTGCTCGGCCGTCTGTTGAGGCTTGCGGCGCAGAAGTGCCCGCCCACCCCACGCCAGAGCCCCTGCGATCAGCAGGAAGGCCAGGTTCGGCATGCCGGGGATCATCCCCATCAGGCCGATGATGCCGGCCGTCAGGAACAGCACCTGCGGGTTCGAGAAGAGCTGGCCGGTGAGCTGGCGGCCCACGTCTTCTTCCGTGGTCACGCGCGAGACGATCACGCCAGCCGCCGTCGAGATGACCAGCGCCGGGATCTGCGCGACCAGGCCGTCGCCGATCGCGAGCAGCGTGTAGGTCGTGCCGGCGGTCGAGAAGTCCAGCCCGTGCTGCACCACGCCGACCACCAGGCCACCGATGATGTTGATGACCATGATCATCAGGCCCGCGACCGCGTCGCCGCGCACGAACTTGCTGGCACCGTCCATCGAACCGTAGAAGTCGGCTTCCTGCGCAACTTCGGTGCGGCGCTTGCGGGCCACGTCCTCGCCGATCAGGCCGGCGTTGAGGTCGGCATCGATCGCCATCTGCTTGCCAGGCATCGCGTCGAGCATGAACCGCGCACCGACTTCCGCGATGCGGCCCGCACCTTTGGTGATCACCATGAAGTTGATGATCACGAGGATGATGAACACCATCACGCCGACCGCGAAGTTGCCGCCGACGAGGAAGTGGCCGAAAGCCTCGATCACCTTGCCGGCCGCGTCGGGCCCGGTGTGGCCATGCATCAGCACCACGCGCGTGGACGCGACGTTGAGTGACAGGCGAAGCAATGTCGAGAACAGCAGCACCGCCGGGAAGGCCGCGAAGTCCAGCGCCTTCATGGTGTACATGCTCACCAGCAGCACCATCACGGACATCGCGATGTTGAAGGTGAACAGCAGGTCGAGCAGGAACGGCGGCAGCGGCAGAACCATCATGCTCAGGATGAGGATGATGAGAATCGGCCCCGCCAGGCCCTTGAACTGGTTGCCGGAGAGGAATTGCGTCGGCAGACGCATCAGATTGGCGACGGAATTCATGCGTGGATCGGTGTGTAGGCGAGCGCCTCGGGGATCGGCAGGTCGGTCGGTGTGCGCGGCGCTTCGCCGATGCCCTCGTCCTTCCAGCGCTTGAGCTGGTAGACCCAGGCAAGCACTTCGGCGACTGCGGTGTAGAGGCCGGACGGGATCTCGTCACCCAGCTGCGTGTGCTTGTAGAGCGCCCGCGTGAGCGGCGGCGCTTCGAGCACCGCCACCTTGTGCTGCACCGCCAGCTCGCGAATACGCTGCGCGATCAGGTCCGTGCCCTTGGCGACCACGCGCGGTGCGCGCATGTCGCCGTCGATGTATTTCAGGGCCACCGCGAAGTGCGTCGGGTTCGTCACGACGATGTCGGCCTTCGGTACTTCGGACATCATCCGGCGCCGCGCGATCGCCTGTTGCTGGCGACGGATCTGCGCCTTGATCTGCGGGTCGCCTTCGCTTTCCTTGTGCTCCTGGCGAAGATCTTCGCGCGACATCCGCAGCTTGCGGTAGTAGCTGAAGAGCTGCCACGGCACATCGATCATCGCGACCACCAGCAGTGCAGCGGCGATCAGGGCGCAGTCGCGCGCGACCATCATGATGGTCTGGGGAATCGCTGCGGTCACCGGCAGCACCATGAGCTGCATCACGCCGTCGAGGTCACGCGCGATCACCAGGTAGGCAACGCCGCCGATCAGCGCCGACTTCGACAGCGCCTTGATCAGCTCGACGAGCGACTGCGTGGAAAACATGCGCCCGATGCCGGCGACCGGATTGAGTTTGCCGAAGTCGGGCGACACCGCCTTGCCGGAGAAGAGCCAGCCGCCGAGGATCATCGGCGCGACCACCGCGGCCACCACCATCATCACGAACAGCGGCGCGATGGCGGTGAGCGCATGCATCACCATCGAGCCGGCCTGGACCATCATGTGCGACGCATCGAACGCAGAGTCGCGTTCGAAGCGCAGGCCCTTGCGCAACGCATGCTCCATGGTTCCGCCGAGCGACGCGGCGGTCAACCACAGGCCGCCGATGGCGGTGCCCAGCATGACCAGCGTGGTCAGCTCGCGGGACCGGGCAACGTTGCCTTCTTCGCGCGCCTTCTCCAGGCGCCGCGCAGAGGCAGGTTCCGTTTTTTCGAGATCGCTTTCCTCAGCCATTCATGCTCCATCGAGCATCGGTGAAGACCACCGGCTCGTGGCTGATTATTCGATCCACCGGGCTGGAACAATCGCCCGATCAAGGGGGGTAACGCCCTCCTTCTCTCCCAATCGCCGAGTCAGAAGCCCAGGCTTGCCAGCAAGTCATCCACCTGCGACTGATCGGTCACAGCCTCTGGATTGCCGGCCTTGATCTGCGGGCCATTCAGCAAGCTGTTGGAGGCGATTTCCTGCCGCTTCTCGGCGGGCGAGTTGTCGATCAGCACCTGCAGCAGTTGCGTCTCGACCTCGTTGACCACTTCCATCATCTTCTTGATGACCTGGCCGGTCAGATCCTGGAAGTCCTGCGCCATCAGGATCTCCATGAGCTGCGCGTTGATCGCGCTGGCCTTCTGCGGCACGTCGCCCAGGTACTCGCGGGTGTCCATCACGAGCTGGCGTGCGTGATCGAGTTCGACCGGGCTCTTGAACCACTCGTCCCAACGGTGGGTCAGGCCCTTGGCGTCGGTGGCGAGTCCTTCCTGCAGCGGCTGCGCGATGTCGATCGCGTTCAGCGCCCGATGCGCCGCGCGCTCGGTGGTTTCCGCCACATAGTTGAGGCGGTCCCGCGCACCGGGGATCGCCTGCGCGGCCTTTTCGACCTGCTTGTCGAGACCCAGCTCCCGCATGCCTTCGCGCAACTGGCGCGTCAGCTGCCCGATGCGACCCAGCAACTCTTCAGCGGTGTTCCCGTGATCGTTGTCGTTGGTTTGATTCATTTGATTTGCTCCGCAATGCGCAACGCGCACCGCAAAAGGTCACTTGGCCAGCTTTTCGAAGATCTTGGTGATCTTCTCTTCCAGCGTGGCGGCGGTGAAAGGCTTGACCACGTAGCCGTTCGCACCGGCCTGCGCAGCGGCCACGATGTTTTCCTTCTTCGCCTCGGCGGTCACCATCAGCACCGGCAGCTTCGACAGCTCCGGATCGGCGCGGATGTTCTGCAGCATCGTCAGGCCGTCCATGTTGGGCATGTTCCAGTCCGACACCACGAACCCGAAGCTGCCGCCGCGCAGCTTCTCCAGGCCCGCCGCGCCGTCCTCGGCCTCGTCGACGTTGAGGAATTCGAGTTCCTTCAGAAGGTTGCGCACGATGCGCCGCATGGTCGGGAAGTCGTCCACAACCAGGATCTTGATGCTCTTGTCGATCACGTTCATTTGCTCCAAAAGTTCACTGCCACTTCACACACTCACGCCCTAAACAACCGACGCCGTGGGCTCCTCTAGACACGATTCGTCCTGGCACCGAAGGTACGCAGGTGGGCCAGCACGCGCCGACTCATTTCACTCAATGGTGCGACCTCATCGGCCGCGCCCAATGCAATGGCCTCCTTCGGCATGCCGAAGACCACGCAGCTCGCTTCGTCCTGCGCCAACGTATGCGCGCCGGCCTTCTTCATGCGCAGCAGGCCTTCGGCGCCGTCCTTGCCCATGCCTGTGAGGATCATTCCGATCGCGTTCTTGCCCGCATGCTTTGCAGCGGAATCGAACAGGACGTCGATCGACGGCCGATGCCGGTTGACCGGCGGCTCCTGGTCGAGATGCGCGACATAGTTGGCGCCGCTGCGTGCCAGCGAGAGGTGGTAGGCACCCGGCGCGATGTAGGCATAGCCCGGGAGCACGCGCTCGCCGTGCTCGGCTTCCTTGACCGTGATGCGGCACAGGCCGTCCAGCCGTTGCGCGAAAGACTTGGTGAATCCCGCCGGCATGTGCTGCGCGATGAGCACGGCGGGGCAATCGGGCGGCAGCGGTTGGAGCACTTCGCGGATGGCCTCGGTGCCCCCGGTAGAGGCTCCGATGATGATCAGCTTCTCGGTACTCAGGAGTGGACTGCGAAGCAGCGCTTCCTGCGCGACCTCGCCCTGCGCCTTGGCGGCGGCGCCGCCACGCGCAGGCAACAGGCGCGCACACGCAGCCGCGCGGATCTTGCCCGCGATCAATTCGGTGTAGTTCAGCAACCCGTCGCGCACGCCGAGGCGCGGCTTGGTCACGAAGTCGATCGCACCGAGTTCCAGCGCCCGGAGCGCGATCTCCGAGCCGCGCTCGGTCAGCGACGAGACCATCACCACAGGCATCGGCCGCAGGCGCATGAGCTTCTCAAGAAATTCGAGCCCGTCCATGCGCGGCATTTCGACGTCGAGCGTCAGCACGTCGGGATTGGTCACCTTGATCAGGTCGCGCGCGACCAGCGGGTCGGCCGCCGTGCCGACGACGGTCATGTCGGGCTGGCTGTTGATGATCTCGGTCATCACGCTGCGAATCAGCGCCGAGTCGTCGACGCACAGCACCTTGATCTTGTTTGCGTTGTTCGTGCTCACGAGGTTCCTTTGTTCTTCGCCAGCAGACCCGTGTCGCCGATGGCAATGTTGTTCGGCCTCACCGTGCCGGGGGCGGCGCGAGGAGCGGCGAGCTTGCGAAGCAACTCGTTCTCCTCCTGCTGGATGGTCTGAACATCGGCCTGCCCGCGCAGCTTGCGCACGACGGCCTTGCCGCTCGACGGAATGAAGCACACGCGCCGAGCGTAGGGGCCGCGCAAGTCCTGTGCGGCAACGGCGATGCGCTCCGCGCGCAGGTAGCGCAGCACGAAGTCCGCGTTCCGGTCGCCGATGTTGAGCGTGGTCATGTTGGCGAGAACCGCGCCGCCGCCGAAGACTTTCGCCTGGAGCCGCTCGCGGCGTGCGCCGGAGCGCAGCAGTTCGCGGATGAGCACGTCCATCGCATACGCGCCGTAGCGCATCGACTCGGTCTGGTCGCGCGGGTTCGCATCGCCGTCGTCCGGCAGCATGAAGTGGTTCATGCCGGCGACGCCGTTGTCGATGTCGACCAGGCAGGCCGACACGCAGGAGCCGAGCACCGTGGTCAGCACCGTGTCGGTGGTGGTGACGTAGTACTCCGACGGCAGCAGCTTCACGGCCATGCTGCCGACATCGCGGTCGAAGTAGTGATGACTGGCCACCGAGCCCGGCGCAACGGAATTCATGCGGGCACCGCCTTCGCCGCGCTGCGCGCCAGTTCATAGACCGTGTGGCCCAGCGGCTTGAATGTCTGGTTGACCAGCGACGCATTCTCGGAATGCCCTGCGAACAGCAAGCCGCCCTGCTTCAGCAGCGGCGCGAAGCGGTCGAGCACCTTCTTCTGCGTCGGCTTGTCGAAATAGATCATCACGTTGCGACAAAAGATCGCGTCCACCGGCTCCTTCACCGACCATGACGGGTCGAGTAGGTTGAGCCGCGAGAACTTCACCATCGCCGCCACTTCCGGACGCACGCGGACCTTGCCCGCATTGGCGCCAGTGCCCTTGTTGAAGAAGCGCCGCAGCCGCTCAGGCGAAAGCCTGGCAACCTGTTCGGCGGTGAACACGCCCGCCTCGGCCTTGGCCAGCACGGCCGTGTCGATGTCGGTCGCGATCACCCTCGATGAGCTCGCTCGCGCGCCGAGGGCCTCCATCAGCGTGATCGCGATCGAGTACGGCTCCTCGCCCGTCGAAGCCGCCGCGCACCAGACCGTGACTGGCTGCTGCGTCTTGCGCACATGCTCGGCCAGCACCGGGAAATGGTGCGCCTCGCGAAAGAAGGAGGTCAGGTTGGTGGTGAGCGAGTTGATGAACGACTGCCATTCGTCGCCGTCCTGGGTCGATTCGAGCATCTCCAGGTAGGCCCCGAACTCGGGCAGCCGCAGTTCGCGCAACCGCCTGGACAGACGGCTGTAGACCATCTGTCGCTTCTGCTCGCCAAGGGCGATGCCTGCACGGCGGTGGATCAGCGTTCGCACTTTGGCGAAGTCGCTGTCGGTGAAGAGGAATTCGGTGTTCGCTGCCATCGTCGGTGCAATTGCTTTCAGGGTGCCTGGCGAGCCCTCCTCCGATGGTTCGATCGGTTGGGAGCTTGCCCCGCATGCCTGTATATCGGCAGCAAACCCCCAGGGATTTAGCCTGCTTCGACCGCGCTGGCCTCCTGGGACCAGACCATCGCCGACAGATGCGCGGCATTGACCTGGCTCGCGCTGACGAACAGCGCCTCCGCGAGTCGCGGCGCGTCGCCGCTATCGCTCTCGCAGGCTTCCACGAGAGACAGGAAAGGCGCGTAGACGCCCTTGCGGGACAGAATGGCCTGCTGCACCGACTCCGTCAGCTGCACCTTGTTCAGCACCTCCTGCATCGGCACGCCCAGGAGCTGGTCGATGAGAGAGAACATGCCGACCACGAACAGGTTGTCGGAATCGCTCGCGGGCAGCATCCCCTGCCCCATCAGCTCGACGAAACGGCCACGCATGATGGCGCGCTTCATCATGAAGTGGGAGCTGGTGCGGTTGCTGGTCGCCAACAGCAGCGAGAGCCAACGGAACAGCGGTTGGTAGCCGAGCATGGAGACCGCATGCCGCAGCGAAGTGACCTCCACGCCTACGCCGATCGCGGGCGAGTTGATGTGGCGCAGCAACCTGTACGTGAGCGCAGCATCGCGCTTGAGCGCGGCCTCGATCGAGCGCAGGTTCTCGTTGCGCTTGAGCATCTGCATCAGCCGGACGATCAGCAGCGACTCGGGCTGCAGTTCGCCGACTTCCTTCACCGGCGGCGGTGGCTGCCGGCCGTCGACGAGCACATCGACGCGATGCGCTGCGCAGGTCTCGAAGTCGTCCCATCCGTTCATGCGCGTCGCGATCAGCTGGATGGGCGCACGGCCGACCGGTTCGCCCTCTCGCACCTCGGCGATCAGGGCCGGATCGCCCGCGCCTACATCGAAGTGCGTGATGATCTCGAGCAATTCCGGGTCCTGCGGCAATGTCTGGGCGGCGCGCAACATGAAGCCGAAGCCCTGCTCGCGCAGGAAGAGCAGCATCGAACGCGTGTCTGCGTCGGCGAGGTCGTCCATGCCCATGCACAGCACGACGTTCTCCGGCGGGAGCGCCTGCAACTCGTTGAGGAACAGCGCGTCGACCGTGACGTCGAGAAATACGGCCAGCCGGCCGAGCCGCCATCCCTTTGCGGGGTTGAGGTGCTTCGAGATGCACTCGATCAGCGCCTTGCATTGCGCGGAAGCATCGGCGTTGCCGGACGCGTCGCGCCAGGCGAAGCGCATGCCCTGCACGCGCATCTGCGCATCGACCTGCAGCGCATAGGTCACGTAGCCATTGGCCTCCGCCTCTTCCAGCAGCACGCTCTCCGGCGATGGCTCAGGGGTGCCTTGCGCCACGGGTGCCACCAGTTCATCGACCGCGACGTCGCCCTTCGATCCAGGACGTCGAAAGAAGTCAAAACGCATTGCAAGTGTCTCCGCAAGTTCTCAGGTCAAACACCCGGTCCAGGCCGGGTGCACGGGGCAGTTGCATGAGGCGTGCTCAAGCTTCGACAGGCGTCATCCTCGATGCACCGGCGAGCGCCACGGCGCTGGCCGCTTGCGCGCGCTGGATGCGCGGCATTGCGCCGACGTCGATGATGAAAGCCACGCTGCCGTCGCCGAGGATGGTGGCCGCCGAGATGCCGGGCACCTTGCGGTAGTTGGTCTCGAGGTTCTTCACCACCACCTGGTGCTGGCCGAGCAGCTCGTCCACCAGCAGCGCGAAGCGTGCGTCGTCGGCCTGCACGATCACGAGGATGCCCTGCGTCGGGTTCACTTGCGCGCCCGAGACGTCGAACACGCGATGCAGTTCGATCAGCGGCAGGTATTCGCCACGCACCTTGATGACGTGACCATCGCTGGTGATCGAATGCAGGTGCTCAGGCAGCGGCTGCAGCGACTCGATCACGTAGGACAGCGGCAGGATGTAGGCCTCGTTGCCCACCTTGACCGACATGCCGTTCAGGATCGCGAGCGTCAGCGGCAGCACGATGCGGGTGGTCGTCCCGTAGCCGCCGCGCGACTGGATCTCGACGTGGCCGCCCATTTCCTGGATGTTTCGCTTGACCACGTCCATGCCGACGCCGCGGCCCGAGATGTCGGTCACCTGCTCTGCAGTGGAGAAGCCCGGTGCGAAGATGAGTTGCCACACCTCTTCATCGGGCATCGATTCGCTGACCGCGAGCCCTTGCTGCATGGCCTTGGCGAGGATCTTCTCGCGGTTGAGGCCGGCGCCGTCGTCGCTCACCTCGATCACGATGTTGCCGCCATGGTGCTGCGCCGAGAGCAGCAACTGGCCGGTCGCTTCCTTGCCCTTGGCCTGGCGGATGTCCGGCGTCTCGATGCCGTGGTCGAGGCTATTGCGAACGAGGTGCGTGAGCGGATCGATGATGCGTTCGATCAGGCCCTTGTCGAGTTCGGTCTCCTTGCCGAAGGTGTCGAGCCGCACCTGTTTGCCAAGCTTTGCGCTCACGTCGCGGATCACGCGCGGGAAGCGGCTGAAGACGTAGTCCATCGGCATCATGCGGATGGACATGACAGATTCCTGAAGGTCGCGCGCGTTGCGCTCCAGGTGGCCCAGGCCGCTGAGGAAACGCTCGTAGGCCACCGGGTCGAGCATCGTCGCCGCCTGCGTGAGCATGGATTGCGTGATGACGAGTTCGCCCACGAGGTTGATGAGCTGGTCGACCTTTTCCACGTCCACGCGAATGGAGCTGGAATCCTTCGCTGCCGCGGCGGCCGCGGGGGCTGCTGCCGCAGGTGCGGACGCTTGCGCCCGCGCGGGTTCGGCGACCGGTGCCGCAGGTGCTGCGGCAACGGGTGCGGCAGCGACGGGCTCGAGGGGGCCAGCAGGCACAGCAGCCTCGCGTGCGATGTCGATCTGCGACTCGTCGATGACGAAGCAGCACACCGCGATGATCTCGTCGGGCTCGCAGGTGCTGTCGAGCATGACGGTCAACTGGTCGTTGCTGCGCGTGCGCGAGACGATCTTGCCAAGGTTGGCCAGCTCGTCCGCAAGCAGGTCGCACTCGCTGTCCGACAGGCCGCTCAGACGGATGCGCAGCGCACCGCCCGCGTCGGACGCCGCGGCTTCCGACGCGGCGGCCACCACGGGCGCCGGTGCAGGCGCGGCCACGGGCGCAGGTGCCGACGCGAGAGACTTGCCATCGGCGGTCTCGAGCGCGAGTTTCTGAAGCACGGCGCAGATGTGCGCCACCATGTCAGGCTCGGGTTCTTTGCCAGCCTGGTAGGCAGTGAGTTGTTCTTGCAAGGCGTCCTTCGTTTCCAAAAAGGCATCGATCATGGGCGCGCTCAGACGAAGCTGGTTGTGGCGCGCCCGGTCCAGGAGGGTCTCCAGCAGGTGCGTGGTTTCGGTCAACGCGGTAAAGCCGAAGGTCGCGGCGCCGCCCTTGATCGAATGGGCCGCACGGAAAATGGCGTTGAGCTGTTCGATGTCCGGCGAATCGACATCGAGCTCGAGGAGCAGCTGCTCCATCTCGGCCAGAAGCTCGATGGCTTCGACAAAGAATGCTTGGGAAAACTGACTGAGGTCCATGTTCTTGCTTCGCTGCTACTGGGTGGGCGCGGATGGATTGAAAGACGTCGGCTTCACAGAGGCGGCCTCCGTGTTTGCGAGCAACGACGTGCCGACTCTCGACTTGTTGAGTTCGCCGCTGTTCTCGCGCTCGATGCGGTCCTGCGTCTGGCGGTTCAGGACGATGATGCTGATGCGCCGGTTGATCGGGTTGCGCGGGTCGGCGTTGTCGAGATGCATGCTGTCGGCCAGGCCGACGACGCGCAGCACCTTGTTCTCGTTCATGCCGCCCACCACGAGTTCGCGCCGCGATGCGTTGGCGCGATCGGCCGACAACTCCCAGTTGCCGTAGGCCTTGTCGCCATTGGTGTAGACGATGGCGTCGGTATGGCCAGACAGGGTGATCTTGTTGGGCAGGTCGTTGAGCGTCGGACCCAGCTCGCGCAGGATCGCACGCATGTGCGGTACGACGCGCGCACTCGCGAGGTCGAACATCGGGCGCTTGTCGCTGTCCACGATCTGCAGGCGCAGCCCTTCAGTCGTGATGTCGATCAGGATCTGCGAGCGCAGCTGCTTGAAGATCGGACTGCTCTCGATCATGTCGTCCAGGCGCTTCTTCATGTCGGCGAGGCGCGCGGCATCTTCCATCTCGGCACGTTCGGCGTCGGAGAGCCTCTCTTCGCCTTCCTCCGCGATCGGGTCCGGACCGCCGCCCGGGATCACGCTCGAACTCAGGCTGTTTTTCTCGCCGCCGCTCAGTGCCACTTTCAGCGGCATGCGGAAATGCTCTGCGATGCCCTCGCGCTGCTTCGGCGTCGAGATCGACAGCAGCCACATCACGAGAAAGAACGCCATCATGGCCGTCATGAAGTCGGCATAGGCGATCTTCCAACCGCCGCCGTGGTGGCCCCCGCCACCCCCGGCAACCTTCTTGATGATGACGCGATGTTTGTCTGCGCTCATGGTCTACGCCCCGGCGATCAGCGCGCCTTGACTTCGCGGACGTGCTCGTCGAGCTCGTTGAAAGTCGGACGCTCGGTCGAGAACAGCACCTTGCGGCCGAACTCCACCGCCAGTTGCGGTGCATAGCCGTTCAGGCTTGCGAGCAACGTGACCTTTGCGCACTGGAAGACCTTCATGCCCTCTTCGACCTTCTGATCGATCACGGTCGCCAGCGGCATCACGAAACCATAGGCCATCAGCACGCCGAGGAAGGTGCCGACCATCGCGTGGGCAATCAGCGAGCCCATCTCGGAAGGCGGCAGGTTGGCCGAACCAAGTGCATGCACCACCCCCAGCACCGCGGCCACGATGCCCAATGCAGGCAGCGCATCACCGACGCGCGCCAGGCTGTGCGAAGGCACCTCTGCTTCGTGTCGAATGGTCTCGATCTCGTGGTCCATCAGCGCCTCGATCTCGAAGGCGTCGGTGTTGCCGCTCACCATCAGGCGCAGGTAGTCACAGAGGAACTCCATGAGTTCGTGCTCGCCCATGATTTCCGGGTAGCGGTTGAAGATCTCGCTTTCCTTCGGGTTCTCCACGTCGGACTCGAGCTTCATCATGCCGTCCTTGCGCGCCTTGGCGAGCAGCTCATACAGCAATGCGAGCAGATCCATGTAGAGCTGCTGGTTGTGCTTGGACGAACGAAGGAGCAACGGCAATTCCTTCATCGTCGCCTTGATCGTCTTGCCGTTGTTGCCGGCAATGAAGGCGCCCAATGCGGCGCCTCCGATCATCAGCACTTCGATCGGCTGGAACAGGACGCCGAAATGACCGCCCATGAGGGCATAGCCCCCGAAAACGGTTCCCACCACCACCAGGTATCCGACCAGCACCAGCACACGCTTCCCCTTTTGCCCTCAGGCGTCAAATCAAATGGTTCGATTTCGAATTGAATGAATCGCCTCAGTGGCCTCCGATGGCGGCTTGCGGTTGCGCGCGCGCCAGCACGGCGTCGGAAGCGGAATCCGAATCGGCCGGCGCTTCAACCCGCTTCGGACCGCGCGCCTTGCCTGCGCGCGAAGGCGGCCGGCAGAGCACGCATACATAGCCATGCTTGTTGTCGTGCGCGTGCGCGACGAAGCGCCCGCCACAACGGCTGCAGGTGCTCAACTGGAGCATGTCGCTCTCGAAGAAGCGGACCATCGTGTAGGCGCGCGTGAAGTCCAGCACGACCTCGCCACCGTGCGCCTCGATCTGCTCCATGTAGAGCCGGTAGCTCTTGATGAGCGCGCGCAACGGGGTCTCGTACGCCTCTTCCAGCATGAAGCGGTACATGTTGTAGAACATCGAGGAATGGATATTGGCCAGCCAGGTCATGTACCAATCCGTCGAAAAAGGCAAAAGCCCCTTTGGCGGCGAAACGCCTTTCAATTCCTTGTAAAGGCGAATCAGGCGTTCGCGACTCAGGCCGACTTCCGATTCGAGAAATTGCAGTCGTGCGCCCAATTCAATCAGCTCGATGGCCAATTGAACCTCTCGCACTTCACCGAGAACGCTTTTTTTCGTCATGCCATTGCGTCCGCTTCACGCGACTGGATTTTTCGCGCGGACATCAGAATCGACATATGCGCCTGCTGGAGCGTCGAATCTTTTTCTTCGCCAAATACGGCGAACATCGGATGATCGTCCAGGCGAAAGCTGCAGAGCAGGAAATTCGACGCCGCCATTTTGACGATCTGAGTCAAAGACATGTTGGCCAGCAAATCAGCGAGCTCGCGGCCGACCCCCAAGCGATACATGGCTGCTGCGCGATCCTGCTTGGCCAGCTTTTGGGCGAGCAGCATATAGGCGAGATTGATGTCGCCGATCTCTTTCGAGATGTCGCCATTGGTCGCGGCGCCGTCAGTTTCCAATTCCACTCTGCACTCCGTTTGATATTGGCTCTAGTCTATCGGCAGGTTTTAACAATCTTTAACATCTTCCCTGCCTCTCGTACCAGAAAGTGAGACTTATCTGACACGGGCCTGAACAACTCCAAATCCCGAGAAACCCTCGCTTGAGCGAAGTAAGTAGAATGAGTACAAATCAAATGATCGATGCGGTTTCATTGGTGTGTAAAAAAGTATTAAAAACCACCCATGAGGCAAAATCACCGGATCAATTGTTCATTCCTTCTATGAATTGTCATTAATACGAAACCAAAAGTATCAATTCAAAAAACTTCGTGTGAAATATTTCATGACATTCGCCCCGGAAGTGCACTCGTGTCACTTTCGAGACCGTGAATCCACGCCATCAGCTCAGCCACTGCGCGGTAGAGCTGCGGCGGAATCTGCTGGTCGAGGTTCACCTGCATCAGCAGACGCACGAGATCCGCGGACTCGTGCACGTAGAGGCCGTTCGCCTTCGCCTCGCGCATGATCGATTCGGCCACCACGCCATAACCCTTCGCCACGACCACCGGCGCCTTCGAGGCGTCCGCGTGCGACAGGGCCACCGCGCTCTGGCGGTCGTCCATCGCGGCGGTCATGACGGATTCATCCCGGCAACCTGGAAGTCCTGCAGACGTAGGCCGATCGCGTCGAAACGCTTTGCCAGTGCGCCCCCGTCCGCGCGCAGACGCGCGACGGTTTCGGCTTCGGCTGCATTCAGGCGCGCATGCACGCCGTCGCCTGCGAGACTGAGTCGCACGTCGACGACACCCAGGTTCGGCAAATGCATCGACACCGTGGTGGACCAGGAGCGCACCACTTCTTCGCTGCCGGCATGGGACTCGCGCTCTTCGGCTTCCTGCTCGATCGACCATTGCATCGGCACACCAGACCACGCCTCTCCGCTCCAGCGGAAGACCGACGTGGCCAGCAGGTCGAGCTGCTGATGCACCAGCGCGACGGACTGCGGATGAATCATCTCGGTCGCAACGGGCGCAAGTGCCGTCGTCGCCGTGTGCACCGCATGGCGAGTCGTCGCGCTTTCTGCCACGGCGCGCTCAGGTACGGCCTCGGTCATCACCGCGGGCGCTTCGCCCCAGCGGTAGGCGGCATGAACACGCGCGGCTTCCGGGCGCGTTTCGCCTTCGGCGGCCAGCGGCGCATCGGCTGCGGGGGAGTGCGCGGCCGCGGGCTTTGTTTCCTGCACGTGGGCAGTCTCGCCCTGCCCGGCTGCTGCCGCAGGCTTTCCAGTGTTCGAAGCCAGTTCTTCGACCACCGGCGCGATGTCTTGCGCGACGGCTTGTGGCGATGCTTCGACTGGCGACGAAGGCACGGCGGTTGAGGCGGCCATCTGCGACTCGGCTGCCAGTGCCACTGCGAGCCCCGGCCCCGACCAGCGCGCCTGCGGCTCCGCGGCCAGCTGCGTCAGCGTGCGGTTGCCCGCCGCGAATTCCACAAGATGCGATTCGTAGAAAAGCCCACTCTTCGAGACGTTCTGCGACAGCGTGCCCGCGAGCGCAGCCGCATCCGGTGCCTTCGCGGAAGTCCAGGCGGGAGCGGCGCCGCGCACCGGACCTGCATCACCATGCACATCCGCCAGCACAGCACTGATGAGCCGCGCCGCTGCCGACAGATCGGCCTTCGCAGCACGCGTCGACGCCCCCTCGCGATACGCCGCATCGCCAATGGCGCCAGGAACCAGCCGTTCCAGTGCCGCGTTCGACGGCAGGCGCACGTCGTTCACGACCTTGCCCACCGGCAGTGCGGGCCCGGGCGGGCCGATCTCGGCCTCGCTCTTGATGGCGAGCACGTCCATCCGCGGCGAAGCGTTCGCCGTGAGGAGCGTGTCGATCAACCCGGACAAAGCGATCATGGCGCGATCTCAGTCCTGCTCAGTGCGCGGGGCCGTAGGCCTTGCCCAGCGTCTGCTGCTGATGCAGCGAACTCATGCGCGCGATCAGTTGTTCGATCTGCGGCTTCACCAGGCCGCACACCTCGTCCTGATCGAGGCGGATGCGCGCGATCAGGCGCCGCATCTCGTCGTATTGCGCCGGGTTCAGCACTTCCATCGGCTGCAGTACCTTGAGCCTGTCGACCAGCGCAGAGCATTGCGCCTCGAGCTCCGGCAGCCGACCCCACTCCTTCTCACGCGCCAGTTCAGCCATCAGTGAAACCCGCGTCGCGAGCTCGCTGTAGCAATGGACGACTTCACTCGTGACTGCCATGTTGTCCCTCGTCTTCCTCATTTGTGTCGGCTTCAGGCGGCCGCTGCGCCGGTATCGATCTCGCGCCAGGCGCCTGCGATGTCATCGAGCAGCCGGTCCGCTTCGTCGAGCGCCTGCGCGTCGTTGCGCAGGTTCGCGTAGAGCAACCGTTGCACGATGTAGCCGTAGAGCGCGGTCAGGTTCCCCACCAGTTCTGCCCCCGACGCGCCGGCCGCGTCGGCATCGAGGCTCGCCTTGAGGCCGTTCTCGACGATGCTCACCGCCTGCGAGAACGCACGGCCCTTGGCCACGACGTCGCCGCTTGCCATGTGATGGCGCGCCATCCCGATGGCAGTCTTCGCGCCGTCGAAGAGCATGCTGATCAACTGGTGCGGCGATGCGCTCATCGCGCCGATTTCCACGCCGACGCGCGCGTATGCGCCGGCGCCGGTCCTGAAGTTGTGAGGGGTGTACATGCCGGGCTCCGCGCGGGACTTACTTGCTCGAGCTCGAGTTCATCGCGTCGAACTGTTGGGTGAGATAGGTTTGCGTGCTCTTCATGCTGCTGATCAGCACATCAAGCGCCGTGAACTGCGTGCGATAGCGGTCCATGGTGGCATCGACACGCGCCTGCATCGCGTTGTACTGGGTGTCGAGATCCTTGATCGTCGCGGTGACACCATCAGTGGCCACCGCCAGGCTGCCGCCGGACTTCGTGAAGCCATCGATCAGAGAGTCAAGCTGCTTGCCGTAGCCCGAGGTGCTTCCCGTCGCGCTCGCGAAGAGCTTCGAGACACCTTCCAGGTTGCTGTCGAGGGACGCGGACAGCTTGGTCGAGTCCACCAGCAGCGTGCCGTCCTTCTGGAACGCCACGCCGATCTCGTTCAACACCTTCACATCGTTCACGCCGCTGCTCTGCGGCGTCACAAGCGCCTGCCGGATGCGATTCATGATGTTGCGCAAGGTCGTGTCACCGACCAGTGCACCACCGGTGTTGGTGTCGGTGTCGTAGGCGGTCAGGCTGCTCGCCGTGCTTTGCAGGCTGTTGTAGGCCTTGACGAAGTCGTTGATGGCAGACGTTACGCTGCTCGTGTTCGCCTTCATCGAAAGGCCGGTTGTGCCGGTCTGCACCAGCGTCAGCGTCGTGCCCTGGATTGCTTCCTTGACCGTGTTGGTCGCGCTGGTGATCGCAATGCCATTGACGTCGATCTTGGCGTTCTGCGCCGCGATGGTCTGCTTCAGGTTCTGCGTGCCGGCCGGGTCGTTGTTGAGAAGGCTCTGCAGCGCGGCGTCACCGTGGACCGAGATTCGCATGCTGGAAGTCTCGCCGGTCGTGGTGGAGGCCAGCACCAGCCGATAAGGCGTGCCGCTGCCGTCATTGACGATGCTCGCCGTGACGCCGGCATTGGCCGCGTTGATCGCATCCCGTATGCCGGTGAGCGTGTTGTTGGAAGAGTCGATGGTGATCGACTTCGCGGTGCGCGATGTGTCCGCGGCGAAGCTCGCACCAGTGTATTGGCCGGTCGCGGCATCCAGCGTGCCGCCGGTGATGGTGCCGAAGTCGATCGTGATCTTGCCGCTGCCGATCGCGGTCGTCGCGCTCGCCTGCCCATTGGCGATCATCGATTGCGCCTGCGCGAGTTGGGACACCTTGATGGTGTAGTTGCCGGCCGAGCTGGGGTCGGTCGAGCTCGCGGCGAGGATGCCGCTCACCGTCGGCGTGCCCGTGACGGACTGGAAGAGCGTCGGATCGGACAGCTTCTGTGCAGCGGTTTGAAGGGTGCTGAGCGCGCTCTGGATCGTCCCGTAGGCGGTCAGCTTGCTCGTATAGCTCTTCGCCTTGGTATCCAGGGCCGTCAGCGGCTGGCTCTCCGCCGTCTGGATTTGGGTAAGCAGGGTGCTGAGATCGAGATTGGAGCCCACGCCCACGCTACTGATGGTTGCCATGTTGTCGATTTCCTGAATTGGGGATTCGAGTCGCTGTCCTCTGCGGCCTCGCTACGCGGCATGGCCGCAGAGGACAGCGCAGGCGGATCCGGGCTGGGCCCGGCGCCTGCGGCCGCCAGGCCTCCCTGTCGGGAGGAACCTGGCATTCGTTTCCTTTCTGATTAACGCAGGAGGGACAGCACGCCCTGGGTGGTCTGGTTGGCCTGCGCGAGCACCGAGGTACCAGCCTGTTGCAGGATCTGGGCGCGCGTCATGTTCGACACTTCGACCGCGTAGTCGGCGTCTTCGATGCGCGAGCGCGACGACGACAGGTTGGTGATCGTGGTGCCGAGGTTGGCGATCGTCGAGTCGAAACGGTTCTGAACCGCACCCAGCGAGCTGCGCAGTTCGTCGACCTTCGACAGAGCGGCGTCGATGGCCTTGAGCGGATCGGCCGTCGAGGTGTTGCCGCTGCGTTCCTTCGTCGTGAGACCGGTTTCGTTCGTGGCGTCGGAGTCCTTGTACAGCAGGTTGCCACCGCCGTCGGTGATGTTGCCGTTGCTGTGCGCGTAGACCGTGGTGACAGTGTTGGCCGGCGTGTAGGTTGCGTTGGTGGTCAGGTCCGTCAGCGAAGCGGTGGAGCCGTCGAGGTAGACCGCGGCGCTGGCGCCGTCGGTCACCGCACCACCTGCACCTGCTGCGATGTTGTAGTCGGTCGTGGCGTCGCCATCGACGTCCACCGCGGTGGCGCCGGATTGCGCACGGCTCTGCACCGTGGCGCTGCTCAGCGTCTCGTCCTTGGTCCACGCGCCGGCACCAGTGCCACCGGATGCGACCGCGAACGTCAGCGTGTCCGCGCCGTTCTTCACAACGATCGAACCGCCGGTCGCCGCAGCCGAACCACCGGACATGCTGTCGACCACGTTGCTGATCGTTGCAGCGGTGGAGCCGGCGGCATTGGTCTTGGACAGGTTGCCCACGCTGTCAACATACAGAGCGGCGCCGTCGTCGGCGGCGGTGAGGTTGCCCGAGCTGTCGATCAGGACGTCCTGGCTCTTCGTACCGATGGTGATCTGCGCTGCCGTCTGGCCGCCAGCAGCAGGGGTGAGAGCAGTCTTGATGCTCGCGTCGCTCTGTGCCGTCAGCTGAGCCGCGGCGTAGTTCTTCGACGCCGAGTTGTACGTGTAGGTCTGGCCGCCGGTCGTGACGGTGCCGTTGTTCGCCATGTTCGCGAACACGTCGCTGGCCGAGGCTGCAACGTTGTTGACCGCCGAATGAACGATGGTTTGCACGTAGGTCGTGGTGCCGGCAGCGTCCGTCGCGCCCTTCACATATGCCGTCGCAGCGTTGTTCAGGTCGCTCACCGTGGCCTGGGAGTTGGCCATGCCGGTGTTGTTGACGTTGAAGCCGTCCAGACCGAGGGTCTTGGCGCTGATTTCCTTGAGGTCGATGTCGATGGTTTCGCCGTCGTTGGCGCCGACCTGGATCTTCAGCTTGCCGGCGTCGGCCGAGAGGACCTTCACGCCGTTGAACTGGGTCTGCTCCGAAACGCGGTTGATTTCGTCAAGGCGTTGCGAGATTTCGGACTGGATCGAGTCGAGGTCACTCTGCGAGTTCGTGCCGTTGGCGGCCTGTACCGACAGTTCGCGGATGCGTTGCAGGTTGTTGTTGACTTCGGTCAGCGCGCCTTCGGTCGTCTGGGCGATCGAGATGCCGTCGTTGGCGTTGCGCGATGCTTGCGTCAGGCCCTTGATGTTGGCCGTGAAACGGTTCGCGATGGCCTGGCCGGCTGCATCGTCCTTGGCGCTGTTGATCCGCATGCCCGACGACAGACGCTCGATCGCGCTGTTCAACGCGGACTGCGACTTGGTCAGGTTGTTCTGCGTGAGCAGGGACAGGTTGTTGGTGTTAATGACAGACGTCATTCTCGACTCCTAGTAAGAAGAAAGGGTTGAAAGCTCTGGTCCTTAACGCTGGCTCTTGCCCTTTTGGGGTTTCGAATTCCATCGTTGAGGTTGTTATCGACAGGGGCTTTCAAACCTTTAGGGCGCCCTTTCAAAAAAGAACGCCCCGAGACACAAGCCCGAATCAGGCTTGCAGGCTCATGACCTCTTGATAGGCGGCGACGAGGCGATTGCGCACTTGAATACCGGTCTGAAATGCCACATTGGCCTTCTGCAGATCAACCATCACGTCATTGAGCGCAACACCCGGCTTGCCGAGTTCGAAGGCTTCGGCCTGACCGTAGGCGTGGTTCTGCGCACCGCTGATGTTGTCCAGCGAGCGCTTCAGTTCAGCTGCGAAGCCGCCCGTCTCGGTGGTTGCGGCGGATGCGGTCGGCGCGGGTGCGAAGCCGGCCTGCACGGCGGTGGCGCGCATTTGCTGCAGGACGGATTCGATGGCGGAGATCGACATTCGAGTTCTTTCTTTGTTCGTGCTTCGAGGTTGCTAAGGAAGCGCGCAGGCGCTCCGTCGTCCTTTCAGCGTAACAAGGGAAGACCCGCATTCAAGCCGCCAACAAACGGCAAAAACCCCCGTTGTTCGGCCCATCGATTTCCGGACGCGTCCAGACAATCGATCGCGTAACGAAAGTCCGCTGACCCTTGTCATCGGCCTCCGGCATGAAATCTGAACAAAAAACTTCAAGCATCACCATGACGACGGACCGCGACTGCGCGACAGCAGCCAAGACGAGGACCGGGGAATGACCGCTGCGGCAACGCCAGCGAACGCGGCGCCAGCGGCGGCCTCTTCGCTCCCTCCGTTCCTCGAACGACTTCGTGCGCAGCCCAAGCTGCCCATGATCGTCGGCGGCGCTGCGCTCGTCGCGGCGGCCGCTGCCTTCACGCTGTGGAACCACGGGCCCGAATACAAGGTGCTCTACACCAACGTGTCGGACCGCGACGGCGGGGCGATCATCGCGTCGCTGCAGCAGATGAACGTGCCATACAAGTTCGCCGAAGGCGGTGGTGCGATCCTCATTCCCGGCGACAAGGTGCCTGAAGCGAGACTCAAGCTCGCCGCGCAGGGCCTGCCCAAGGCCGGCGGCGTGGGCTTCGAACTCATGGACAACCAGAAGTTCGGCACCAGCCAGTTCGCCGAGCAGGTCAACTACCAGCGCGCGCTCGAAGGCGAACTCGCGCGCTCGATCGAATCGATCGCCAGCGTCGAATCGGCGCGCGTGCATCTCGCGATCCCGAAGCCGTCGCTCTTCGTGCGCGAGCAGAAGAAACCTTCCGCCTCCGTCGTGCTCACGCTGCAGCGCGGCCGCAGCATCGACGAAGGCACGGTGAGCGCGATCGCGCACATGATCTCGAGCAGCGTGCCGGAGCTGGACGCCAAGAGCGTGACCGTGGTGGACCAGCGCGGCAACCTGCTCTCGGCCGCGAACAGCGGTGCGCGCGGGCTCGACGTGAGCCAGCTCAAGTACACGCAGGAGATCGAGCAGGGGTACATCCGCCGCATCGAAGCAATCCTGCAGCCGATCGTCGGCGCGAACAACGTGCGCGCGCAGGTCGCGGCGGACATCGACTTTTCGACCGTCGAACACACCGACGAGAAGTACAGCCCCAACGCGGACCCGACCCGTGCCTCGATCCGCAGCCAGCAGTCGAGCGAATCGAACCAGCGCGGCGCGGTGCCGCCGGGCGGCGTGCCGGGTGCGCTTTCGAATCAGCCGCCGGTGAACCCGACCGCACCGATCACCAATCCGACCCCGCCCGGCCAGCCCGGCGCACAAGGCGCGCAGAACGCGCAAGGCGCCCGCGGTGCCCAGGGGGCGGCTGCAGCGAACGCCGCCAATGCCGCATCGACCACGTCGACCGCCGCCGCGGCCGGCCCCGGCAGCTCGCGCAAGGACGTCACCACCAACTACGAACTCGACCGCTCGATCCGCCACGTTCAACAGAGCGCCGGCGGCGTTCGTCGTCTGTCGGTCGCGGTGGTGGTGAACTACAAGGACGCGGTCGAAGGCGGCAAGACCACGCCGCGCGCGCTGACGCCGGTCGAGATCGACCAGATCCGCAACCTCGCCAAGGAAGCGATGGGCTTCAGCCAGGAACGCGGCGATTCGCTCAACGTGGTCAACAGCGCCTTCGCCGACGACCGCGAGCCGCCTGCGCCGGAGGTACCGGTGTGGCGCGATCCGCAGAACATCGAACTGGCCAAGACCGTCGGTGGGTATCTGCTGGTCGCACTGCTGGCCCTCTTCGCATGGTTCGCGGTCCTGCGTCCGATCCTGCGCAAGCACCTTGCGCCGCCGCCGGCACCGGAGCCGGTCGTCGCCACGCAAGAGACCAACGGCGACGAGCCGAAGCTGGACGACACACCGCAGATCTCGCCGGAAGAGGCCCTGCGCGTGCGCGAAGCCGCACGCCAGAAGGCCGACATGGACTACGCCCACCAGCTCGCCGAGCAAGACCCCAAGCTCGTCGCCACCCTGATTAAGCACTGGATGAACAGCAATGATCAGTGAACTCGGAACCCGCAAGAGTGCCATCCTGTTGCTGGCGCTCGGTGAAGACCGCGCGGCCGCCGCGCTCCACCACCTGCCCACCGCCGAGGTGCAGACGCTCGGCCTCGCGATGGCCCGGCTCAGCGCCGTCTCGAAGGAAGAGCTCTCGTCGGTGCTCGCCGAGTTCCGGCAGGAGACCGAGCAGCTCTCGGCGCTGCATCTCGGATCGAGCAGCTACATCAAGGCAGTGCTCAAGAAAGCGCTCGGCGACGACCGGGCGAGCAACCTGCTCGAAGACATCCTGCAGGCCGACGAGCCGCACAGCGGTATCGAGCGCCTCAACCAGCTCGAAGCCGGCGAAGTGGCCGAACTCATCCGCGACGAGCATCCGCAGATCCTCGCGACGGTGCTCATTCACCTGGATCGCATGAAGGCCTCGGAAGTGCTCGAGAAGCTGCCGACCCGCCTGCGCCACGACGTGATCATGCGTATCGCCACTTTCGGCGGCGTGCAGCCTTCGGCGCTCAGCGAGCTCACCGACGTGCTCACCGAGATGCTGTCCGGCCAGGGTCTCAAGCGCAGCCGTCTCGGCGGCGTGCGCACCGCGGCGGAAATCGTCAACCTCATGGCGAGCGCGCAGGAAGAAGAGGCGATCGCCCATGTGCGCGAAGTCGACGACGCACTCGCACAGCGCATCGTCGACGAGATGTTCGTCTTCGAGAACCTGCTCGGCCTCGAGGACCGCAGCATCCAGCGCCTGCTCAAGGACATCGAATCCGACTCGCTCATCATCGCGCTCAAGGGTTCTCCGCAGGAACTGCGCGACAAGTTCCTGGCCAACATGTCGCAGCGCGCCGCCGAAACGCTGCGCGAGGACATGGAGCTGCGCGGTCCGGTGCGTGTGTCGCAGGTCGAGGCCGAACAGAAGTCGATCCTGCAAGTGGCTCGCCGCCTTGCAGAGACCGGCGAAATCGTGATCGCAGCGCCTGGCACCGATGACTTTGTCTAAACAGGCCCAGCACGCCTTCGCTCCCGGGGCGCGCGCACTGCTCGCGTCGGCCTATGCGCCGCCCGCGAGTGCGGCACCCACGCCCACGCCGGCACCGAAGTCCTCCCGTCCCGGCAAGCCGGCACTGTCCGCATGGCAGCGCTGGGAGATGGACACGCTCACCGAAGGCCAGCCCGCGGGCGCTTCCCAACGCGCAGCAGCCGCGGCGCCTGCCGAAGTCGCGCCCTCGCCCGCCCTGCTGCATGCCGCCGAACTGGCGCAGCTGCGCCGTGAAGCGCGCGCGGCCGGCGAGGCCGAAGGACGCAAGGAGGGCCTCGCGAAGGGTCGCGCACAGGGCCTCAGCGAAGGTCACACCGAAGGCATCGCCGCGGGGCTTGCCGCCGCGAGCGCCCACGCCGAACAGCTCCGCGCCATCGCGACCAGCCTGCCGGTCGCACTGCGCCGTGCCGAGAGCGAAGTGGCCGATGCGCTGCTCACGCTCGCACTCGACATCGCGCGACAGGTGGTGCACCGCACCCTGCGTGCCGAACCCGAATGGGTGCTGCCGCTCGTGCAGGACCTGCTCCACACCGAACCCGCATTGCAAGGTGAGCCACGGTTGCACATGCACCCGGACGACGTCGCACTGGTGAAGAACAGCCTGGGCAACGAACTCGAAGCCGCCGGCTGGCAGGTGCGCGCCGACGACACGATCGCGCGTGGCGGCTGCCGGGTGCAATCCGCGAGCGGCGAACTCGACGCCAGTCTCGAAACCCGGTGGAAGAACGTCACCGCCGCGCTGCATCGCGACGCGGATGCGCAGGAGGTCTGAACGATGAGCATCGCGACGCCTCTTGGATCGCCCGAGCCGCATCTGCAGTCCTGGCGCGATGCGCTCTCTCGTGCGCGCGCTGACGTGAGCCGCGCGCCCATCAGCGTGCAGTCGGGCCGCCTCACGCGGGCCGTGGGCCTCGTGCTCGAAGCCGTCGGACTTCAACTGCCGGTGGGCAGCGACTGCCTCGTCGAACTGCCGCCCGGCCACGCACATCGCTACGCCGAAGCTGAAGTGGTTGGCTTCGCTGGCGACAGGCTCTTCCTGATGCCTCAGAGCGAGGTGTCCGGTCTGCTTCCCGGTGCGCGCGTGAGTCCGCGCCAAGGCAGCGGCGGATCGACTCTCGCGGGCGAAGGCCACGCCAAGCGACTTCCGGTCGGCGAAGGCATGCTCGGCCGCGTCGTCGATGCCGCCGGACGGCCGCTCGACGGCCTTGGCCCGCTCGACATCGCGCGCAAGGTGCCGCTGTCGTCGCCACCGATGAACCCCCTCACCCGCGCGCCGATCGATTCGGTGCTCGACGTCGGCGTGCGCGCAATCAACGCGATGCTCACTGTCGGTCGCGGCCAGCGCATGGGCCTTTTCGCAGGCTCCGGCGTGGGCAAGAGCGTGCTGCTGGGCATGATGGCCCGCTACACCAGCGCGGAAGTGATCGTGGTCGGCCTGATCGGCGAACGCGGTCGCGAAGTGAAGGACTTCATCGAGAACACGCTCGGCGAAGAAGGCCTCGCCCGTGCGGTCGTGGTCGCGGCGCCGGCTGACAACTCGCCGCTGCTGCGACTGCAGGGTGCCGCCTATGCCACCTGCCTTGCGGAGTACTTCCGCGATCAGGGCAAGGACGTCCTGCTCATCATGGATTCGCTCACCCGCTACGCGATGGCGCAGCGCGAGATCGCGCTCGCGGTGGGCGAGCCGCCCGCCACCAAGGGCTATCCGCCCTCGGTGTTCGCCAAGCTGCCCGCGCTGGTGGAACGCGCCGGCAACGGCGCGCGCGATGCCAATGGACACGGTGGATCGATCACCGCCTTCTACACCGTGCTCTCGGAAGGCGACGACCAGCAGGACCCGATCGCCGATTCGGCCCGCGCGATTCTGGACGGCCACGTGGTGCTCTCGCGTTCGCTCGCCGAGGCGGGCCACTACCCCGCCATCGACATCGAGGCATCGATCAGCCGCGCGATGACCGCGCTGATCCCGTCGTCGCAGTTCGACGTCGTGCGGCGCTTCAAGCAGATGCTCTCGCGCTACCAGCGCAACCGCGACCTGATCAGCGTTGGCGCCTATGCCCCCGGCCATGACGCGCAGCTCGACCAGGCCATCGCGATGTACCCGCGGATCGAAGCCTTCCTGCAGCAAGCCATGGAAGAACGCACCGACTACGCCGCATCGATCGCGCGCATGACCAAGCTCTTCGAGCACGGCTGAACACGGAAGGAACAACCATGGCCCAGCGACTCCCCCTCGAAATGCTGACCGACCTCGCCCGCACGCAAACCGACGAGTCCGCCAAGCGCCTCGGCCTGCTGCAGAACGCACAGCTCAGCGCCAACCAGAAGCTCGAGATGCTGATGAGGTACCGGCAGGACTACGTCGAGCAGCTGCAGATGCTGATGAGCGAAGGCCTCGCCACCGCAAAGCTGCGCAATTACCAGGCCTTCCTGGGCACGCTCGACGGTGCGATCGAGCAGCAGCGCGCCATCGTCGCGCAGGCAGCGACGCGGCTGGACCACGGCCGCGACGACTGGCGAAACAACAAGCGCCGCCTCAATTCCTTCGACACGCTCGCCGAACGCGTGCGCCGGCAGGAGCTGATGGCGCAAGCCAAGCGCGAGCAGCGCGAGAGCGATGAACGCGCAGCGCGCAAGTTCTTCGACCGCGCCGCCAATCCGACTATCTGAAGCTTCCGGAGCTCACATGCCCACCGTCATTTCGCCTTCCAACAATCTCTCCGGTCTGCAGGGCGCAGTCTCCGGCTCGCGCGGCCGCAATGCCGACCAGCCCGAAGGCCGCAGCTTCGGCGCGGCGCTCGACCGCTCGCGCGCTACGAAGACCGCAGACGCGCAGCACACCGCCGAAACCTCCGGCACGGAGACCCTTGCCGGGCGCAAGAGCGCGCGTGCAGGGGATAGGAAGACCGAACTCAGCGCCGACGATGTCATGGCGCTGCTCGCGCCGCTGTCCGCACCCATCGTGCCCGGTGCCGCACAAGTCAAGCTGACCTCCGAGCAGGCGGCGAAAGGTGGCACCGCGAAGGCGGTGGATGGCCTCGCAAGCGGTCCGGCATCGCCCGCATTGCCTGAAGATGCGTCGGCCATCGCCGGTGCCTCGTCGAAGGAAGGTGCCGAACACGACGTTCCCAAGGCCGCCGCAAAGGACGGCGGCCAGGACGCCGCAGCGGCCCAGGCCGCCAAGGTGGCAGCGGATCAGGCCGACAACAACGCCGATCTGCCGCTGGCGACGGTTGCGGCCGCTGCAGCGCCTTCGGAAGCCGGCGCCACCGAAACGAAGCCCACACCGGCACCCGCCATCACGCCCGCCGCCAACGCCAAGCCGTCCGGCGCGGCGAAGCCCGCCCCTGCCGATGCCAACGTCGCCGCAGCAGCCACGGACAAGACCGCAGCCGTGCCGCAAGTCACCGCAGCCATCGAGACCGCGAAGCCCGACCAGCCGGTCGCGCACACCGACAGCGCATCGATCGATTCAGCGACCGACCCCGCGCCGCAGCCCCTGCAGGCCCTGCAAGCGAGCGCCGCCCCTGCCGTCGACCGCGCCGCAGACGCCGCCAAAGCCCCACCCACCCTGGCCGTCGCGCCCGAGGTCGGCAGCAGCGAATGGGGCACGGCCATCGGCCACCAGATGATCCGCATGAGCACCGGCGGCCATCAGGTCGCGGAACTCAACCTCAACCCCGCCAACCTGGGCCCGCTCAAGGTCACGCTGACGATGGGCGACAACCAGGCCCAGGCGATGTTCGTCTCGGCACACGAATCGGTGCGCAAGGCAGTCGAAGCCGCGCTGCCGCAGCTTCGCTCCACGCTGGCCGAACAGGGCATCACCCTCGGACAGACCTCCGTCGGCGCGGAAACCCGCCAGCCGAACGGTGGCAATGCCTTCGCCGAGCAGAACCAGCAGCGCCCGCAAGGCCAGCCGGGCTACCCGGGATCGAGCCGGGCCGACACCGCCGCGATGCAATCCGTGGCCGCGGCGCCCGCGGCATCCACGTCGCGCCGTGCCACCGCCGGCCTCGACACCTTCGCGTGAACTTTGTCCCTGCAATGAATGGATCTGAAGCGTTTTTCCACGCTTGATCAGCCGTTCGCCCGCAGGGGAGTTCGCAAAGAATAGACCGAACCAGTTACCTCGCTTCAACATGGCTACTTCAACTCCCGCCGCCACCGCCGCGCCCGCCGCGCCCGCCGCTGCAGCCCCCCGCTCGTCGAAGCTCATGATCGGCCTGCTGATCGGCGTTGCCGTGCTCGCCGCCGGTGCGGCCGGCTACATGTACTTCCAGCACAAGTCAGCCGGCGCCCCGGTCGAAGCTGCGAAGCCCCCGCCCGAGAAGCCGATCTTCGTGACGCTCGAACCGATGACGGTCAACCTCCAGGCCGAAGGCCGCAAGTACCTGCACGTAGGAATGTCGCTCAAGGTGAAGGACGAAGCCTCGAAGGCGCAGATCGTCGAGTTCATGCCCGAGCTGCGCAGCCGCGCGCTGCTGCTGCTGTCGAACCGCGCGCCCGACACGCTGATGTCCACCGAGGACAAGTCCCGGATCGCCGAGGAAGTCCGCGACGAGCTGAACCGTCCGCTCAACGACACCCTGCCGCCGCAAGGCATCGCCAGCGTCTCGTTCAACACCTTCGTGGTGCAGTAATCCCCCGAAGGCAAGTGACCCATGGCCTATGAACAGGTCCTCTCGCAGGACGAGGTCGATGCACTGCTGAACGGTGTCACCGGCGGCAGCGTCGACCAGACATCGAAGCCCGCACCGCCCGCCGACGGCCTGCCGGCGTATGACCTCGGCGCGCCTGACCGCGTGGTGCGCGGCCGCATGCACACGCTGGAGGTCATCAACGACCGCTTCGCGCGCGGCCTGCGCAGCGCGCTCCTGAACTTCATGCGCCGCAGCCCCGACATCTCGGTGGGGCCGGTGCAGATCCAGCAGTACGCCGAGTTCGTGCGCCACCTCCCGGTGCCGGCGAACATCAACATGCTGCACATGAAGCCGCTGCGCGGCACCGCGCTCTTCGTGTTCGACCCGAAGCTCGTGTTCCTCGTGGTGGACAACCTCTTCGGCAGCGACGGCCGCTATCACGTGCGCGTGGAAGGCCGCGACTTCACGCGGACCGAGCAGCGCATCATCAAGCGCCTGCTCGACCTGTCGCTGCAGTGCTATGCCGAAGCGTGGCAGCCGGTGCATCCGCTGGTCTTCGATTACATCCGTGCCGAGATGCACGGCAAGCTCGCGAACATCGTCGCGCCCAACGAGGTGGTGGTGAACACCACACTGCAGATCGAGTTCGGCCCCCTGGGCGGCTTCCTGCATGTGTGCATTCCCTACTCGATGATCGAACCGATCCGCGACCTGCTCTCGAACCCGATCCAGGACGAAGTCGAGATCGACAAGCGCTGGGTCAAGCAGATGTCCAAGCAGATGCAGGCCGCCGACGTCGAGCTCACCGCCGACTTCGTGACGATGTCTTCCACCATCGGCGACATCCTCAAGCTCCAGGTCGGCGACGTGCTGCCGATCGACCTGCCGGGCAGTGTCGTCGCCAAGGTCGACGGCGTGCCGGTGATGGAGTGCGGCTACGGCATCTCGAACGAACGCTACGCCCTGCGCGTGCAAAACATGATCACTCACCAAGACAGCGATTCGAAGAACGACCATGACTGACAACACTTCTCCCGCCAGCGAAGCCGACGACTGGGCAGCCGCACTGGCCGAGCAGACCGCAGCCAGCGGTCCCGCCACATCGACTGAACCGGCACCCGCACCCGCCGCGTCGCAGGTCTTCCAGCAGATCCAGGAAACGGCCTCCGTCGCCGCCGGTGTCAGCGCGCTGGACATTGCCCGCGTGATGGAAGTGCCGGTGCAGCTCACCGCCGAAATCGGCCGCACGCGCATCACCATCAAGAACCTGCTTCAGCTTTCGCAGGGCTCGGTCGTCGAGCTCGACGCACTGGCCGGGCAGCCGCTGGACGTGCTGATCAACGGCTATCTCATCGCGCAGGGCGAAGTGGTGGTGGTGAATGAGAAGTACGGGATCCGGCTGACGGACATCATCACCCCTTCAGAGCGCATGCAAAAGCTCGCACGGTGATGAACACACCCCCAGCCTCGCCCACTTCGTGTGGCTCTGCACCCCCTTGCAGCGGGCAATCCCAGCGGCCCGGCGGAGCCGGTTCCGCGGGATTCCTGGGTTTGGGCGCTCGCCTGTTTGCCGTTGCGGCGGCGCTTGCTGCGGTGCCGGCTCATGCGGTGTTGCCTACTGTGCCTTCGCACAGTGTGGCCGAGGCCGCGCCGGCGGTTGGTGCTGGCGGGCTGCTGCAGGCGGGCTTCGGCATGGTGGTGGTGCTGGGGCTGATCTTTCTTTGCGCCTGGCTTGCGCGGCGGTTTGGGCTGCAGCGCTTCAATGGCGGCAATGTCGTGAAGGTGGTGTCGAGTTCGAACGTCGGGCAGCGCGAACGTGTGGTGGTGGTCGAGGTGAGCGGCACATGGCTTGTGCTTGGTGTTACTTCGAGCCAGATCAACACGTTGCATACGCTGCCTGCGCAGCCGATGCCGCAAGTACCCTCCGCCGCCAGCAACGTGGCACTGAAACCTATCGACCTTTTCGCGCAGAAGCTGCGTGAATCCATCACCGGCAAGACACGGCCGGCTCCATGATGCGCAACTCTCTCCGCCGAAGCCTTCGGGGCGGCGTGGTGCTGCTCGCGGCGATGCTGCCGCTCGCAGCATGGACGCAAGGCCTGCCAGGCCTGACCAGCACGCCCGGCCCCGGCGGCAGCCAGACGTGGTCGCTCAGCGTGCAGACGCTGGTGATGCTGACGTCGATCACTTTCCTGCCCGCGCTGTTGCTGTCGATGACCAGCTTCACGCGCATCCTGATCGTGCTGGGCCTGCTGCGGACCGCAATCGGCACGCAGGCATCGCCGCCCAACCAGGTCCTGGTCGGGTTGTCGCTTTTCCTCACCTTCTTCGTGATGTCGCCGGTGCTCGACAAGGCCTACACCGACGCCTACAAGCCGTTCTCGGACAACAAGATCACCGCAGAGAAAGCGCTGGAGCGTGGCATCGAGCCTTTCAAGACGTTCATGTTGCGGCAGACGCGCGAGAACGATCTCGCGCTCTTCGCCAAGCTCGCGAAGGCCCCCGAGATGCAGGGCCCCGAGGACGTGCCACTGCGCATCCTGCTGCCCTCCTTTGTCATCAGCGAGCTGAAGACGGCCTTCCAGATCGGCTTCACCATCTTCATTCCGTTCCTCATCATCGACATGGTGGTGGCGAGCGTGCTGATGTCGATGGGGATGATGATGGTGCCGCCCGCGAGCATCGCGCTGCCCTTCAAGCTGATGCTCTTCGTGCTGGCCGACGGCTGGCAACTCCTCATCGGCGCCTTGGCGCAAAGCTTCTTCACCTAGAAAGACCGCGATGACCCCCGAATCAGTCATGACCATCGGCAATCAAGCGATCCAGGTGTCGCTGATGCTGGGTGCGCCCTTGCTGCTGGTGGCGCTCGTGATCGGCCTGGTGATCAGCATCTTCCAGGCGGCCACGCAGATCAACGAAGCGACGCTGTCGTTCATCCCCAAGCTGGTCGCGATCTTCCTCACGCTGATCATTGCCGGGCCGTGGATGCTCGAGAAGATGCTCGACTACATCCGCGCGCTGTTCATGAGCATTCCTCAGCTCGTGGGCTAGGGCCTTTGCGTTGATGCCTCAGGTCTTTTCGGTCACTTCTGCGCAACTCACCGCGTGGGTGGTGGCCTTCCTCTGGCCCTTCGTGCGCATGCTGGCGCTGGTCAGCACGGCGCCTGTGCTTGGCGAAGGCACGGTGCCACGGCAGGTCAAGGTCGGCTTCGCAGCCCTGTTCGCGATTCTTCTTTCACCCACGCTCGGGCCGATGCCCAACGTGCCGATCGTCTCGGCCGGCGGCGTGTGGATCATCGTCCAGCAGGTGCTGATTGGCGCCGCGATGGGCTTCACCATGAAGCTGGTCTTCACCGCGGTGCTTGCGGCGGGCGAATACATCGGCCTGCAGATGGGCCTGTCGTTCGCGTCCTTCTTCGACCCGATGAACGGCGGCGCGACCATGGTGGTGGCGCGCTTCCTCAACATGCTCGCGATGCTGATCTTCATCGCGGTGGACGGCCACCTGATGATGATCGCGGCGCTCGCCGAGAGCTTTCAGGCGCTGCCGATCTCGGACGCGCCGCTCAATGCCAATGGATGGATGGCCATCGCCGCCAGCGGCTCGCAGATTTTTGCGACCGGGCTGATGCTGTCGCTGCCGCTCGTCACTGCACTGCTCACGCTCAACCTGGCGATGGGCATTCTCAACCGCGCCTCGCCGCAGTTCAGCATCTTCGCGGTCGGCTTTCCGCTGACGCTGCTCGCGGGCATCGGCATGCTTCAACTGCTGATGCCGCACCTGGGCGCCATGCTAACGCCTCGGTTCGATGCGGGGATCGAGGCGATGGTGCGGCTGGCGCAGGGCTTGCGATAGGCGCTCGAACGCCTGACGCGCTACAGACCCTGCTCCTTCACCGTCTTCGCAATCCGCCGCGTGAACCGCGCGATCTGCCGGATCGCCTCGATGAGGTCCGTGGCACGACGGAAGTCCAGCACGTCGGTCTTCTCGTCCAGCTTCAGTTTCTCCAGCACGCTTCGGCGCGCCGCGGCGGCGAGGGTGTCGATTTCCGCCTTCGCGCCCTTGACGACCGCCGCGCTCTCCTCCTGGGGACGGAGCATGCCGAGGACTTGCTCCAGATGGGCAACGACGGCCTCGACGAAGTGAGTCGTGTGCGCGTCGCGCAGGCGGGACAGATCAGCGCCCTCTTCCATCCTTTGCTGGCGCCCGACGATCAGGTTGCTGGTCACCACATCGCGGATGCCATCCAGGCTGGCCGTGACCTGCGTGAGCCCGACCATCTTCGTGCCCTCGTCCTCCGAATGTTCTACCTGCGACAGACGGCCGATGTAGTGAAGGATCGAAGCCGTCAGACGGTCGATCTCCTTGTCTTCCTCGAGCAGCGTCTGAAGGTCCTGTGTCTTCGATTCCCCACCGACTGCAAGGCCGGTCTTGACGGCGCGAAGCACCATCTTCCCGAGCCGGTCCACCTCCAGGTAGACCCTTTCGAGTCCGAGGGACGCAGCCGCGAGCGTCGCGTCATCGAGATAGATCGGCTCGCCGTCGCGCCGGGCCGGCTTGTCGCGCGACGGGACCAGCCACTGCGCAAACCTCGCGATCGGGCCGACGAACCAGATCAGGATCAGCGTGCTCGCGACGCTGAAGATGGTGTGGGTGTTGGCCACCTGGCGCGGTGTTTCGGCCGCGAGGCGGGCGACGCCTTCGAGCTCCGGCGCGGTCGGCGAGATGGCCCTGACGACATCGGCGAACTGAGGGATGACGAAGACGAAGAACAGCACCCCCATGACGTTGAACAGCAGGTGCACGATGCCGACCTGCAGCGCCTCGGGTGGCCTTCCGATTGCCGCCAGCAGTGCCGTTCCGACCGTGCCGACGTTCGCGCCCAGAATCAGCGCGATCCCGGCTTCCAGCGGCATGAGCCCCTGGCCCGCCAGCGCGATGATGATCGCCAGTGTCGCGGCCGAGCTCTGCACGATCGCGGTAAAGACCGCACCGACAACGATCCCCAGGAGCGGCCCCTTCATGTTCTGCATGGCGTCGATGAAAGGCTGGTACGTACGCAGCGGGTGCGTTGCCTCGCTCATGAACTGGATGCCCAGGAAGAGCATGCCGAACCCGAGCACGACGCCGCCGAGCTGCCGGATCAACGCACGGCCCGCGAACGCATGACAGAGGAAGCCGATCGCCAGCATGAACGGCGCGAGCGCAGACACGTTGAAGGCGATGATCTGCGCGGTCACCGTCGACCCGATGTTGGCTCCCATGATCATCGGCACCGACTGCACGAGTGTCATGAGGCCGGCCGAAACGAACCCCACCATCAGCACGGTGGTGATCGTGGACGAGTTGAGGATGGCCGTGACGGCGGCGCCGGCCAGCACGCCGCGGACCCGGTTGGCGGTCATCTTGCCGAGCATGACCTGGAGCTTCGGCCCGGCAATCGTCTTGAGCCCGTCCGTCATCAGTTCGAGGCCGAAGAGAAAGAGCGCGAGCCCCCCGAGCAGCAAGCCCACCATCTGAACGAGCTTCACCGGCGATTCCTCCTATGAGCGGCACCCGGGGGGATTGTGCAAGGCCGGCGATGAAGGTCAAGCCGATCGCGTAGGCCGGATACGCACGTCAAGGGATGGCTTTGTCTTTCTTGCGCCAGCCCTTGCGCCGCAGATCATGGACTCATCGACAGGAGTCAAACATGAAAAGCATCATCCTCTGGCTTTGCGGCGTGCCCATCGGCGTCATCATTCTGCTGAAGGTCTTTGGGGTGTTCTGAGCCCTTCAAGCCTTGGTGTCGACCAGGCTGCCGGAGCCGGAGCCCGTCTTGCCGGGCGAGGCGCTTGCAGCCTGGGCACCCTGCATTGCGCGCTTCTGGGTCGCGGCCGCCTGCAACGCGGTGATTTCGGCCTGGCCGGTGCTGCCGACTGCTGAAACCATGGCTTTTCCGTTCAATGAAGATCCAGAACGGGTTATCGGCAGCCACGGCGAAAGCTGAAGGGAAGCGGATTCCCCGGGCCGGCTATCGCTGCGCCATGGAAACGGCGATCAGCGTCCAGACGATCAGCACAAGCTGAATCAGGTTGATCGAGATGGCGGCGATGTGCACCTGGCGAAAGGTACGTATGGCACCAGTCTCATCCGCCCGCATCTGGGCACGGACCGCATCCATCTTCGCAATGACCGTCCGGCGCAAGCCAAACGCCAGTACGGCAAGGGCTGCGGCTTCCGCCGCAAAGGCCAGCCGTCCGGCCAGCACGTAGCTCACGGCGGTCGCACCTGCGGTGAACATCGCGATGCGGTAGTAGGTGTCGAAGAAGCCCTGCACAAACCGCGAATCCATGGGCGTGTCGTGCTTGAGGATCAACAGCGGCACGGACCCGAAGATGAAGTAGGTCGTGATGACGAGTAGCGCCACCGTGAAGAACAGCGCCGCAATCAGGGATGGAGACATGGCGGAATGCTACGCCTGACCTAGCGTCCGGCAGGGAATTTCAATATCGCCTCGATCACCGGCCGGCTGTCGCCCGCCCACCAGAAGTGATCGATGCCTTCGAGCGGGTGCCAGACAGCGCCGGGAATCTTTTGGGCAAGATGCTCGCCCGCTTCGAAGCGAACGGCCCGGTCACCTCGCCTGTGCATCACGAGCGTGGGCGCCCCGATGCGCCCGAGTTCCGGCCTCAAGTCGGCATCGCGCAGGCCGCCCAGGATGGCCTCCAACCCGCCAGGAGACGCCGCGTGACGCACGAGGCGAGCCCACCAGGCGCGCACCGCAGGATCATCCTGTTCGCCCGGTGCAAAGGTCTCGATGCCCACGGGACCGCCCCATCCGGCCACGAGTCGCTTCAGCCAGACGTCGTAGGCGGCCGCCGGCAAGGCCCACGGATAGTCCGGCGCGGCGGATCCACGCGCCAGCGCCCCGAACAGGCACAACCCGGTGACGCGACGCGGTTGATCCACGGCCAGGCGCATGGCACCCAGGCAGCCCTCGGACGAACCGAAGAGCCATGCGCTGGGCACCTTCGCGTCATCCAGGATCGCCGAGATGTCCTGGGCCAGGGCCGCCGGCGTGCTCGCCGCGTGCAGACGTTCCGACATGCCGATCCCGCGCCGGTCGAACAGGACGACCCGGAACCGCTCTGCAAGCGCTTCGATGCACGCACGGATCGGCGGATGCTCGAGCGCGATCTCGATATGGCAAACGAATCCGGGGCACACCACCAGCGCCTGTTCGCCTGACCCGAGCACCGTATAGGCGATCGCCCCGGCAGCACTTTCGGCGAAGCGCACGCTGGGTCGCACGACCCGGTTGGACCACAAGCGCTTGAGGTCTTCGGTCATCCGCAGGTACGCCCTCTCGGTCTGCGGACCGGGACCGATGCCGAACTCCGCGCGCAGGACGTCCGCGCAGCGCGTGTATGCGGCCTCGACCCCGGCGCTGTGGCCCTGGAGGGCATGCAGCTGCATCAGGAGAACGTAGCTCGGTTCGCGGAAGGTATCGAGCGCCAGGAGCGTCTCGGCCAGGTCCAGCGCCGCCGCAAACTCACCGCGCCTGGCCAATGCATCGATGACCCGCTCGAGCAGACGCGCCAAAAGGTGCTCGTGCTCGATGGAGATGGCCTTGAGCCAGTCGTCGAACGCTTCGGACCCAAGGCTGATGCCCTGCAGAAGCGGACGCCGCGCATCGGCGATCCATTGGCGCGCTTCGGCCAGGGTGGCTTCGTCGAAGGCTTCCGAGGCAACCGCATTGCGCGCAAATCGGGCAAAGCGGATGGCGTCGGTCTCGATCGACCCCGGCGCAAGCGCGAGGCAATCGCTGTCGGTCGACAGCGTCCTGCACTGCACCGCATCCTCCAGGGTGTAGACGAGTCTGCGCAGGCGGGTGCGGGCCTGCGTTTCATTGGCGTCCGGCCAGAGAAGCGTCGCCAGGTGTGCCCGAGGCACGGGCCCCGGGTGAAAGGCGAGGTAGGCCAGCAGTGCGAAGGCGCGCTTGAGCGAAAGCGGGACTTCACGGCCCCGCTTCACGATCGCAGGGACGCCGAAGACATGCAGGTCCAGGGCAGGCGGTTCGCGGACGGCTGATCGGCTGTGTGAAGGCATCGCGC
The DNA here is from genome assembly GCA_017744935.1 of Variovorax sp. Lineage (GTDB taxonomy): Bacteria > Pseudomonadota > Gammaproteobacteria > Burkholderiales > Burkholderiaceae_C > Variovorax. The sequence continues at coordinate 149,863 of JAGIAI010000020.1, forward strand.
GATTTATAGCCCTGTGCAGCGCCGCTGCACAGGGACGCTCAAGGGACGCCCGGCGTCTACGGTGGTGCTTTCAGTTGCACAAGGAGTTCACCGTGCGCGCACTGTTGTCGTTTCTCTACGGCCTGATCGCCTATCTGGCGTCCACGGCGACCCTGCTGTACCTCATCGGCTTCAGCGGCAATCTTTGGGTCCCCAGGTCGGTCGACGTCGGCCCGGGCGCGGGCTGGATGCAAGCCGTCGGCACCGACTTGCTGCTGCTGCTCCTCTTCGGCATCCAGCACAGCGTGATGGCCCGCAGAGGCTTCAAGCGCTGGTGGACGCGGATGGTTCCCGCGGTCGTCGAACGCAGCACCTACGTCGTGGCGGCTTGCGTCGTCCTGGCGCTGATGTTCTGGCTCTGGGTTCCGATCACGACGCCCGTCATATGGCAGGTCGAGCACCGGGCCATCGTTGCGCTTCTCTGGGGCCTGTTCGGGCTCGGATGGGCGGTTGCTCTCGTGAGCACGTTTCTCCTCAACCACTTCGAGCTGTTCGGCCTGCAACAGGTCTTCGCCGGCTTGACGGGCCGGCCCGCACCAGAGCGCGGATTCAGGACGCCGCTGTTCTACCGCTACGTGCGCCATCCGCTCTACGTGGGCTTTCTGATCAGCTTCTGGTCCGTGCCCGTCATGACGTTCGGGCGATTGCTGTTCGCGACCGGGCTGAGCGTCTACATCCTGATCGGCATCGCCTTCGAGGAGCGCGACCTCCTGGCGCAATTCGGCGAGCGGTATCGCGCCTATCGCCGGCAGGTGGGCATGCTGATCCCGCGCATGCGCTCGTTCAGGCAATCGGCACGCAAGGCCGATCCGACCGGCGCGAAGACTTGATGGCGCTATTGGCTGAAGGTCATCGACTCGAACGGAACCGGGTGTGCATTCCAGCTCGTGTTGCATGCAGACGTTGCGTATTCGAAGTCGAATGCCACGTTCTGGCTTTCATCCAGACCAATCAGCCGCGCGTGCGCGCCATTGTCCGCGACGGCATAGCTGATCAGCATGGACGCGCCCACCGGCGCCTCGTAGGCACTCGAGCAAACGCTGGAGTAGATGCTCTGGCCATCGTCGAACCGGCGCACTTCCGTTGCAGCCTGGTGCGCCGCATCGATCGAGTAGGCCGAAACCGCACTGTAGGTACGGCTTTCTCCCGCCGGTGCCCCGACCGGCTGATTGACCGAGCCCAGTCCATCGTTGATCACCTGCACCAGGCCGTCGTGCGTGATCGACACGGCGTGCTGTCCGATGGGGTACAGGCCGCCTGCCGCCAGGGTCAGGCTCTTTGCCGCCAATGAGGGGAATGTGTGCCAGTACTTCGTGGGGTCGCCGAGGATCCAGATCAGACTGCCACTCGCGTAGTCGATCTTCGCGATGAAGTTCTCGCGGCTGGAGACGATGAGCGAGTCGTCGCTCGGATCGTAGGTCGCCGCATTCATGTGAAACCAGTCGACTCCCGGCCGCACGAACGACGTCGGGTCATCGCCCTGGCTTTGCATGTAGCGCGACAGGATGTCGGCCAGATCCCATCGCGCGAGCATGGTGGCGCTGTTCCAGTCGATTTCGACGAGCGTGCTCTCGAAGTTCGTCACGCCATTGAGTGCGGTGTCGACCTCGGCCAGCAGGCCGACCTTGCCTGGATCGATGTTGTGGTGGAAGTCGATGATGTCGGTGGAGCCCAGGGGCGTCTCGCTCGCCGTTCCGTCCAGCTCGAGGCGCCGGGTTTCGAGCGGTGTGCTGTCGCCGATGACGAATCGGCCATCGATGAACAGCGATGAGAGAGACGTCATCGCGGTGGGGGCCACCCATCGCATCTGCCCGTCGGTGTCGACGACCACCGGACTGCCCAGGGCGGACTTCATGTAGAAGTAGTCGAAACCCAGCGAATCACCGGCCGCGCGAGCCTTCATGACCACCGGCCGGTCATAGATGCCGTTCGGATCGCTGTAGGCAGCCGTGTCGACCTCGACGCTCAACTCATGAGTCTGTCCGTCGACGGTTTGCACATCGACATCGACCTGGTTCGCGTAGTTCGAATACAGACCGAAGACCGGCACCGTGACGGTGCTGCTGCCCGAAATGGCATAGCCCCGCCGCTGCAGATAGGCCATCGCGTAGCTGACGTCGACGGGACGCGATACGGTGCCCGGCTTTGCCTCGATGCGGTAGTGCACCGAGGTCGGCGCCGCTGTGCCTGACAACTGCAGGTCGACGAACGCGATGAACGGCGAGACGCCGGGACGCACAGCGGCCACGGTAGGGGGCGGCATCCCGTCGGACGGCGCCACGTCCGCCGGCGCCACGTCCGCCGGCGCCGCCGCAGCCGCAAGCACCGATGCCGTGTTGCTTGCACCTCCGCCGCCGCCTCCACAACCGCACAGCACGAGTGCCGCTGCGGCGCAGGGAATGAGGTTCGATTGGCACATGGTGCACCTCCGCTTCCTTCTTATTGGGGCGCAAGAATCATCCATCATGCCGACGCAATTCTGAGTTGAGAATTAGCGCCGGCAGGTTTCGTCATCCGCCTTGTTGACGATCCTGGCCGATCCTCGACGGCGCAATGCCTGTCGGACGCTGACCTGCTGGTGGCCTGTCCCTGGCCGCAAGGCCTGGACGCACTTGCAAGCCTGATCGAGCCCGGCCCCAGCGGGAACCGGCCCTGAATCCCTTACGCGCTCAGCGCAACTTCGCCTGCTGAGGCGCTGCGTCGAGCAGTTGAAATGCAAGGGCGCGTGACTAGAATTTCAAGGCTTCACTGCGAACGGAGGATGCGATATGAGCAATCCCACAGAAATCGTTCAGCAAGCCTATGCCGCTTTCGGGCGCGGCGACATCCCGGCGATCCTGGCCGCGCTCACCGACGATATCGAGTGGCAGTTCCACGCGAGCCCTGGCACCGGTTTTCCCTACGGGGGAAAGTTCACTGGCAAGAAAGCCGTGGAAACCTGGTTCACGACGCTCGCTCAGAACGATGACATCCAGCAGTTCGAGCCGCGCGAATTCCTTGCGGGGCCGAATCACGTCACGGTGCTCGGCTGGGAGCGCGTCAAACCGCTCCCCAATGGCAGTCCCTTCGACAGTGAGTGGGTCCATGTGTTCGTGCTGAAGGGCGACAAGATCAGCCGCTGGATCGGCACGGCAGATACAGCCGCGCGGCAGGCCGCTGCGAAGTGAGCGGCCCACGGGCAAGCAGGCACGCGCCTCATCCAAGCCCGCGTGCCGCCCAGCCGATGAAAAGCAACGAGACGCTCCATCCGAGGCACACATAGACCCACGGCGGAAGCACCAGTTCGCGCCGGGCCAGCAGCGCGATCACCACCATGTCGATCGCCCCACCTCATCAGGCCTTCCTGCCTGGTCATTCCTGTTCGTGGTTCGGGAATAGGACATCGACAATCTCCTTCGACAACGTCAATTGCCCGACGTTAGGAGATCGCGACATCCGGCGAATCCTCTGAACCTATGACGTCTTGCGCATCAGTGATTCAGGAGCGTATTGATGGAATGCATTCCGGCGATGATCGCCACGGCCAGCGCGGCCGAGGCTGCATGCTGGAGCACTACTCCTGCCGATGGAGGACGTGCGTGCTTGATGATCTTCAATCGTCTGCTTCTCTGGGACATGCGCGGCATCTCCCCACTATGCGGGATCAAGACTGAGTGATCCCTGACGAATTGCGCACGACCCTTTGTCGTTTTCGCGTATCGTCTCGGCGAGAGTGATCGATGCCTCAGAAGAGGAGGTGCGTGATGGATGTCGTGCGTGAGATCCGGTCCTTCAACCAAGGCCGCGATCCGGACCGCCTGAAGCTCAAGTACCAGAACATGCGCGCCAGTCCGTTCGTTTTTCTTCGAGGTACCTGCCATCTCTTCTATGACCGGCTCGCTCGCATCGGCGCGCCGCGCTCGGCGCCGTTGACGTGGGTTTGCGGCGACCTGCACCTGGAGAACTTCGGCAGCTACAAGGGCGACAACCGGCTTGTCTACTTCGACATCAACGATTTCGACGAGGCCGCCCTGGCCCCCGCGAGCTGGGACCTGATCCGATTTCTGACGAGCCTCTGGGTCGGGGCCGAAAGCATCTCCGTCAGATCCCGCGAAGCGCACAAGCTCTGCGAAGTCTTCATCGAGAGCTACGCCTCGGCGCTATGTACCGGCAAGGCCTATTGGGTGGAACGTGACACCGCGCAGGGCCTGGTTCGCGTACTGCTCGATGGTCTGCGCGAACGGCAGCGCGTTCAGTTTCTCGCGAGCCGCACCGACTTCAAGGGCCGCCGGCGCATGCTGAGAACGGACGGCAAGAAGGCGCTCCCCGCATCCGACCAGCAGCGCGCGATGGCCGTGCAGGTCATCCAGCAGTTCGCCACGGGACAGACGAACCCGAAGTTCTACGAGGTGCTCGACGTGGCGCGCCGCATCGCCGGCACGGGCAGCCTCGGCGTGGACCGCTACGCGATCCTCGTCGAGGGCAAGGGCTCGCCCGACGGGAACTATGTGCTGGATCTGAAGCAGGCCATGCCGTCGTCGCTGGTTCCGCATCTCAAAGTCGCCCAGCCCAAATGGAAGTCGGAGGCCCACCGTGTCGTGGCGCTCCAGCGCCGCGTGCAGGCGGTGTCCATGGCCTTCCTGCAGCCCGTGGTCGTGAGCGGGTCTCCGTACGTTCTGCGCGCGCTCCAGCCGACGGAGGACCGCGTGGCACTGGGCGGCAAGTCGGCGCAAAGCGCGACCGACCTCGAGGGCGTGATCACCGTGATGGCGAAGCTCGTGGCTTGGGCCCAACTGCGAAGCGCGGGGCGACAAGGCTCGGACATCGCCGATGAACTGGTGGACTTCGGCCAGCGCAGCAAATGGAAGGCGCGGGTGCTCGAAGCGTCGATCGAGGCCGCAGCGCAGGTGCGGCAGGACTGGTCCACCTACGCTGCCGCGTATGACGGTGGGGCCTACACCCCCTGAATTTGAGCACCAAGGTGTGCGTTTTCTCCTTGGATGGATGGAACACGCCTGCGCACAATTGCGCCAATGGCACATCGATCAACCGACACGCAGACCTTCAGCAGCTTCGTTGCCCTGAATCGCCCCGATCGCACGCACGAGCCGGCTAAACGGGGTTTGCCTTCGGTCGCGAAATTCGTGCTTGCAGGCATTGCGGTCGTGGTGACCGTCTGCCTGTTCATCCGATAGCAGCGTCATCGAGTCCGCACCGACGCAGGTGATCGCCCCAGTTCATCATCGGGCCCAACTCGCCGGAAGGCACCGCGCGCATCAGCGCCTGCAGCACTTCAAGGTAGCTCGAAGGCGCAAGCCGGATCATCAAGCGGGCGCGCGGCGCAATGCGTTCGCAGGTGCCGGCACCTTCGTTCAACAGCACTTCGCAGCGCACCACGCCCGCGCCCGCGCAGCCCGCGACGGCCTGGCGTACCCGCCAGGCATCGGCGCAGCAAACGGTGAGATGCAAGACCTGAAAGTGCTGAACCTGCCGGCGCTGGACGCGCGCCTGTTCCAGCACCTCGTGATCGCGGTAAGCGGCGTAGGCCATTGACGGGCACCTTTCCCCTGTGAAGATGCCCCACAGTCTGGGCGCGCGCGCATAAAAACGGTGCAAAGAATCGCACACGCCACGTAAATTCGCGGATGCAAGCACCGATTGATTGCCTGGCGGGCTCTCGCCTAGACTTTCCCCCGCCCTCTACAGGGACTGCGGGAGGTCTCATGCGACCGCTTCCATTGCTCATCGCCGTATTCGCCATCGGGCTCACCGGATGCGCCGACGTCCAGACAGTGAAGACCGAGGAGACCCGACGGGACATCGTGGTCAACATTCCCCTGGCAGCCAGTCGGATCAACGCCGGCAAGAACGCCTGGGCACACCTCATCGGGCGCGGAGACCAGACCGCGGTTTCAATCACCGCAGCCGGTGTTCCACCCCAGGTCAGCCGGCCGGTCCATCTCTACACCTATATCTACGAGGGAGCGTGCGGCGCCCTGTCGAGCCGTCCTGCGCATGCGCTCACCCGGACCGTGCTGGCCCGTTCGAAGGGCTCCACGGACCAGATGGGGCCGCCGTACACGGTGCAGAACACGGCGGCGGTCCGCCTGGCGGCCCTCGAGGCAACACCGCATGCGATCCTCGTCAGAAGCGCGCCTGCCGACGGCAACCTGGACCTCTTCTGCGGCGACATTGCCGTTTCCGCGGACAGCAGTGGCGCCCAGAATCCTCAGAGGTAGTTGAACAGCGCGATCGAGTTCAGCTTCGCGAAGGTCATCTGCGTGGCCTGCAGCGAGGTCTGGCGCTGGTAGAACTCGGAGATGGCTGCTGTCGGATCCAGATCCTGGATGTCCGACAGGTAGCCCTTGTCGATCAGGTCGCGCGATGCGCCACTGTCGTTGAGCGAATCGAGTTCGGACATGCGCGAGCCCACCGACGAGAGCACGGTCAGCACGTTGTCGTGCGCGTTCGTGACCTTGACGTTGGCTGTGCTCAGCGCGTTCTGCAGATTGGCCTGCGCCGTCGCGCCACCACCGGTGAGAGGAGTCTTGAGGGCAGTGACCAGCGCGCCGATCGACGCGAAGATGTCCGTTCCTGCGTTCTTGGCCGTGGTGACGTTGAAGGTGTCGCCATCGGCCGGCGTGCCGGTGATGCTGATCTGCAGGCCGCCGAAGCTGATCGGCGTGCCCTCGGTGTAGGCGCCCGTTGCGGCGACGACCGGCGGCGTGTCGTTGGTGGTCACCGTGTAGTTGCCGCCGAGGAAGCTGATCTGGAAGTCCTTGCCGTAGTTGGGGTCGGTTGCATCCGTGATGCCGATGCTGCCGTAGATGCCCGAACCGGTGTTGTTGCCGCTCGAGGTGACATAGCCCGCCCCACCCTGCACGGACTGGAACACGGTGCGGCCATCGTCTCCGGTGGACATCTGGCGCGCCACATCGACCTGCATCAGGCGCTGGCCCTGGTCGCCGATGTACTGCACACCGCCGCCCGCCTGCTGCACGAAAGGCGCGGATGCGCTCTTGTAGCCCGCAAAGAGGAACTGGCCGTTGCCATCGTCCGAGTTGGCAATGCCGACGAGTTGGTCGAGGTTGCTCTGGATGGTGGTCGCGAGTGCAGCGCGGTCGGCGTCCGACAGCGTGCCGTTGCCGGCCTGCACGGTGAGCGTCTTGATGTTCTGGAGGATGTTGGTCACGCTGTCGAGCGCGGTTTCCTCGCGCGACAGGGAAAGCGTCGCACGGTCGCGGCTGGTCGCGTACTGCGACGACTCGGCCAGCGATTCGCTGACGCCGAGGGCGCGCGCGGCGCCCACCGGATCGTCACCGGCGGTAAGGAACTTGGTCCCCGCCGAGAGTTGCTGCTGGACACGGAACAGGTTCTGCTGCTGCAGACCCATGGCTTTGACGTTCTGTTCGTAGAAAGAACTGGTGCTGATGCGCATCACGGCTCCTTGAATCTATGGGTCAATGACGATCAGGCGCTGATGGCGAGGATCGCGTCGAAGATGGTCGATGCGGTCTGGATCACCTTCGCGTTGGCCTGGTACATCTGCTGGAACATCAGCAGGTTGGCCGTTTCCTCGTCCTGATTCACGCCGGAGATGGACTGCTGCGCTGCCTTGATCTGGCTGGCCACGCTGTCCTGCGTGGTGCTGGCGGTGCTGATCTCCATCGACTTGTTGCCGACCTCGCTCACCAGCTGCGAATACGCGCCGTTGAAGGTGGTGGTGCCGTTGCCGACCAGCGCCTTGCGCTGAAGTGCGCCCATCAGCAGCGCATTGCTACCGTCCGATACGCCGGCGACGTTCTTCTTGATGGTGAACGTGTCGCCTTGCGCGGGCGTGCCGCTCATGGCGACGGAGATGCCATCGAAGCTGATGCTCGCACCCGCGGTGTAGGGCACGGGCGTGCCGGCGGCGTAGGTGGTGGACGTGCCATCCGACAGCGTCACGGTGACGGCCGACGTCGCGGGGAAGCCCGAGAGTTCGTTCGTTGTGGCGTCATAGCTCAGCGTGACGTTCGCGGCCAGCGGCGATGCGAGGTAGCTGCTGTCGACGGTCGCGGCCGTGATGGCACCCGAACCCTGGTTGGAGGCCGTCGTGCCGGCGATGACCGGCGATGCGGCCGCGACCTTGGCGGGATCCTTGACCAGCACATCCATGTCGCGCGCACCGTAGCGCGTCGGCTGCACGAGGAAGGTGTCGCCGTCCTGCGCGGTGCCGCTGGCGGCGGTGAGGCTCACGCCGTCGAAGGTGATGGGGAAGCTGGTGTAGGTGCCGACGGGCTGGTTGTCAGAGATGCGGGTGACGATGTAGTTCAGCGTGCCCGACACATCCTTGACCTGCACCGAGTAGTCGCTGGTGGTGAGCTGGCCGGCGTCGGCGATGGTGCCCGTGAGCACCAGGTCACCGCTGTTCTTGGCGTTCGAGAAGACGCCCGGCGCGGCGGTGGTGAAGAAGTCCTGGCCGAGCACGCCGTTCAGGTCCACACCGAGGTTCTGCTGGTCGTTGACCGCACTCGCGAGCGCCATCGAGAGGCGGCCGATCGCGTTCTGCGTGGGGATCAGCGATTCGCTGCGGAAAGCCAGGAGGCCGCCCAGCGAGCCACCGGTGACGGTCTTGTCGTTCAGTTCCTGCACGTTGCCCGCGATGCCGACGAGCGCGAGGGCCTTGCGCGTGGGGTCGGCGGACGAATTCACGGCCTTCATCGTCGCGGCCTGGTCGCCGACGACCAGCGACTGGCCGGAACCGATGAAGACGTTGTACTTGCCGTTGTCCTGCTCCAGCACCTTCACGTCGACGATCTGGCTCAGTTCGCTGACGAGCTGGTCGCGCTGGTCGAGCAGGTCGTTCGGCGGCTGGCCGCCGGCAACGGCGGTCATCATGCTGATCTGCTGGTTGAGGCTCGCGATCTTGCTGGAATAGGTGTTGATCTGGTCGACGCTGCCGACGATCTGGTCATTGACCGCCGAGTTCTGGTCGGAGAGGTATTGGTCCGTGGAGCGGAACTTGTTCGCCAGCGACTGCGCCGAGCTGATGAGCTGCTGGCGCGCGGCCGAATCGGACGGTGTGTTGGCCACGCCCTGCACCGCGGTGAAGAAGCTCTGCATCTGCGGGCTGAGGCCGGCGGTCTTGTCGGAGAGCAGCGAGTCGATCCGGTCGATCTGCGTGCTGTAAGCGTTCAGCGCGGCCGACGTGGATTGCGCGCCGGCGAGCTGCGCGGTGAGATAGGCGTCGTAGCTGCGCGTGACGGTGGTGACGCGCGCGCCGCTACCGATGTAGCCGGAGCCGGTGGCCAGCGCGGCGTTGCTCGAGATCTGCGCAACCTGGCGGCTGTAGCCGGCGGTATAGACGTTGGCGGTGTTGTGGGCCGTGGTCATCAGCGAGGTACGCGCCACGCTGAGGCCGCTCAGACCCGTGTAAAACAAGCTTCCTGACATGTTCTTTTGACCTGTGTGAAGAGGATTCGACGGGGGGTGGCATCGCTGCGATGCCTTCCCCCTCTATATCGGCAGCCTTGCGCGGATGTTGAAGACCAGCGGTGCCGTGGCGCCGTCAGAATTCCGTCCAGTCGCCCGAGGGTTCGGTGCGTGCAGCGGCCTGCGGCTTGGCTGCCGATGCCGACTTCGTAGCCGGCGCGGGCTTCACGGTGCGCGGCGATGCGGCGGGCACGCTCTTCGCACGCGCTTGCGCGATCACGCGGGCAGAGTCGTTGTCGCTGCCGAGGCGGAAGATGCTGACGGACTTCACGAGGCTCGTGGCCTGCTCCTGCAGCGAGCCTGCTGCGGCAGCAGCTTCCTCGACCAGCGCAGCGTTCTGCTGCGTCACCTGGTCCATCTGCGTGATCGCCTGGTTGATCTGCTCGATGCCCGAGGTCTGCTCCTGGCTTGCCGCAGTGATCTCACCCATGATGTCCGTCACCCGCTTCACGCTCTCGACGATCTCGTCCATCGTGCGGCCTGCTTCGGCGACCTGC
>JAGIAI010000021.1 GCA_017744935.1 Variovorax sp.
CATGCTCTGGATCCAGAAGTAGCTCCCGATCCGCTGGCCGCGCGTGACCGGCAGCACGCGGTGCACGCTGGTGCCGGGGTAGAGCACCATGTCGCCCGCGGGCAGCTTGACGCGCTGCTCGCCGAAGGTGTCCTCGACGATGAGCTCGCCGCCGTCGTACTCGTCGGGATCGCTCAGGAAGAGGGTGCACGAGACGTCGGTGCGCACCCGGCCAGCGCCATTGCGCAGGAAGCGCACCGCACTGTCGACGTGGTTGCCGAAGCTGTTGGCCTCGCCGCCATAGCGGTTGAACAGCGGCGGCGAGATCTGCTTGGGCAGCGCCGCCGAGAAGAAGATCTGGTGGCGCTCGAGCCCGCGCAGCAGCAGTTGCTGGACGGCGCGGGTCTCGTCGCAGTCCTCGCGCAACTGTTCGTTGTTCTTTGCGCGCGCGGACTGCTCGCCGGCTGTCAGCCGTCCGTCCTCCCAGGGTGCACCCGCCAGGATCTTGCGAGCTTGCGCGACCTCGTCGCGGGTGAGCACTTCACGGACGTGCAGCAGCATGGTTCGACTCTCCTAGAAACGCACTCCGACGGTCGCCTGGTAGGTCCGCTGGGCGCCGGCGATGACGAAGCCCGGATACAGCTGGTCGCCGTAGAGCTTGTTGGTGACGTTGGTCACGTTGAGCTGGGCGTAGACGTCCGGGGTGAACTTGTATTCGAACATGAGATCGCCCACCACGTAGCCGGGAACGTAAGCAGTCGTCGAGGCGGCGCCTGTCGTGCCCTGCGGCGGGCGGTTCTCCGAAGCCCCGCGGATGCCGGCGGCGGCGCGGAACTTCTGCGTCGCCTGGTAGCTGACCCACACCGCGCCGCTGTTCTTGGGCGTGAGGCCGACGCGCGAGCCGACGATGTTCGCCTGCGTGCTGCCGGCCTTGTCGATCTTGGCGTCAGGGATGTAGGCGTACGAGGCGTAGACCTCCCACTGCGGCGTCAGGCGACCGACGACTTCGAGTTCCAGACCCTGCGAGTGGCGCTTGCCCGACAGCAGGTAGCTGGTGCCGGCGAAGTCGGAATCGGTGGTGCGCTCGTTGAACTTCTCGGTACGGAAAAGCGCGGCGCGGGTCGAGAGCTTGCCGTCGAGCCAGTCGAGCTTGGCACCGAGTTCGATGTTGCGGCTTTCTTCAGGCGGCGTGTTCGCGTTCTGCGGAGTCACGTACTGGTACGTGTCGGCCGCGGTGTTGAACGAGGTGCTGTACGACAAGTGGTACGACTGCGTCGGCGACGGCTGGTACAGCACGCCTGCGCGGTAGCTCCACACCGAGTCCGACATGTTCGTCTTCGCCACCGCGTTCGGAACGACGGCATTGGTGTTGGCGTAGCTGATCTGGTTGAAATCGCCGTCGAAGCTGTCCCAGCGCACGCCGCCGAGCAGCTTCCAGTCGGGCGCAACCTGCACCAGGTCCTGGAAGTAGATGCCGTAGTTGTTGGCGGAGTAGTCCGTCGTCTTGCGGTAGGTCGGCGAGAGCGCCGCGTAGTAGCCGTCGTTGGGCAGGCCCACGCGCGTGATGCCCTTGAAGTAGTTGGTCCCGACAGGGCCATACGCGCTGAATCGATCGGCCGACTCGTCCGCCCAGTCCACGCCGGTCAGCACTTCGTGCTTCAGGCCACCCCAGTTGAAGGTGTTGCTGTAGTCGCTCTGCAGGTAGGTGCCCTTGTACTCGTCGCTGCGCGGCGCGAGGCCCTGGCGGTACACGTAGGTGAGCGGCGTGAGATTCGCCGCGTTGGTGGCGGTGCGGCAGGTGACGGTATTGCCGCTCACGACCGGCGCGGAGTTGCAGAAGCTGGCGGTCGTGCCCCACTGCGAGCGCTCGAAGGTGCCGCTGCGCAGTTGCGTGCGGATCTGGCCGCCGTCGTCGAAGGTGTGGGTCCACGAGCCGTTGCCGTACTGCGCCTTGCCCCGCAGATAGTCGCTTGCCGCACCGTAGAAGGCGCCTGGCGCGAGGTCTGGAATCGTGCTTTGCGCCACGCCGTTGGCGAAGGTGCCGTTGGACAGATAGCGCGTGCCGGCGAGGGGCACGTTGTCGACGTCCAGGTAGAACAGGCCGACGCTGAACTCGTCGCGCGTGCCGATGCCCCAGCTGTACGACGGCGCAATGCCGTACTTGTCTATCTTCGCGCCGCCGTTGTCGGCGTTGTTCCACATGCCGTTGATGCGGAAGGCCGAGTCTTCGCCGACACGCTTGTTCATGTCGATCGTGGTGCGATAGAAATCGCGCGAACCGACGGTGCCGACGATGTCGGTCTGGTCCGCGAGAAGCGGCTTCTTGCTGACCTGGTTGATCACGCCGCCGGTGGAGCCACGGCCGAAGATCATCGAAGCCGAGCCACGCAGCACTTCGATGCGGTCGAGATTGAAGGTGTCACGGTCGTACTGCGACGGATCGCGCATGCCGTCGATGAGCAGGTCGCCCACCGTCGCCACGGGGAAGCCGCGCAGGCGGATGTCCTGGTCGGTGCCGTTCTCGGTCGCGGCAAAGGTGATGCCCGCGGAGTAGTGCAGGGCCTCCTTCAGCGTGTCGAGCTTGGCGTCGTTCATCAGCTTTTCGGTGATGACGTTCAACGACTGAGGAATGTCGCGGATGTCCTGCGTGCCGCGGCCGATGTTGGTGCGGGTGGTCTGGAGCTGATCGCGGCCCTGGATTTCGGCCTGGTCGGTGACCGTGACGGTGCCGAGCGTCGGTGCGTCGCCGCCAGTGCTCGACTGCGCCCAGCTGCTGACCGAGGCGGCCAGCATCAGTGCGCCGAGCGGAAAAGCGGTGGTTTCAACGGACAGCGGTGACCGCGATGCGGGTGCTGATGCCGGCGACGCCCTGACGGACGAAGGACGTGGAGCCGCCTTCCGACGGCGAGAGATACGAGCCAATTTGGCCTCCATGAATGCGCGACATACGCCGCGCGTAAGTGGAAGGCTGGCTATTCAACAAGTGAACTGGCTCGCCGGATGAATCGGCGCGAAGTATACATTTTGAAAGATTCGAGTAGCAGGCCGTACACCTACCGTTCATGAAGCTGACGAAAAAATGCAACAGGCTTTCCCCGCTGGAAGGCCAAGGTAAAAGTAGTACTCTGTCGTCCTACTATCGTTAGCAGATTGGGCCCGACGGACCTCGCGGGTCGGAACGGAATGCATGCCTGAAACCATGAACCACACCGGAGCCGCATCGGCGCGATCCTTCGCCGCCGCAGGTGCCGCGTCGACGAGCGAACTGATCGAGGAAATCCGCAGGCAGCTCGGGCCGACGAGCGCACGGCGTGTCGGCATGGTGCACGCCACGCTGCTGCACACGCTCATCGAAATGGAAGAGGATTTCGCGGACGTCAACGCGATCTACAGAGCGCTGCTGGCCAACGGCAACGCGATGGTCATGTCGAAGCTCTATCGCGCACTCAAAGTGCTCGAAGAGGCCCGCGCCATCGAGCGCCACTGGGCGCCGCACGACGGGCGCCCGCGCAGCGTCTATTGCGTGGCCGGCCGTGCGCGCCAGGCCGGGCACGATCACGAGGCCGGCGTGTGCAGGTTCTGCGGCGTACCGCTGCACGGCTGACAGGGGTCAGCGGCCCACCTTGCGCAGCCATTCCCGCGTCCACAGCGTCAGCGGAATGAGGGCGAGCATCACGCAAAGCAGCCAGTAGCGATCGCCGTTCTCCAGATACGGCAGCAGCGCGTAGCCCACGCGGGTGAACATCGAACCGCCGACGCCGCGCATCAGCGTCTCGGCCACCGCCTCGATCATCATCTGTGCACCCAGCACGAAGAGGATCACGGCGGAAAGCCTGAACGACCAGCGCGTGCCCCGCCGCCCCGCAATCGCGCGCCATACGACTGCCAGCAGCGCACACGCGATCAGCCCGAGCGCGACACCCAGGGCCACGTCCGATGAAGGCTCCTGCGCGGAAATGAAGCGGATCAGCACCAGCGCCTCGAGCGTCTCCCGCAAGGCGCTGAAGGCGGCAAAGAGGAACACCGCGAGGCCCGCCGCGCGATGCGAAATCCAGCCGTCGAGCCATTCGCCAGCCTGCGCGTCGACGCGGGCCAGCGAGGCCATCGTCCCGCTCGACACCAGCGCCAGCGTCAGGCCGAAGCCGAAAGTCAGGCCGATGTCGAGCCATTCGTTCATGCCCGAAGGCGGCAGCGCGCCGACGAGCGACCAGCCCCCCGCGAAGCCGGCGGCAACGCCAGCGTAGGCCGACCGCATGAGTTCGGGGCGCCCTCCGCGGCGCGCGGCATGCGAGAGGGCGAGAAGAATCAGGAGCAGCTCGCCCGCCTCGCGAGCGACGATGACAAAGGCCTCGAACATGGTGATTGGCGCGAATACTACAACCGCGCACCAACAGCCCCCTGACCTGCCAGTGATTGCATCGGCCATTCGGCGTGTTGGCAAGGCCGGATGCCCCCTCATACTGCCCGACGCTTGGAGGAATCACGACCATGGCAGCGCCGAACGGCCTTCGCGCCCTTCAGACCATGCTGGGATTGACCGCCACGATGCTCTTGGTCCAGCCGGCATCCGCCACGGACATCACCGGTTCCGGTTCGACCTTTGTCTATCCGGTCATGCTCCGATGGGCCTCGGGCTACTACAACAAGGAAAAGGTCAAGGTCAACTACCAGGCGATCGGCTCCGGCGGCGGCATCCAGCAGGTCAAGGCCGGCCAGGTGGCCTTCGGTGCTTCGGACAAGCCCCTGCCGCCGGATGAACTCAAGGCCGCCGACCTGATGCAGTTCCCGCTCGTGGTCGGCGGCGTGGTGCCGGTGGTGAACCTCGAGGGCGTCGCGCCCGGTCGATTGAAGTTCACGGGCGAACTGCTCGCCGACATCTACCTCGGCAAGGTCACGAACTGGAACGACGCAGCCATCGCCGCGCTGAATCCCGACGTGGAGCTGCCGAACCTGAAGATCACGGCCATGCATCGACTCGATGCGTCGCTATGTGAACTACGTGAAGGGGTCGATCGGCTATGTCGAGCTCGCCTATGCGCTCGAACACAAGATGACCTATCCGATGCTGAAGAACAAGAGCGGCGCTCATCCTGAGCAGGCGGCCGAGGCCTTGCGCTTCTTCAAGTGGTCGCTGGAGCAAGGCAAGACGGACGCGCGGGCGCTCAACTACGTGCCGCTGCCCGACAGCCTCGTCCAGCGGATCGAGGCCTACTGAGCCGAGCCAGCCAAATAGCCAGGCAACTTCATCAGCTCCTGCCCCATCCGGATGCGCGCGCCGGACTCGATGCCCTCGGCCAGCGCAAAGCCCTTCGGCGCGAAGACGATGATGGTCGAGCCGTGCTCGAACCAGCCCATCTCCTGGCCCTTGCGATAGGGTGCATCGCAATCCATGCGCGTCGGGCCGCGCCACCCGATGTTCAGCAGCGCGTCGAGGCAATGCAGCCGCAGGCTCGCGACCAGGATGGCGGCCACCGGCACCAGCGCGACGCGGTGCCCGCCCGCGTGCAGGCGCGTGTGGACCGCCGCGCGCACATTGCGGCAAAAGAGGCGCTCCACGCGCTTGAGTGCGATCGGGTTCACGTTCCAGGTGTCGCCTGACATGTAGTTCACCCGCTCCACCGTGCAGTTGTGGGGCGCATGGAAGCGGTGGTACATGCTCGACGTCAGGCGCAGCGTGACGAAGCTGCCGTCGCGAAACGGCTCCGCGGCTCGCGCATCACCGAACAGGTCGGCCATCGAGTACGGGAAGCCCTTGGCCTGGAACACCTCCATGCCGTGTACGGAGCCGCAGGCGCCGACGATGGCATCGCACGGGCTCGCAAGCACATCCTCTCGCGTATCGACAACGCGCGCGCCATCCTTCAGCTCGCGCGTGAAGCAGTCATGCATGCTGTCGAAGCGGGTCTTCTTCGCTTCGCTCAGGTCCAGTTCGGTGAAAAGGCGCCACACGCCGATTGAAAGATCACGCACTACAGGGTTGCGGATCTTGCTGAACCAGCCCATGAAGCGCGTCAGCGCGATGCGGGGCACCCGGTTGGTGAGCAGGAAGTTGATGTCTTCCTGCTGCAACAGGGCATCACGTGTTTGTCGAAGTGTTTTCATGAGCGCGTCAAGAAGCTGGGATAGACCGTGGGGTGTTCGCCGTTCATTGCAATAAAGAGTTCATGAGCCAGACATTCCTTCTCTCTTCCGTCGCCCTCGCGGCGCTCGCCGCTTCCGCGGTTCCGGCCTGGCGCCGGCTCGAGCTTTCGCGTGCCAAGCATCCTTCGCTGACCGGCCATTCGCGCATGGCCAAGCGGGTCGCGGCGCAGCTTCCGGGCTACGCCTACGACGACCAGCGCTTCTACGATTCCGACGGTGCGCCGGAGGACGTGGTGGCCCGACGCCGGGCCGGCTTCGAGGCGCTGTCGCGGCTCCTGAAGACGCGCCATGCGCAGTCGATCGCGGCCACGCGCGCGGCACGCCCTTCGGTGTCGGACCTGCAGTTCACCAGCAGCTACCGGGTGCCCTTCCAGTACAGCCCGCATGCGCGCGAACACCTGCCGGTGGGCGCCTTCATGCAGTCCGCGAACGGCGTCATGCTGCGCGACCTGGATGGGCAGGAGTTCTACGACCTCACCGGTTCGTACGGCGTCAACCTGCTCGGCGTGGACTTCTACAAGGAGTGCATCGCAGAGGGCAGCCGGCTTGCCGAGCCGCTGGGGCCGGTGCTCGGCGCCTATCACCCCTGCGTGCTGGAGAACGTGCACCGGCTGCGCGAGATCTCCGGGCAGGACGAGGTGTCCTTCCACATGTCCGGCACCGAAGCCGTGATGCAGGCGGTGCGGCTGGCGCGCTATCACACGCGGCGCACGCATCTCGTGCGCTTCTGCGGCGCCTATCACGGCTGGTGGGAAGACGTGCAACCCGGCGTGGGCAACCCGCTGCAGCCGCACGAGACCTACACCCTGCGCGAGATGGACGAGCGGTCGCTGCGCGTGTTGCGCAAGCGCCGCGACATCGCCTGCGTGCTGGTCAATCCGCTGCAGGCGCTGCATCCCAACTCCGGGGCGCCCGGCGATTCGTCGCTGGTCGACAGCAGCCGGCGCGCGAGCTTCGACCGCGTCGCCTACACCGAGTGGCTGCACAAGCTGCGCCAGGTCTGCACCGAGCGCGGCATCGTGCTGATCCTCGACGAGATCTTCGTCGGCTTCCGGCTCGCGCCCGGCGGCGCACAGGAGTACTTCGGCGTGAAGGCGGACATGGTGACCTACGGCAAGACGCTGGGGGGCGGCTTGCCGGTCGGCGTGGTCTGCGGCCGCGCCGACCTGATGAAGCGCTACCGCGAGGAGCGGCCGGCCGACATCTGCTTCGCGCGCGGCACCTTCAATGCGCATCCCTACGTGATGGGCGCGATGTACGCCTTCCTGAGGCGCATCGACGAACCGGAGGTACGGATGCTCTACGACGACCTCGACGAACGCTGGAACCGCCGCGCACGCGACCTCAACGACCGGCTCGCGCAGGCCGGGCTGCCGGTGCGCGTGGCCAATATTTCGTCGATCTGGACCGTGCTCTACACCTCGCCCGGCCGCTACAACTGGCTGCTGCAGTACTACCTGCGCGCGCAGCGGCTGGCACTGAGCTGGGTCGGCAGCGGCCGGTTGATCTTCAGCCTCAACTACACCGATGCCGATTTCGAGCAAGTGGCTGAACGATTCGTAACCGCGGCCCGACAAATGCAGCAGGACGGCTGGTGGTCGCACGATGCCGCGCTGACCAACAAGGCGATCAAGCGCGGGATCCTGCGCGAGATGCTCGCGCAGCGATTCGGAATCTGACCGCACTCAGGCGCGGTGACCGGCCCCGTGCGCGGGGTCGATCAGCTCGCCACGCAGCAGATGCAGGGGCGCGCGGTGGTAGAGCTTGATGTCGTGGAACGGGTCGGTGAGGATCTTCGTCATCCACACGAGGCCGGTCTTCACGTCCTTGAGCAGGAAGAGATGGAAGGTGCGGAACAGCAGGCCGCCCGCGCCCAGCACCAGCCATGCGAAGCCGACCTGGCGCACGTAGCCTTCGAACCCGGCGGTCGGGTCCATGAGACCGAACAGAGTGCGGTCCCACCACAGCACGACCGGCACCGCGGCCCACAGCGCCATCAGCACCACCTTGCGGCGCAGGTTGTAGCCGACCTTGATCTCTTCCTTGAATTCGTGCGTGGCGTGGTTCACCTCGTCGTAGCCCTTGGGCTCGAAGAAGAAGTGGCCCGCCTGGCGACTGGTCATCGACACGCCCCAGCCGAGCAGCGCGGCGATCACCGGGTCGATGAACAGCATCACGTAGGCGATCACGAAGCTGATCGCGCTCACGAGGTGCAGCGACTGGTTGATGCGGCTGTGGTGGTAGTAGCGATGATCGTCCCAGCGCTGGATCTGAAGGTTGCGCAAGAATTCGTTCACGGGCTCTCCTGTTGGTCCTGGGTTGGAACGGCGCCGCACGAGCGCAGCGCGTGACGGCATCGTGACGGGCATGCGTGAATTCTTGGTGACGATATGCGGACCGTCATCGCTCTGTCGCCAACAGTCGCCAGCATCCGCGACATGAGCTCATCGTTTGGTCCGATCGTCGTCGAGCACATGCCGCCCGCCCGGCGCTCGATGCGCATTGCGGTGGTCACCGAGACCTATCCGCCCGAAGTCAACGGTGTGGCCCTCACCCTGCAGCGGGTGGTGGAGGGACTGCGCGCGCTCCAGCACGACATCCAGCTGGTCCGGCCGCGCCAGACGGACGGCGATCTCGCCCGGCGCCTGGACCGGCTCGACGAGGTGCTCGTGCGTGGCGTGCCGATCCCGCGCTATCCCGAAATGAAGATGGGCATGCCCGCCAACAAGGCGCTTGTGCAACTCTGGAGCCGCCAGCGGCCGGACCTGGTCTACATCGCCACCGAGGGGCCGCTCGGCTGGTCGGCACTGCAGATCGCCCGCAAGCTCAGGCTGCCCGTGTGCTCGGACTTCCGCACCAACTTTCATGTCTACAGCCGGCACTACGGCATCGGCTGGCTGTACCGGCCGATCATGAGCTACCTGCGCAAGTTCCATAACCGCACCGCTTTCACGATGGTGCCCAGCGAGAGCCTCCGGCAGCAGTTGCGCGGCCACGGCTTCGAGCGCCTGATGCTGGTCACGCGCGGGGTCGACACCGAGCAGTTCACGCCCGCGCGGCGCAGCGAGGCGGTGCGCGCGCAATGGGGTGCCTCCCCCGACACGCCGGTCGCGCTGTACGTGGGGCGGCTGGCCACCGAAAAGAACCTCGACGCACTGGCCAATGCCTTCCGCGCCATGCAGGCACAGGATGCGGCCACGCGCCTCGTCGTGGTGGGCGAAGGCCCTGCCGCGCCGCAGCTCGCCGCCGCGGTGCCCGATGCGATCTTCGCCGGCACGCGGCGCGGAGAAGACCTCGGCGCGCACTATGCCTCCAGCGACCTGTTCATCTTCCCGAGCATGACCGAGACCTTCGGCAACGTGACGCTCGAGGCCATGGCCAGCGGACTCGCGGTGCTGGCCTACGACCATGCGAGTGCCGGACAGATGATCCACAGCGGCAGCAACGGCCTGCTCGCACCGCTGGGCGACGAGCAGACGTTCGTTCGGCTGGCGCGCGAACTCGTGGCCGGGGGGCGCGACGCCGCGCGGCAGATGGGCTTGCGTGCGCGCGAGAGCGCCGGCGAAGCAGGCTGGGACCGCATCGTCGCGCAGGTGGAAGAAGTGCTCTACGCCACCATCGCCGCGGGAGAAACGTCGCAAGTGGCCGATGCGCGCGGCCGCACGATCGCCGGCGCAGCCTGAAGCGCCCCGGACGCAACGTCGTCAGCGCTAGGATGTGAACTGCCTGTCCGCGCTCGGGCCGAGGCGGCGCTCGATGCCGTGCTCGCGCCAGATCAGAAGCGCGATCGCAGCGGCCACGAGTAGCCCCAGGATCCACATCAACGGCACGATCGGCACATCCATCGCGATCAGTGCCGCATAACCGGCCAGCATCATCAGCACGTTGAGGTTCTCGTTGAAGCCCTGCACCGCGATCGAGCGGCCCGCGCTCAGCAGGTTGTAGCCGCGGTGCTGCAGGAGCGCATTGAGCGGCACCACCAGGATGCCGCCCACCGCGCCAACGAACACCAGAAGCAATACCGCCAGCCACAACGCATCGGTCGACGCCACCATGGGCATGCACAGCCCCAGCAGCACGCCCGCCGGGAGTACCCGCTTGGCGCGGCCCAACGCCACGTGGCGTCCCGCAAGCCCGGCACCCGCGATCACGCCGACGGCCACCGCCACCTGCAGGTAGGCCGCGCGCTCCAGCGTGAGGCCAAGGAGTTCGGTGGCCCATTTGAGGACCGCGAACTGCAGCGTCGCCCCGACGCCCCAGAAGGTGCTGGTGACCGCGAGCGAGAGCCCGCCGTCGCGATCGCTCCACAGCGTGCGGTTCGCCTTGCGGAATTCGCGTATCAGCACCAGCAGGTGAAGGCGTTTCGGCGGCGCATAGCGCGCGCCGCTGTCGGGTACGCCCGCATTCATCAGCGCGGCGATCAGGTAGGCGGCCAGCAGCACGGCCATCGACAACTGCAGGGTGCTGGCGGCACACGCCGCGAACCAGTCCCGCATGGCGAGACCGGCCGACGAGCCCCGGAGCACGTCCGCCACCAGCAGGCCGCCCAGCACCGTGCCCAGCAGCGCCGCGCAAACGACGGAAACCTCGATCCATCCATTGGCCGCAACCAGGCGGCGCGGCCCGACCATCTCGGTGACCAGTCCGTACTTGGCCGGCGCATACGCCGCTGCGCCGAAGCCCACCACCGCGAAGGCCACGAGCGGGTTGATACCGGCCATGAGCAGGGCGACGCCCACCAGCTTGACCCCATTCATCGCGGTCATGAGCCGGGCCTTGGGCATGGCGTCGGCCAGCGGGCCGATCATGGGCGCAAGCACCACGTAGGACAGCGTGAAAGCGAACTTGAGCAGCGGCGCCCACCACAGCGGCGAGGCGCGCTCTTGCAGCAGCGCGATGGCGACGATCAGCAGCGCGTTGTCCGCCAACGCGGAGATCGCCTGGCCGGCGATCAGCAAGTAAAAGCCCCGCGGCATTCAGCGGGTGCGGCAGGGCGCCATGTCTTGATCCATGGACGCCGATGCTCGCCGGGCGCGATGACGCCCGCGTGAATGCTACTTCGCCACGCCGGGCTGTGCCTGCGCCGCCGAGACGGCTTCAGCCTGCACTTCGGCGCGGCTGCGGCCCGGGGGCTGTTGCGCGTGGACGGTGCGTGTCACCAGCCAGGCCACGACAGTCGTTCGGATACTTGTTTGCATGCGAGCGTAGTTGTGCCTCGTGGCCGGTCCGTGACGCCGGAGGCCGACCCTGTCCGCTGGTGGGACGTTCATCCGCGTGAGACAGAAAAGGAGGGATTGCGGGCAGCAATTGGGGTTTCACCCCCGACCGTACGAAATATGTCTCTCGTATTCGGGGTATTGTCTGACCCAAACCTGACACGGAGTTCGTATATTGGTCCGGATGGATATCGGCGGAGAAGCCTCACAACACCCAGCCTCACTCTCGTCTGCGCAGCGACGCCTTTGGTTCATCGATCGGATCAAGGCCGGTGTCCGCGATGCTTACCACCTTTCGGGTGCGTTGGAGTTTGAAGGCCGGCTCGATGAAGACGCTCTCCACCTGGCTCTCGAGACGCTGATGGTGCGCCATGAAGTTCTGCGCACAACCTTCGAGGAAGTCGACGAGGAGCCGATGCCGCGCATTGCGCCGCCAGCGCGGTTTCCGTTGCGAATCGACGATCTGCGCCATCTCGGCACCAAAGCCATCGAGGCGGAACGCGAACGGCAGATCCGCGAAGAATGCTCGGCACCCTTCGATCTCGACCAAGGTCCGCTGTTCCGGGGACGGCTGCTGCGGCTTGGCGCACAGCGACACACGCTGGTGCTCTGTGCGCATCACATGGTGGCAGATGGCTGGTCAATCGCCGTTTTCATGAAGGACTTGGCGGCTGTCTATTCCGCTTTCGCCGAGGGCAAGCCGAATCCGTTGCCGGAACTGCCCGCGCACTACGGCGACTACGTGGCCGAGGAGCGGGAGCGGGCTGCATCGCCCGCGCGCCAGGCGCGTCTCGAATACTGGCGACGTCAGCTCGAAGGCGCGCCCGAGCTGCTCGACCTTCCCACGGACCGGCCGCGTCCCGCTGTGCAGGACCATGCAGGCAACCGCGTCGACATCGTGTTTCCGGCGCCGCTGGTCGCCGCGCTTCGCGAATGGGCGAGGAGCCGAGGCGCCACGCTGACCACGGCGCTGCACGCGGGGCTGAACGTGCTGTTCTCGCGCCTCACCGGCCAGTCGGACATCGTGATCGGCACGCCCGTCGCGAATCGCCGACGTCCGGCCTACCGGCAGGCGGTGGGATTCTTCGTCAACACCGTCGCGCTGCGCACCGACCTGAGCGACGACCCGACCGCCGATGCGCTGCTCGAGCGGGTCCGCGGCATCGGGCAATCGGCGTACCTGCGGCAGGACGTGCCCTTCGAGCAGGTGGTGGAACTGGTGCGGCCGGCGAGAAACCCGAGCCACAGCCCGATCTACCAGGTGTTGATGGTCATGCAGAACTTCGAGACGGAGCGCATCGACCTGCCGGGCGCGACCCTGCAGCTGGTCGAGGTGCCGCCCCAGAGCGTGGCCTCGGACATGGTGCTGCTGTTCCGCGAGACCGCCAATGGCCTGCTCGGCCGCATCGCGTATGCCACCGCCCTCTTCGACCGCACGACCATCGAGCGCTGGGCGGGCTACCTTCTGCGGCTGCTCGAAGCGATGGCGGCGGACGGCACGCAGCGGGTCGCCGTCCTTCCGGTGATGGGCGACCACGAGCGGAGCCTGCTGCTCGACAGCTTCAACGACACGCGCGTCGCACATGGCGGCGATGCGCGGGTCCATGCGCTCTTCGAGGCGCAGGCCGCGCGCGCGCCGGAGGCCGTCGCACTGGTCGCCGACCATCGCAGCTTGCGCTATGGCGAACTCGACACGCAAGCGAATCGCCTCGCCCATCGGCTCCAGGCGGAAGGGCTCGGGCGCGGAATGCGAGCGGCCCTGTTTCTCGGACGCGGCGCGGACTTGGTCGTGGCGATGCTCGCCGTGCTCAAGACCGGCGCAGCCTATGTGCCGCTGGACCCGACCGATCCGCCGGAGCACGTCGCACACATCCTGGACGATGCCGCCCCGCATGTGCTGTTGACCCAGAAGCGCCTGCTGGCCGCCCTGCCGCACAGACGACCAACCCCGGTCATCGTCGATGCGGAGCCCGCGTCCGATGCGAACGCCGGTCCGGTAGAGGTCGAGGTCCATTCCGACGATCCCGTTTACGTGGTCTACCCTTCGGGCTCGACCGGCACACCGAAGGGTGTCGCGATGCCGCACTCGGCACTCACGAACCTGATCCAGTGGCAAGCGCGTCATCGGGACGGCCAGCCCGCGCCGAGGACGCTGCAGTACGCCGCGATCGGATTCGACGTCGCATCCAGAGAGATATTCACCACGCTCTGCTGCGGCGGCACGCTGGTGCTGATCCACGAAGGCGCGCGCCGCAACATGGCCGCGGTACTCCGTGTGCTGCGCGAAGAACGCGTTGAGCGGCTGATCCTTCCGTTCATCGCCCTGCAGCATCTGGCCGAACAGGCGGCGACCTCCGGCGACCCGCTGCCGCCGCTCAAACAGGTGATCACCGGCGGCGAGCAGGTGCGCATCAGCCCGGAAATCCGCGAGCTCTTCGCGCGACTGGGCGGCTGCCGGCTGCAGAACCAGTACGGTCTCGCCGAATACCCGGTCGCGACCGCGCTCGACCTGGAAGGCGCGCCGCACGAATGGCCGCTGATGCCGTCGATCGGCCGCCCGATCGACAACACGACGGTGCGCATCCTGGACGGTCTGCGCCAGCCGGTGCCGATCGGCGTCAAGGGCGAGATCTGCATCGGCGGCGCGGGCATGGCGCTCGGCGACCTCGGACAGCC
Organism: Variovorax sp.; assembly: GCA_017744935.1. GTDB lineage: Bacteria > Pseudomonadota > Gammaproteobacteria > Burkholderiales > Burkholderiaceae_C > Variovorax. Next base: position 14,013 of record JAGIAI010000021.1, read on the forward strand.
GGCGCCGGACGGGGCGGCCTTCTTCGACGACCCCTTCGCCTCACGCGCTGGAGCTCGCCTCTACAAGACCGGCGACATCGGCCGCTGGCGCAGCGACGGAAGCATCGAGTACGTCAGCCGTTGCGACGACCAGGTCAAGCTGCGCGGTTTCGGCGTCGAGTTGGCCGACATCGAGGCCCACATCGGCCAGCATCCGTCGGTCGCCGATGTCACGGTGCGGGTGCAGGAGGACGAAACCGGCCAGAAGCGCCTGGTGGCTTACCTGACCCTGGTGCCGGGCGCGCAGCCCCTCAGCAGCGGCGGCAAGATCGATCGCCGCGCCTTGTCACTGCAGGTGCTTGAGAGCGGCGGCGGCGAGCGCGTGATGCCGCGGAGCAACACGGAGCAGACGCTGTGGGAAATATGGCGCAGCGTGCTGCACGTCACCGACTTCGGCGTGGACGACAGCTTCTTCGACCTGGGCGGCCATTCGCTGTTGACGATGCAGGTGGCTTCGCGCATCCGGCAGCAGCTCGGCATCGAGATTCCACTGGCACTGCTGTTCGAACATCCCACCATCGCGCGGCTCGCCGCGCGGCTTGACGAAGAATTGCCGCGTATCTGGTCGACCGCGCCGGCGTCGATCCCGTGTGTGGCGCGCGACGGGCCGCTGCCGGTGTCGCTGTCGCAGCGACGCATGTGGGTCATCCAGCAGTTCGACCCCACCTCGGTCGCCTACAACGTCGCAGTCTCGCTGCGCCTGCGCGGTGCGCTGGACCACGATGCCATGCGGCTTGCGTTCGACCGGCTGGTGGAGCGGCACGAAGGCCTGCGCACCTGGTTCGAGATGCACGACGACGAACCGATGCAGCAGATCGCGCCATCGATGCAAGTCGAGATCGAGCGGATCGACCTGCGCGCGCACCCGGTCGAGCATCGCTTGCAAGAGGCACGAGCCCTGCTCCAGGACCGCGGATCGCGGCCATTCGACCTGACGCATGCGCCGCTGCATTTTCCGACGGTCGTCATCCTCGGGGACGAGGATCATCTGTTCTTCTGGCGCATGCATCACGCGATCACCGACAACTGGTCGATCGCGATCCTGATGCGCGATCTGCTGGCGCTGTACGCGTCGCTGTCGAACCACGAGCCGGCGGAGCTGCCGCCGCTCGGCATCGAGTACGCGGACTACGCGGCATGGCAGCGGTCGCCGGCCGCGACCGCGCAGCGGCAGCGCCAGATCGATTTCTGGGTTGAACGGCTGCGCGACCTGCAGCCGCTCAACCTGCCCACCGACTATCCGCGACCGCTGCTGCCGAGTTTCCGCGGCGCGAAAGTCTCGATGGCGCTATCGCCCGCGATGCGCGACAGCCTGCGCGGCTTCTGCGGGCGCCATGCGGTCACGCCGTTCGTGGTGCTGCTCGCAGCCTTCAAGCTCATGCTGTCGCGTCACTGCGCAAGTCACGACATCGCGGTGGGCACGCCGATCGCCAATCGTCATCACCTGGTGACCGAGCAGCTCGTCGGCACCCTGGTCAACACGCTCGTCATGCGCACCGATCTCGCGGGCAACCCGGACTTCGCCGGGCTGGTGCAGCGGGTCCGCGCGACCGCTCTGGAGGCGTACGCCCACCAGGACGCGCCCTTCGACGAACTCGTGGAAGTGCTGGGGCAGGACGGCCGCATCCATCCCGAGGGACTGGTGCGTACCCTGTTCAATGTGCTGAACGCGCCGCTGGGGAAGCTGCCATCGGTGGATTTCAGCTACGAAACGTTCGAGCTCGAAGGCACAGCAGCCCAGTTCGATCTCTCGATTCACGTGGACACCGAGTTCGGCCATCGGATCCATCTCGAGTATTCGACCGACATCTTCGCCGCCGAAACAGCCGAGCGCATGCTCGAGGACTATTTATGGCTGGTCGACCAGGTGCTCGCCGACGAGCACAGGCCGATCGCAGACTACGCGATCGTCGCGCCCGCGCAACTGGCCTTGCTGCGCGACCGGTGGAACGCGACGCAACGCGCGCTTCCGCCGGAGTTGCTCATCCACCGTTACCTGCATTGCAAGGACCCGGCGCGGGCCGAACGGATCGCGGTGTTCGATTCGCAGGGGCGGCGCATGACCTACGGCGAGCTGAATGCGTCGTCGGACCGGCTCGCATCGGCGTTGCGCGCGCATGGCTATGGGCGTGGCCACCGCCTCGGCCTGAGCCTCGCGCGGGACGCGAGCATGCTCGTGGCACAGCTCGCGGTGCTCAAGTCCGGGGCCGCCTATGTGCCGCTGGACCCCGGCTTTCCGGTCGACCGGCTGAGCTACATGGCCAGCGACGCCGAGCTCTCGGCCATCCTGGTACGGCCCGACATGGCCGGGCCATTCAGCGCGACGGGCATTCCCTTGCTGGACCCGATCGAACTCGCGCAGCAGTCCGCGGGCACAGAGTCGGAGCTTCTGCACCCTGACCCGGAGCGCGACGCGCGCCCGCTCGATCCGGCCTACTTCATCTACACCTCCGGTTCGACCGGCCGACCGAAGGCGGTCGCGGTGCCGCATCGGGCGGTCGTGAATTTCCTGGCCTCGATGGCGCGGGAACCGGGCCTCGATGCATCCGATCGTCTGGTGGCCGTGACCACCCTCTCCTTCGATATCGCGGTGCTCGAACTGCTGCTGCCGCTCGCGGTCGGTGCGCAGGTGGTGATTGCCGACGGCGACCATGTCCGCGACCCGATCCGGCTGCGCACGCTCATCGAGCGGCACGACGCGACCGTGATGCAGGCCACGCCTTCCTTGTGGCGCGCCCTGCTCGACATCGGGTGGACCGGCCGGCCGGGCTTCCGCGCGTTGGTCGGCGGTGAGCCCCTGCAGGCGACGCTGGCCGAGCAACTGCTGTCGCGCTGCTCGGCGCTCTGGAACATGTACGGCCCGACGGAAACCACCGTGTGGTCCACCACCTGGAAGGTGGATGCGCCGCGACTCGGCGTTTCCATCGGGCGGCCGATCGACAACACCTCGGTCTGGGTGCTCGACGCCAACGGCCTGCCCTGCCCCATCGGTGTTCCTGGCGAGCTTTGCATCGGAGGCGCGGGCGTGACGCTCGGCTATCACAAGCGCAAGACGCTGACGGACGAGCGCTTCGTCGTGGACCGCTGGAGCGACGAGGCCGGTGGCCGGCTCTATCGCACCGGCGACCTGTGCCGCTGGCGCCATGACGGGCTGCTGGAGCACCTGGGTCGTCTCGATCATCAGGTCAAGGTCCGGGGTTTCCGCATTGAATTGGGCGAGATCGAAGCGGCGCTGCTGGACCATCCCGAGGTTGCCCAGTGCGTGGTCGTCACGCGCGCCGGGGGCGAGGACGATGTGCGGCTCGTCGGGTATGTGGTGGCGCACTCGCCGGACCTGCGCTTGGCCGCATTGCGCGAGCACCTGCAGGCATCGCTTCCTGAGTACATGGTGCCGCAGCACCTCGTGGTGTTGCGGGCGATGCCGCTGCTGCCCAACGGCAAGGTGGACCGCAATGGACTGCCGGCGACGGTGGTCGACCCCTCGCTCACGGAGGGTGTGGCGCACCAGCCGCCATCCACCGAAGAAGAGAGGGTGATCGCCGAGATCTGGTCCGAACTGCTCGGCGTTGAAATCGTCGGACGCAGCGACAACTTTTTCGAGCTCGGCGGCCATTCGCTGCTGGCGATGCGCGCCGTGAACGCGACGAAGCAGCGGCTGGGCCTGGAGATCGCGCCACGACGACTGGTCTTCGAGACCCTGCGCCAGCTCGCGAATCCTGAGAACGCGGGGATGTCCTAGCGCATCACTCGAAGATCACGTCCCGCGAGTTGGTCAAGCGACAGAAGCGCTTGATCCCAGCGATGGACTGCTCGTGTTCCTCGGCGGACAGGGCGCAGCAGCAGTCCTCCAGCACGATCATTTCGTAGTCGCGGTCATGGCCATCGCGCACCGTCGCTGAGCAGCTATGCCGAATGTCCGCTGCGTGCGACCAGGATCACGCCGACGATGATCACGCCGATGCCCAGCCAGCGCTGAAGACCGACGCTTTCGCCGAACAACCACCAGGCCAGCAGCGCATTGACCACGTAGCCGATGGACAGCATCGGGTAGGCGACGCTCACTTCCACGCGCGACAGCGCGACGATCCACACGACCACGCTGACGGCATAGCAGGCCAGCCCGCCGATGATGCCGGGATGCATCGCGAGGCCCATGGCAGTGCGCCAAAGCGCACTCGCGCCGGCCGACATGTTGATTTCGCCGGCGGCGTTGGCGCCGGACTTGAGCAGCAACTGTGCGGCTGCGTTCAGCAGCACGCCGCTGAGGATCCAGAGGAAATCGATGACTTTCATTGATTGGCGAGCGAGGCACCGGATGGGCGTCCCACATGGAACGGGTTCGGCGGCGTCCGATCATATGACGCGCCGCGACGAGTTCGCGGCGGTGGGGACAGTTCGAGGCATCGAGGGAACCGATCCTCTGGACCAGCGCCGAAGCGCCCTCTACCAGCGCCTGCGAACTGTCTGCCGCGATCTTGAACGACAAATCTTACGCACGTATGAACACGCATACGTTCCCGTCATTCCTTGCGCCTGGCCGCTTTGGAATGGACAAGCCTGTCCATGCGCAAGCGCTGGCGGTCGTCGGTGATGAGGCGGGCCGCGAGCAGCACCGATCCGATCGACGCCAAAGCACCGGCACCCGTCAGCAACAGCAGCAGCAGGATCTGGTACTTGGCCGATTCGAGCGGGTCCATGCCGGCCAGCAACTGCCCGGTCATGATCCCCGGCAAGGTGATGATGCCCGCCGCCGACATCTGGTTGATGATCGGAATGATGCCGCGCCGGATCGACGTGCGCACCAGTTCCCTGAGCGCCTCGCGAATGGTTTCGCCCAACGCAAGTTGCGCCTCGATCGCGGTCCGTCGCACCGCAACGCCGTCGAAGAAGCTGTCGAGCCCCAGGCTGGCCGAATTGAGCACGCTGCCGAGCACGATGCCCAGCAACGGAATGGCGTAGCGCGGGTCGTGCCATGGCTCCGGCCGGATCGCGGTGAGCAGGGCAAGCACCACCGTCGCCACGCTGGAGACGGACACCGTGACCGCAGCGATGCCGTAGTTGCCGCCCTTGCGCAGCCGCCATTCCGGCCGCACGGCGACTTCACGCGCCGCGGCGGCCATCATCAACGCGGCCACGAGCACCGTGAAGACCGGCGACTGGGACTGGAACACCAGCCTGAGCACATAGCCGACGAGCAGCAGTTGCACCACCATCCGCACCGCCGCCCACAGGACCTGGCGATGCACGCTCAACCGCAAGACCATCGACGCGACGGCATTCGCCAGCACCAGCGTCGCCGCGAGCGCGATGTCCGTGAATTGCAGATGGATGACGTTCATTCGCTTTGCAGACTGCGATCGGCCACAACGAGACGGCGATGCCCGACACGCCCGGCCTGCTCGTCCGAGTGGGTCACCCAGACGATGGCCGTCCCCTTGGCGGTCTCTTCGCGCAGCACCGCTTCGTAGGCCAGGGTTGACGCCTGGTCGAGCGCCGCGGTCGGCTCGTCGAGCAACAGCACCGAAGGACCGCGCGAAAGCGATCTGACCAAGGCCAGGCGCTGGCGCTCCCCTGTCGAGAGGTGCATGAGTTCCGCATCCAGGATGGCAGGCGGCAGCCCCAGCGCGGTGACCATCGCGCCCACTCTGTCGAGATCGGCGCCACCGAAATGCTGGCGCACGACCGGCGACCACCAGGCCGGCTCGGCGGGCTGGTAGATGACCCGGCGGCGCCAGTCCGGCCCGCTCAGGCGTTCGCGGCGCGCGCCGTCCAGTTCCACCGTGCCCGTCCGAGGCGGATCGAGGTCCGCGATCAATCTCAGCAGCACGGTCTTCCCGGCGCCGGACTTGCCCATGAGGACCACACACTCACCGGCATCCACGTGAAGATCGAACGGCCCCGCCAGTGCAGAACGAAGGTCATGCACACGAAGTCGCGGAGCGGGCGAAGACATCCGCGCTTTGTACAGGCGTTTCGTGACTGTGGCGATGGCCCTCGGCTCGGAACTACGCACCAGGCTTGGACTTCACCCGCAGGCATGGCACGATGCGCACCACCTCAGCCTGGAGACCCCTCTTCGATGAACGGCCGCTCACGCCTGCAGCGCCTGCTGGACGGCATCAGCGTCGCGATGATGCCGCTGGCGCTGGCCATCACGCTGCTGCTGTTCCTGCAATGGCCGCTTCGGGACTGGATCGGCAAAGGGTCGACGCAGGCCAACGATCTCGCGCAGTGGCTGTTCGCACTCTATGTCGCGGTCGCGATCAACCATGCGCGACGCCGGGGTGCACATCTCGTCGCGCGACCCGACATCCCGCCGACGGGCTCAAGGGGCATCGCTCGGCTGCGCCGCATCGGCGCGCCGTTATGCGTGCTCCCATGGTCCTTATTCCTCGTGGTCAGCGCGGCTGCGCCGGTGAGCCAGTCGGTCCAAGCGCTCGAACTGTTCCCGGACAGCTTCAACCCGGGCTATTTCATGATCAAGGTCGCATTGATGTTGATGGGCATCGTGATGCTGCTCCAGTCCGCGCTCGACCTCTTTCACGCACTGCGCGGCGAGCCGGTGGAATCGTGATGGATATGGGCTGGTTCGGACTCGCCCTGCTCCTGCTGGCGCTGGTGCTGATGATGACCACCGGCTGGCCGACCTATGCCGTGTTGCTCGGCGTGTGTTCGGCCGGCACCTTGGCGGGACTGGCATCGGGCGCCATCGACGCCGCCGTGCTCGGAACGCTGCCCACGCGCATCGTCGGCCTGCTCGATCGCGATCTTCTGCAGGCGCTGGCGCTGTATGCGCTGGTCGGCGCCCTGCTGAATCGGCTCATGCTTGCTGACAGCCTCTACGCCGGTCTCGACAACGTACTGCGGCGGCGCACGCCAGCGGCGGCACCCGAACTCGCCGGGCTCGGACTCGGCGTGATGCTCGCGCCGATGAACGGATCGGTCGGCGCCAGCCTGCTGACGCTGTCCCGCACCGCGGACGCGAAGTGGGCCACCGAAGGACGACCACCCGCGCGGCGCACGGCGATGGTCGCGCTTGCGAGCACGCTCGGGGTGATCGTACCGCCCTCGCTGGTCCTGCTGCTGCTCGGCGACGCGATGCTGCAGGCGCATACCGAGGGCGTGAACCTTGCACAGGCGATGGGCCTGCCGCATGCGGGTGCGGCGGTCCGCATCGTCAATACGCAGGACATTCTTCAGGCCACGCTGCTGCCCGGCGCCGTGCTGCTGGTGCTGTGGGCGATGCTGATCCTTTTCACCGCACCGCGGGCGACTCGAACCACGGCGCCTGTGCCATTGACGACAGGCGAACGCGCTTCGCTCTGCGTGGTGCCACTGGTCATCGTGGTCCTGCTGTCGCTGGTCGCGATCGGCAAGGTGCGCGCCGTCGAAGCGGCAGCCACCGCGGGAATGCTGCTGCTGGGCTGGGGTGTCCTGTCGCGCAGGCTGACCGGGCCGCTGCTCTGGCTGGTGCTCGACGAGGCCATGTCGCTGACCGGTGCGCTGTTCGCCCTGCTGGTTGCCGCGACCAGCTTCTCGCTGCTCCTGCGCATCCTCGGCACCGACAAGCTCGCGGTGCAACTGATGCAATCAATGCAGGGACATCCGGTGCTGGCGACGCTGACCGTGCTCGGCGTGCTGCTGGCGTGCGCCTTCGTGCTGGATGCCTTCGAACTCATCTTCCTGGTGGTGCCGATCGTCATGCCACCGCTTCTTGCACAGATCGACGATGCCGCCTGGGTCTCGACGCTGGCACTGTTCGCGCTGCAGGCGGGTTTCCTGCTACCGCCCTTCGGCTATGCGGTCGTGCTGGCGCGCGGCCACACTTCGCCCCGGCCCGAGTCATGGCGTGTGCTTGCAGTGCTCGCGCCCTATCTCATCGCGCTGCTGCTGGTCATGGGCATGGTGATCGCGTGGCCCGCCACCACCCGCTGGCTGCGCACCGCGCCGGCGACTCTTGCACCGGACGAGAGCATGCGACCAGACCAGATCGACCAGCTCATGCGCGAGATGTCGACGCCCTCGGACGACGCCCCGCCCGAGCCACCGCCCGATCAGTGACGCGCGACCGCTGCGCGTCGACCTCTTTCCTGACGGCGGCAAAGTGCGCCCTGACGACCTTGAACGCCCGCTCGGCCGCCGGCAGGCGCGTGCGACCCGCTTGCTCGATGATGCCCAGCGTCAGTTGCAGGTTGAGCACTGGCTGGACGTCGAGCCGCACGAGCGTTCCTGCGCGCAGCGCCGAGATCACCGCCACATCGGTCGAAGGCGCGATTGCATCGCTTGAGGTGAGCAGCGTGAGCACGGTGGAAACGTCGTTCGTGCTCGCGGCGAAATGCGCCTGCAAGGGCAGGGAGAGCCCGTACAGCACCGCCATGCGGCGAAGCAGCGCCTCGTTGGCATAGCCGGACATGATCAGCGGATAGCGCTGCAGGTCTTCGATGCCGATACGCGAAGCGCCGGCCAGCGGATGGTCGCGCCTGGCGAACCATCCGAAGGTGCAGTCGTAGACCGGCTCGGCACTCAGGCTGTCGTCCGCCTCGGCGGCCCGCACATCGCCCACGAAGAAGTCGAGTTCCTCGCGTTGCAGCGCAGCCAGCAGCACATCGGTGCTCTGCACCAGCGTCGACAGCCGCAAGCCGGGCGCGGCAGAGAGCAATTCGAGCACCATGGGACCGAGCAGCGTCATGGCAATCGACGAGCCCATGCCGAAAGACAAGGAACCAAGCTCGCCCGAACGCATGAGCGCCAGGGAGCGCGCGCCCTCCCGCTCGTCGAACACGATGCGTCGCGCCCGCTCGGCATAGGTCTCGGCATAGGGCGTGGGACGCAGCCTCCGGTCCTGGCGGTCGAACAACGGGACGCGCAACTCGTCTTCGAGTGCACGCAGGCTGCGCGAAAGCGCCGGCGGGCTCAGGTGCACGGCCTCTGCTGCCGCGGCGAGCGAGCCGAAGTCCATCACGGCAAGGAAGTGGCGTAGCTGGCGAGTATTCAAGGGACAGGCTCCGTGACTTGCAAATATTGCAAGCTGATGACAGAGAACTTGCAATTTACGCAATCGTCCCCGATTCCTAGACTCGCGGCAATGGGCCACAACGCCATGACCGACTCCACCCTTTCCACCCCTCCAGGCCGCCCGTTGGTGGCGATCGCCGCCGACCGTATCGAGCGCCACATGCATCCTGCGCACGCCCTGCTGCATGGTTATGTGCGCGCGGTGTCCGAACTGGCCTCTGCCTTGCCCCTGGCGCTGCCTGCGGCACCGCAGGCCATGGACGCCGAGAGCCTGATCCATGGCATCGACGGCGTCGTGCTGACCGGCAGCCCCTCCAACGTCGCACCCGAACGCTATGGGGCCGACGCCCTGCCAGACAGCGTGCTGCTCGACCGCGAACGTGACGCCACCGTGCTGCCGCTGCTGCCGCTGCTCGTCGCCGCCGGCGTCCCGGTGCTGGGCGTGTGCCGCGGCTTCCAGGAGATGAACGTCGCCTGGGGCGGCACGCTGGATGCCGCCGTCCACACCCGTGATGGCAGGCTCGACCATCGCGAAGGCGATCACGACCGGCCCATCCAGAACTGGTACGACGACAGCCATGAGATCCATATTGCGCCGGGTGGCGTGCTCGCCGGCCTCCTGCCGCTGCGCCGACTCTCGGTCAATTCGCTGCATCACCAGGGCATCGAGCGCCTTGGCACTGGCCTGCGCACCGAAGCCGTTGCGCCCGACGGACTGGTCGAGGCCTTCTCTGTCGAGGGCGCTCCTTCGTTCGCACTGGCGGTGCAGTGGCACCCCGAGATGCGCATCGACGATTGCCCGCTCGCGCAAGCCATCTTCCGCGCCTTCGGCGCAGCGTGCCGCGCCCGTCGCGCCCGTCGCGCTCGCCGCCTGATCCTTTCCTGACTGCCATGAACGACACCGCCTCCTTCGATCTCTTCAGCCCCAACTACGCTACGGCGCGGCGGAAATTCCTCGATGCCGCGGCAGCGCGCGGCCTGCCGGTCGACAGCCGCGAGCTGGACCTGCCGGGCGCCGAAGGCGAGACCCTGGCGATGGACGTGGTGCTCGACGGCCCGGCCGATGCGAGCCGGATGCTGGTCGTGCTCAGCGGCGTGCACGGCGTGGAGGGCTTCTGCGGATCGGCGATCCAGCTCGGCATGCTGCGGCTCGGGCCGCCTGCGCACACGGACACTGCGGTGCTGCACGTCCACGCGATCAATCCGTACGGCTTCTCGCATCTGCGCCGGGTGACGCAGGAGAACGTCGACCTCAATCGCAACTTTGTCGACTTCGGCAAGCCCCCGCCCATCAACGCGGGCTACGGGGAGATCCACGACTCGCTGCTTCCGGCCGACTGGCCTCCGTCGCGCGAAGCCGAGGCTGCCCTGGCGGCCTACCGTGACAAGCACGGCGAGCGCGGATTGCAGCGCGCCATCGGCCTCGGACAGCATGCGCATGCGGACGGCATGTTCTTCGGCGGGCGCGCGCCCACGTGGAGCAACCGCACCTTCCGCGCCGTCCTGCGCCAATACGCAACGCAAGCGCGCGAGATCGCCTCGATCGACATCCACACGGGCCTTGGGCCCTACGGCGTCGGCGAACGCATCTTCGCGAGCTTCGACAACGGGGTGCTGCCGCGCGCGCAGCAGTGGTGGGGCGAACTCACCGACGTGCACGCGGGAAGCTCGACCAGCATTCCGATGACCGGTCCCATCCAGACGGCGCTCTTCGAGGAATGCCCCCAGGCCGTGCACATCGGCATCTGCCTCGAATACGGCACGCACCCCAACGAGCGCGTGATGCCCGCGCTGCGCGCCGAACACTGGATGCATCGCCACGGCGCCGACGACAGCGTCCAGGCTCTGCACATCAAGCAGGCGCTCAAGGACGCCTTCTACCCCGACGCGGAAGACTGGAAGCAGGCGATCTGGCACCAGGGACGCGAGGCCTGTCTGCAGGCCATCGACGGCCTGCAGCCGGCCCGCGCGTCGCAAGTCTGATTGCGCACGCCCGATCCGCACCACGCACACTCCACACCCAGGATCCCCATGAACGCCACCACCCTCGGTTCCAATCCCGTGCAGCCGATCCTCCATCCGAGCGACGCCGCCCATGACACCGCGCCATCGCGCATCAGCCGCAAGGCGGTCGCGGCCGCGGTCGCTGGCAATGCGCTGGAGTTCTACGACTTCGTCATCTACGCGTATTTCGCGGTCTATATCGGCAAGACCTTCTTCCCGGTGAGCGGCGAGTTCGGCAGCCTGCTCGCGGCGGTCGCGACCTTCGGCGTGGGCTTCTTCACCCGGCCGCTGGGCGGCGTGCTCATCGGTGCATTCGCCGACAAGGCGGGCCGCAAGCCGGCCATGATCCTCACGGTGGCGCTCATCACCGTCGGCACGCTCGGTCTTGCAGCCACGCCGGGTTACGCCAGCATCGGCATCGCGGCGCCGATCATCGTGGTGTTCTGCCGGCTGCTGCAGGGCCTCGCCCTCGGCGGCGAAGTGGGTCCGGCCACCGCACTCTTGATCGAGGCCGCGCCCAAGGGAAAGCGCGGCTTCTATTCGAGCTGGCAGATTGCCAGCCAGGGTCTCGCGGTCGCCGTGGGCGGATGCCTGGGCGTGGGCCTGTCGCTCGCGCTGTCGCCCGAGCAATTGGCGTCCTGGGGCTGGCGCGTTCCTTTCCTGCTGAGCCTCGCGCTGGTGCCGATCGCGCTCTACATCCGACGCAGCCTGCCGGAGACGCATGACAGCGGCCACCAGCGCAGCGGCACGGCCATCGTCCGCGCGGTGTTCCACGAGCATCGCCGGATCCTGCTGCTCGGCGTGCTGGCCACGGCATCGACCGCGGTGGCCTCGCAGGTGGGCAACTACATGGTGACCTACGCGGTGCAGGTGCTCAAGCTGCCCGCCGCGGTCGCACAAGGCAGCGTGCTCATGGGCGGACTGATGACCTTCGTCTTCGCACTGGTGGGCGGCGCGCTGTGCGACAGCCACGGCCGCCGCATCGTCAACATGCTGCCGCGCCTCGCGCTGCTGGTGCTGATCGTGCCGCTCTTCATGTGGCTGGCCGGCGCGCCGAGCGTTGCCACGCTGCTTGCGGTGTCGGCCGTTCTGGCCTCGCTCACCGCCATGTTCGGCACCGCCGGCCTGGTGCAGGTGCCCGAGTTGCTGCCCATGGCCGTGCGGAGCACCGGCCTCTCGCTGGTCTACGCGATCGGCACGTCGATCTTCGGCGGCACCACGCAGTTCGTCGTCACCTGGCTGCTGGCGCTCACGAAGAACCCCATGGCACCGGCCTGGTACGTGGTGGTCATGAGCGCGATCAGCCTCTGGGCGATGTGGATGCTGCCGGAGTCGCGCGACGTGGACGTGCGGCAATAGCTTGTACCCATCGCCAATCGGGGCGATGTCGCGCGCGGGGCGCTTGCGTAGGATGATCCCGGTCGATCGTCCACGCGAATGGAGCAAGCATGCACAAGGCCACCGCGACACCCGAAGCACCCTCCGAGGATGTCTTGCTGGCCCGCCGGCGGGCCGAGATCAACCCGGGTGAGCCCGCCGATGCCACCGGCCATCGGGGCCTGGCGCTTTCGGGCGGTGGCATTCGCAGCGCGACCTTCGCGCTCGGTGTGCTGGAGAGGATCGCGAAGCACGGCACCGACGACAAGCCCGGCGCAAAGCCCAAGCCGGGCGACATCTTCAGAAGTTCCTTCCTGTCCCGCTTCGACTACCTGTCGACCGTGAGTGGAGGCGGCTACATCGGCGCCTTCCTCTGCAGCCTGTTCCAGCCCAACCGCCTGCGTCGCCACGGACCATCGCACGCCTCCACGCAAGACTCGCCGCCAAGGCATCACGCCCCATCCGGATCCCTTTTTTCGCGCCTGAGGCAGGCAACGGTCGAGCAGGACCCGGGCCACTCGTTCACCGCCGTGGAAGCGGCCAAGGCCGCGGACGACGCCGTGAGCGTCCTGCAGTCGGGTCCACCCGGCCGCATTCGTTCTTCGGGGCCCTTCGACGGCGACGCCATCCTGCAGGCCCCGATGGCCTGGCTGCGCGAGAACGGCCGCTATCTCATTCCCACCGGCACCGGCGACGCGTTCTATGCCGCGGCGCTCGGCATCCGGAACTGGTTGGCGCTCCACTACGTCATCGGCACGGTGCTGCTCGCGGCGCTGGCCGGCGTGGGCGTGCTGCGCGCGTTGGCGGCCGACTACTCCCAGTTCGTCATGGATTGGGAAGTGAGCGTGCTGCAGGCCAGTCTTTACGCCGACAGCGAGCCCACGTTCCTGCCCCACATCTGGTGGAGCTCGCTGTTTCCGTTGAGCCTCGTCCCGCCGGTGGTGATCGGTCTGCCACTGGGCATCGCGTTCTGGCTGGTTCACGAGCGGCGCGACGGCAAGAGCCTGCCGCTCAACCTGGCCGTGCTGGGCAGCGTGGTCATCGTTCTGCTGATGGCCGTCATTTCGTTCTACGGCCTTCCCGGCGGCCCGTTCCAGAGCCATGCCTCGAAGGACCTGGACCCGACGCTGTGGCATCGGCAAGTGATGGTGCTTTTCGTGGGCGGCGCCGTCCTGCTCGGAATCGTCATCTACGTCGTCGTGGCCTGCATGGACCGCTCCGCAGCTGTGCAGCGCGTGTGGCTGACAAGGTTGCTGAGCACGGTGCTGGTGGCAACCGCGGCGATCGTGGTGATGGCCGTGGTCGACACGCTGGGGCAGACGCTCTACATCCTCGCCACGTCCAGACCGCCGATCGGGCCCGTACTCACGCCCGCGGGCCTCGCGGGCGTGCTGGTATGGCTGGCCAAGCGCCTCGCGGCCAAGGGGACGTCCCTGCCGGGCTGGGCCTCCAAGCTGCCGATGCACACGCTCGCCGGGCTCGCCGGCATCGTCATCTTCGTGCTGGTCGGCTCCTTGTGGGCCCTGCTCGTGCACTGGATCGTGTGGGACGGCCAGCGCCCGGGCATCGGCCCGGATTTCCTCGGCGAGGGACAGCGGATGACGCTGCTGTTCATCCTCGGGATCAGCATCGTGCTGTCCACGGTCACGGGCCAGTTCGCGGGTTTCATCAACCTCTCGAGCCTGCAGTCCTTCTACAGCGCACGCCTTACGCGGGCCTACCTCGGCGCGTCCAACGGCGAGCGGTTCAAGCCCGACGGCCCGGCGCTCAGCGCCGCCGAACCGCTGCCCAGCGACAACCTGGTCCTGGAGGACTACTACGGTCACCGTCCGGGTCGCCCGCGAGAAGAAAAGGTTCTGACCACTTTCGCGCCGCTGCACATCATCAACGTGACCGTGAACAAGACGGTGGATCCGTCGGAGCAGCTCGTGCAGCGTGACCGCAAGGGCCAGCCGCTGGCCGTCCTGCCGTTCGGCTTTCACCTGGATTCCGCGGCATGCGCCAGCTTCCTGCCGCAGCGCGTGATGAGCACCAACGCCAGCCGGCCCTTGTCGATCGGCCAATGGATCGGCACGTCCGGCGCCGCGTTCTCGACCGGTATCGGCCGCGAAACCTCGCTGGGGATGTCGCTGTTGATGGGCGCGGCCAATGTGCGGCTGGGCACATGGTGGGCCTCGGGACTGGACAAGCAGAAGTTCATACATCCGTTGGACTGGATCCGGCGCGGTATCGGCGTGGCCTTCCGCACGCAGACCTACATCTCCTACGAACTGCGTGCGCGGTTCTTCGGCACGGCGCGCGCGTGGCAGTACCTGTCCGACGGCGGCCACTTCGAGAACACCGGCATCTACGAGTTGCTGCGTCCGGAACGCAAGGTGCGCCAGATCTTCGCCTGCGACGACGGCGCCGATCCCGGCTATCGATTCGAGGATCTCGCCAACCTGATCCGGCTGGCGCGCATCGATCTCAACGTGGAGGTCGAGGTGGAGACGAACTTCGAGGGCGACCTGGCGAAGGTGTTCGCACGTCCGGAAGCCTTCAGGCGCATGAGCCCCTGCGTCGACCCCGCCGCGGACGACCAGCCGACACCCACCGCGTTGCTGCTATGGGCCACCCCGCGAGGCGCGCACCGGCCGAGCACGCAGATCATCGTCATCAAGCCGAACGTTCCGTGGGACGCCGAGGCGGACGTGCGGCAATACGCGCTCGATCACGACACCTTCCCGCAGGAGCCAACGGCGGACCAGTTCTTCGACGAGGCGCAATGGGAGAGCTATCGCGCACTGGGCAACCATCTGGGCGGCAAGATCTTCAATGCCAGGATCCTGAAGGCCCTGGACGCGCTGGCGGCGGACCGTATGGGCGCGCCGGACTCGACGGTTCGAAGATTCCCCGGCCTTGGGGCCAGAGCCGATGCGGAAGACGAAGGCAGGTTCCCCGCGACGGCAGGCTGAAGCCCCGGACCGCCTTCACTGCCCTGCACGCCATGCCGACCCGTCGGCAAGGATCAGATCGCGCATCCGCGCTGCAATGGACACACCGAGTTCGCGCGCCGAGTCCGTACCCGCGTCTGACGGTCGGCCGAACGCAACCCTGGCAACGAGGTCCCGATAGCGAGGAAGCGCGACCTGCATCGCGGCGGCAAGCTTCTCCCTGTTGCGTGCCGTGCGGCGCAGCAGGGTAAACGGATGCTTCTGCGCATCCGGCGAAATCACATTGCTCACGAGCGCCGGCACGAACCGGACCTCCGGGACCAGCCGCGCGAACAACGCGAAGCTGTCGGACCAGTTCTGCAGTGACGCAATGGCCCGCTGCGGACCGAAGGTCGCGGGGTCGGGTTCTATCTCTCCCGCCGGGAAGGTCAGCAGCGCACCACCTTCCCGCAGATGCCTTGCGGCGCCTCGCATGACGGCCAGGTGCCCGCCCTCGTTCTCAGGCAGAAGAATCAGTTGACGCGCAACGTTGGGCAGTGCCCGGAGAAACGGACGATCCGAGGCGATCACCCGAAGATCCTGCCGCGACGCGAGACTGGTGAAGAGTGCGACCGTATCGGTCATTCCCGGGTGGTTCGACAGGACCACCAGAGGGCCTTGTTGCGGAACATGCTCCAGCCCTGATGTGACAAGGCCGGCCGTCATGCGCCCCATCAACCATTCACTGCCTTGGGCAAGGCCCTTGTCGCCCACCCGGCTGTCGAACTCGTGGGCCGTCAAGGCAAAGCGGCGCGCGGCAGGGTGGAACAAGCGGCGCAAGGGCGTGCCATGAAGACGCGACAGGCCGACCGAATCCAGAAGATCGGCGATGTTGATCTCGGTCAGCGTCTCGATCAGCAGTGGCGCAGAGGCGGACATCAGCCGCGATTCTGCCTGCTCAGGCGTTCGCGACCCGCCACTGCGCAAGCGCGAAGTCCTGTGTCACCAGTCGCTCGGCCAGGAGGAATTTCTTGACTTCCTCCAGCAGCGCGAGACCCTGTGCCGGATAGGCTTCCGCGGGGAACTGGCTCAGCGGATGCGATGCCTTTACCGCCGCCAGAGGAAACCCACTGACCTCGGAGTGAAAGGCGTAGTAGCGATCGCTGTCCTTGTGGATGTCGCTCAGGGCTGCGCGGCGCGCGCGGGTCCATGCTGCCGGCAAGTCGGGCGCGGCCGCGAGGATCTTCTTCGACGCCACGATCACCGAACTCCCCAGCAGCGTGGGATGCCTTGCCGCTTCGTCGATGACCGGGTAGCCGCGCGACGCAAGCAGCGGGCCGACATCGATCTGCGCCGCAAAGGCGGCGATCGATCCCTGGTCGAGTGCCGCTTCGCCGTCGCGCGGGAACATGTGGATCACCTTCACGGAACCTTGCAGCCCGTTCTCCTTGAGCAGACCCAGCACATAGCGATGCATGTACGAGCCGCGCGCCACGCCGATCGTCTGCCCTTCGAGCTCCTTCACGCTGCGCACGCCACCGCGCGGCGTCAGCAGCCAGACGTTCATGCCCACGGCATCGAAGCCGATGAGCTGCCCGTCCAGGCCTTTCGATCGCGCGACGACGGCGGGTGTGTCGCCATAGATGCCCACATCGAGCACGCCGGAGAGGAAGGCTTCGTTCAGGTCCGGGCCGTTCGGAAAGTTTCGCGTTGCGATCTCCGTGAATCCGAGTGGCGCAAGCTCGCGCAGCAGTTGTCCCTGCTGGAGCGCCCAGCCAGTGGCCGCGGCGGGCTTCTTGCCGGGGCCGATGTAGCCGAGCCGCAATACCTTGCCGGTGCCTTGGGCCAGTGCGAGGGAGGTGGTCGCGCCCAGCGCCGCGGTGGCGAGCGCTCCGCGCAGGAATCTTCGACGTGATGGGGAATGGATCATGGGTCAGTCGTCAATGAACGTGCAGGTGAGGTTGGATCAGGTCAATGCGCTCGCGTGAGCAACTCGAAGCTCGCATCGAGCGACGCGATCGACTGGCGGCCGCGGCCCCAGCCGATGGCGTTGCGGTAGCTGCCCATGAGCGCGCCGGCTGCGGCATCGCGCTCGACCGCATTGGCGGTCCGGTCGGCGATCGGCGCCACGTAGAGGGCGTCCTCCGGGCAATACAGCTCGCACATGAAGCAAGTCTGGCAATCGTGCTGGCGTGCAATGCGCGGCGGCCCGCCCGGCGTGGCCTCGAACACATTGGTCGGGCAGGCACTGACGCAGATGTTGCAGGCGGTGCAGCGTGTGGTGTCGATGATCTCGATCATGCGTGCACCTCTTCGGTCAATGCGTGCCGTTGCACCCACACCTCGTCGAGGCCGCCACTGAGCAGGCGATGGCGTTGCGCCGGATCGATGCCCGTGTGCTCGCGGCGGCGGTGCATGCCGCGCGTTTCCGTGCGCTGCAAGGCGCTCCGGTACATCCAGCGTGAAGTCGCGAGCATGGCCGCGGCCTCGCGCGTGCGCACTGCCTCGACGGCATTGGCCGTCGGGGCGCTGCTGCGCAGCCGCGCCCACAGTGCGTCGAGCCGCCCGAGCGAATCGCGCAGCAGGTCGCCTTCACGAAACCAGTTGCGCTCGAACGGAAACACCTCGTCCTGCACCGCCTGGATCACCGCCTGGCTGTCCAGAGGTGCAGCGTCGCCGCGACCGAGTCCCGCACCGCCCGCACGCAATGCGATGCGCGCCGAAGCGGATCGCGCTGCGCGGCCGAATGCCGCGGCACCCGCGCCTGCCCAGAAGCCCGAGGACATCGCCCACGCCGCGTTGTGGCTCCCGCCACCGGTGAAGCCTCCGCAGATCAACTCGCGCGTTGCCGCATCTCCGGCCGCATAGAGCCCCGCAACCGACGTGCTGCAATGCTCGTCGACGAGATGCAGGCCGCCGGTGCCGCGCACCGTGCCCTCCAGCCGCAGCGCCACCGGGAAGTGCTGGGTGAAGGGATCGATGCCCTGTCGATCGAAGGAGACGAAGAAGTTCGGCTGTGCCACGCGCATCCATGCGCGGATCTGCGCATCGGCGCGATCGATGCATGCGAAGACCGGCTGCGTCTGCAGCGTCTGCGCGATCACGCTGCGCCCTCGCGAAGACCCGGCGCCTTCGATCGGCGTGCCGTCCGCGGCATAGAAGGTGGCCCAGTTATAGAAGAGCGACTTGGTCACGGACGAGAAGGCCGGGCCCAATCCATAGGCGTTCGAGAACTCCATGCCGGACAGTGACGCACCCACTTCCGCCGCCATCAGCAGGCCATCGCCCGTGAGCACGTTGCAGCCGAGCGCCTTGCTGAGAAAGGCGCAGCCGCCCGTGGCGATCACGACGGCGCCCGCCCGCACGACCCAGGTGTCGCCGCTCTGCCGATTGACGCCGGTCGCGCCGCACACCGTGCCCTGTTCGTCGACGAGCAGTTCGAGCGCCGGACTGTGATCGAGGATTCGCGCACCCGCGGCCTTCGCTTGCTTGCGCATCAGCCGCATGTACTCCGGGCCCTGTAGCGACGTGCAACGCAAGCGCCCCTCGTCATCGGCAGGAAACGGGTATCCCCATTCCTTGAGCCGTTCGACGTTGTCCCACGTCTGCTCGAGCACGCTATCCATCCAGGCGTGTTCGGCCAGCTCACCACCCATCGCATAGCGGCTGGCCTTGGCGGATTCGCGCGCCGCGCCATCGGGCGACACATGCCAGAGGCCGGTGCCGGACGGCGCAGTGGCGCCCGAAGTCCCACAGAACCCCTTGTCCGCGAGCACCACGCGGGCCCCTTGCGCGGCGGCCGACACCGCAGCCCAGGTGCCTGCGGGGCCGCCCCCGATCACGAGCACGTCGGCGGTGTGCTGATTGGAGCCGGCCGCGCCCGATAGCGGCCCCTGGTCGAACTGTCTGATGCCCACGATGGTTGTCCTCTGCTTGAGTGCAAAGGCGCGACCTTAGTCAGAGACAGTGGCGCTCACAACGTCGAATTGCGAGTATCGATATGCGCGCTGAACACGCCGTGATGCCGACTACCTGAAGCCCGCCGCTTCAGTTCCCGGCGCCCGTGCGCCCCGGCGGGGTGAGCACGTCACGGAGCAGCGGTTGCCAGTCAGGGCCGCCTTCGTGCTGCGACAGCACCTTCTCGAGCCGGCCATCGATGAGCAGCATGGCAAAGCCGTGCACGAGTGACCAGGCGCCCACCATGCGCCCCAGCTGGGCCGAATTGGGCGGCTGCGCAGGATCGCGCCCCATGCGCCGCGCCGTGGCGCCGCCCAGCATGGCGCGCGACGCTTCCACCGCCTCGCGCAACTGAGGCCTTTCCATGTCCAACCGCTCGCTGCGGAACATCAGCAGGAACATCGCAGTGCGCTCGCGCGCGAAGCGCACATAGGCCTCACCGATGGCGTCGAAGCGTTGCTCTGCCGAGCCGGCCCCTTCGCCCGCCACGCGCAACGCCTCGGTGAATTCGCGGAAGCCCACCGCGGCCAGGTCGCTCAACAGGCCTGTCAGGTCACCAAAGTGATTCTTCGGCGCCGCATGCGATACGCCCGCCGCCCGGGCTGCCGCACGCAGGGTGAGCGCTGCGAGGCCCTGGCTTTCCAGGATGTCCTGCGCGGCTGCGAGCAGGGCCGCATGCAGCGCGCCATGGTGGTAGGGCGTCCCTTCGGACTTCTTCCGGACGCGGGGGCGTGCGGCTGCCTTGGGGGCGACGTTCTTGCTCATTCAGGGGCTCGGATGTGCTTGTTGCGAAAAATGTTGTCATTGTAAATTTTCTTGACTCGCCGCGCGATCGGGCGTCCAATCCGTTCAACTTGACGCTGTCAATATGTTTGGAGAGACCACCCTCATGAGCACCGCCCCCACTCCCACCAAGCGCTCCAGCTATTTCAACCCGATCTCCTTCGAGGCCGATGCTGCGTTCCTGCCGGTGCTGGGCGAACTGCCCGAGAGCCTCCAGGGGACGCTCTACCGCACCGGGCCCAATCCCCAGTTCCCGCTCGAGAACGCCCACCTCTTCTTCGGCGACGGCATGCTGCACGCGTTCACATTGCATGAAGGCCGTGCAAGCTACCGCAACCGCTGGATACGCACCAGCGCCTGGCAGGCCGAGCATGCCGCCGGGCGCCGCCTCTACAACGCCGCAGGGCGCCCCATCAACCCTGAAGACCCGGCCCTGCCTGCCGTGGACAACGGCACCGGCAACACGCACGTCATCGGCCATGCCGGCCGGCTCTTCGCGCTGGAAGAGGCCCACCTGCCCATCGAGATCGACGCCGCCACGCTTCGAACATTGGGAACCAGAGACTTCGGCGGCAAGCTGAAGGGCCCGTTCACGGCGCATCCGCATGTGGACCCGGCCACCGGCGAGATGCTGTTCTTCGGCTATGGCGCCGGTGGCTACTTCACGCCCGACATCTCTTTCGGCACCATGAACGCCGCCGGCGAGGTCACGCGCTTCGACCGGTTCCTGGCGCCCTTCTCCAGCATGGTTCACGACTTCGCCATCACCGAGCACCACATGGTGTTTCCGGTATTGCCCCTCACAGGCAGCATGGAGCGCGCAACGAGCGGGCGGCCACCGTTTGCCTGGGAGCCGGGGCTCGGCGCGCGCGTGGGCATCCTGCCGCGCAACGCACCGGCCAGCGACATCCGCTGGTTCGAGGGCGAGGCCTGCTACATCTTCCATTTCATGAACGCCTGGGAAGAGCGCGACGCGCAAGGCCACCATCTGTTGAAGGCCGACGTGCTGCAGTTCGAGCAGCCGCCGCTGTTTCCCTTTGCCGACGGCCGCCCCACCGACACGCTCCGCTCGATGGCACGTCTGGTGCGCTGGACTTTCGACCTGGACGGCACGAGCAACGCCTTCCGGCAGGAGCCGCTGGACGACCTGCTGGGCGAATTCCCGCGCATCGACGACCGCTTCACCGGACGCGCCTACCGCCATGGCTGGTATGCCTGCCAGCGTGAAGGCGCCACGCAGCCGAGCTACGACGGCGTGGCACACCACGACACGATTCAAGGCCGCCGCGCCGTCTACCACGTGCCGCAAGGCGACCGGCTGTCGGAGCCCGTATTCGTGCCGCGCGATGCCGATGCGCCTGAAGGCCAAGGCTGGGTGCTGGCCGTCGCTGCGCGCATGCAGGAAGGCCGCAGCGATCTCCTGGTGCTCGACGCCCAGGACATCGCATCGGGCCCGGTGGCCACCGTGCAGCTCTCGCATCGTGTGCCGGGCGGTTTTCACGGCAGTTGGATCCCCGGTGCCACGCTCAACCTTGGAGACGCCTGATGCAGATCCTCCTGGCCTTCGCGCCCTTCATTGCCTTCGCGGTACTTTCGCGCAACGTTCCGGTCATGCTCGCGCTCGCGGCAGCGGCGCTGGTAGCGATCGCCCAGTTGCTCAACGACGTCGTGCGACACAAGCGCAGCATCAAGATCCTCGAAGTCGGCACCGCCCTGCTCTTCGGCGGCCTGGCGCTCATTGCCTGGTCACGCGGCGGCGCGTGGGGCATTGCGGAGGTGCGCTTCTGGGTGGACGGTGGCCTGTTCCTCATCGTGGCCTTCTCGATGCTGATCCGCCAGCCCTTCACGCTGCAATATGCGCGCGAGCGCGTCAGCCCCGAGATCGCTGCCAAGCCCCAGTTCCTGCGCTTCAACCAGATCCTGACGGCCGTGTGGGCGCTGGCCTTCCTCATCCTCACCGCCGCGGATCATGTGATGGCGCACATGCCCGAGGTACCGCTGTGGATCGGCATCGCCGTGTCGGTGGGTGCGTTGGCCTTTGCGATCTGGTTCACCGGCTGGTATCCGGAGCGGCAACGGCGCCTGGCCGCCGCGGCACAAGCCGCGCAGGCGACTCAAGGCGCCAACATGGGCCGCTGACGCGCGCCGTCCCCGACCTCAGACGATCTGGCGCTCTCGCCCTTCCCAGTAGGGCTTGCGCAGATCCTTCTTGAGGATCTTGCCGGTCGGGTTCCGGGGCAGCGCGGCAACGACGTCGACGGACTTCGGGCACTTGAATGGCGCCAACCGCTCCCGGCAGTACGCAAGGATCTCGTCGGCGTCGATGGCACGGTCTGGCGCCGCGACGATCACTGCCTTGGGGACCTCGCCCCACTTCTCGTCCGGCACGCCAATCACGGCAACGTCGTCGATGCCGGGATGCTCGACCAGCACCCGCTCGATCTCGGCCGGATAGATGTTCTCCCCGCCGCTGATGATCATGTCCTTGATGCGGTCGGTGACGTAGAGATAGCCGTCGGCGTCGATATGGCCGCCATCGCCCGAGCGCAACCAGCCGTCACTGGTGAAAGCGGCGGCCGTCGCTTCCGGCTTGTGCCAGTAGCCACTCATGCGTTGCTCGCTTCGAATCCAGATCTCGCCGGGCTGCCCTGTCGGTACAGGCTCACCGGTGCCGGGCTCGCAGATCCTGATCTCCACACCATGGATCGCCTTGCCCGCCGACACCAGCCGGTGGGCCACCGACGGGTCCATGTGGTCCGCCACGCCGAGCACGCTGACCACGCCGCATTCCTCGGTCATGCCGTAGACCTGCTGCATCACACCGGGAAAAAGCGCGAGCGAAGCGCGCATCACCGGCAGCGGCATCGGCGAGGCGCCATAGGACAGCCGCTTCAAGGCCGAATAGTCGCGATCGGCGGCACCCGGGACTTTGTTGACCATGGCCAGCAGCGCAGGCACCAGAAACGTGTGGGTGATCTTCTCGGCTTCGAGCATCTCCAGCACCGCCGCCGGATCGGGCAGCCGCAGCATCGCGATCTGCGCACCCTGGCTCATCGCCACCAGCGAGTAGCTCGTACCGCCGACGTGATACAGCGGCATCGCGACCTGGGCCTTCGCGTCGGGGCCCATTTCCTGGTCGAGCGCGACATTGCGCGCGTGCGCGAGCATGCCTCGATGCGTGAGCATCGCGCCCTTCGGAAAGCCGGTCGTTCCCGAGGTGTAAAGCTGCAGGAAGCAGTCGTCGGGCTGAGGGGAAAAGGGCTTCGAGTGGGGCTCTTGTGCCGCAAGCCATGCCTCGTATTCATCGTCGGGGCCGCCGATGCGGATCACCCGCTCGACGGTCGGCAGCTGCGCGCGAAGCTGCTCGACAGCGCCCGCGAACTCCGGTCCGACGAATAGCAGCCGGGCCTGTGCATCGTTGATCACATAGATCATCTCGGGCGGCGCGAGCCGGAAATTGACAATGGCGTTGGCCGTGCCGACCTGCGCGCAGGCCAGCGTGAGTTCGAGGCACGACGGATGGTTGAAGTCGACCACCGCGATCCGGTCGCCGGGACGCAGCCCCGCCGCCTGCTGGGCCGCGGCATTCTGGCGAACCCGCGCAGCCAGTTCGCGCCAGGTCCGCCCCGTTCCACCGAAGGTGATCGCCGTCGCATCGGGACGCTGCGCCTCCCAATGGGCAAGGACTGCGGTGAAGTCGGTCAGCGTGGTCATGCAATCTCCTCGTTTTGCGTGAGTGGCAAGTCGTCAGCCCGTTGGCGCGCTGCGTGATTCTGCAAACGCTGGGCCCGGCGCTGAAGCGGGCGAACCCGAAGGCGACGGACGTGGCCGCGTCATCGATGCCCGCGGGACCCCGCTTCCACATTGGCGCTCGCGGTGCGGCGTGCCACGACCAGACGTTTGCGCAGCGACACCTCCGACAGGTCAAGCTCGGCGACCAGCGCGCGAAGCGATTCGTCGTTGATCCGTTGCGCCTGGCGCTCGGCATACAGCACGTTGCGCTCGACGTGCAGCGCCTCCAGCCGAAGCTCCATCTCGACCAGATACCGCCGGCGCCGCTGGCGCACCGCTTCGGCCGACTCGGCCTGCGCCTCGGGCGTGGCCGAATCGGCCGGCTCTTCCAGGAGATCGATACGCTTGCGATAGTCCTGCGTGAGACGCCCCACGGCCTCCTGGTGTTGCGAAAGCCAGTTCGCATCCGTGCTCGCGTGGCGCGCCTTGGGCACAAGCGCCAGACGGGCGATCGCGGCGCGACAGGCGGCCAACCGCGCACTCCGCTCCTCGCGCACGAAGACCGGCTCGCCAGCCGGCGGCAGCCGACGAAGCACGAGCGGCAGGCCGATGCTGCCGACGATCAATGTGAAGAGGATGGTGCCTGTGGCCAGGAAGACCAGCAGATCCCGCCCCGGAAACGGCGCGCCGCCCGGCATCTGCAGTGGTATCGACAACGCGCCGGCGAGCGTGACGGCACCCCGGATGCCTGCGAGCGTCTGTGCGAGGGTCAGCAGCGACGTCGGCCGCTCGGCAATATGTCCGCGCTCATGGGCACGCCGCAGGCTGCGCTTGACCCCCAAGGTGAGCCACAGCCAGCGCAGGCCGAGCAGCGCCGCGCTGATCGCCACCACCTGCGCGGCAGGCACCCACCACCTGCCCGCCGCCTCGATCAGCGTGGAGCCGACGATCGACGGCAGTTGCAAGCCCAGCAAGAGGAACACCGCGCCGTTGAACGCCGACTCCACCACGGTCCACGTGCCTTCGGTCTGCATGCGCTCGGCGATGAATTCACTGCGCCGCAAGTCGGCGAAGTTGGTGGTAAAGCCCGCGGCAACCGCGGCCAGGATCCCGGACACGCCCAGGCGCTCACCGAGCAGATAGGCCGCGAAGGGCAGCAGCACCAGCAACAGGACCATCTGCGTGGCCGCCACATCGCCGACGCGCCGCGTGACGGCGTCGCGGGTCGCGGCAAAGCCCCAGCCGACCAGCGCCCCCAGCCCGAGTCCCCCTGCGGCCACCCAAAGGAATTCGCGTGCCACTTCGCCCCACGAGAACACGCCGGTCAGCGTGGCGGCCACGGCGAACTTCAGCGCCACCAGGCCGGACGCATCGTTGAGCAGCGACTCGCCTTCCAGCACGAGCATGGACCTCGCGGGCATGCCCAGATTGCGCGTGATCGCCGACACCGCGACAGCGTCCGTCGGAGAGACCACCGCGGCCAATGCGAAGGCGACGCTCAGGGGAATGTCCGGGATGATCCAGTGGATCAGGTAGCCGAGCCCCAGCACGGTGAAGAGAACCAGGCCGAGCGCGAGCCGCAGGATCGGCCCGGCCAGCGCGAAGAACTCACGCTTGGGAATGCGCCAGCCGTCCGCGAACAGCAATGGCGGAATGAAGAGTGCCAGGAACAGTTCCGGATCGAAGGCAATGTGCAGGCCCTGTTGCGGCCACGACAGGGCCGCACCGAGCGCGATCTGGATCAATGGAAGCGGTATGGCCCTCAGGTAGCGGGCTGCGATGCCCGTCAGCGCCCCGAAAAGAAGTACCAGCAGCACGGTCTCGACAGTGTCCATGGCCTGAGTCTGCCAGCTTGGACTGGCGGCGCGGCGCAAGCATCAGGACGCTGATGCGGAAGCTTCGGCGGCCGAGCTGCCCCGGACGCCTTCCAGACGCTCAAGCCAACTTGAACGGCAACTCCCGCACCGGCTTCCCCGTGATCGCCGCCACCGCATTCGCAAACGCGGGCGCCAGCGGAGGCAGCCCCGGCTCGCCCATGCCAGTGGGCGCGTCGGCACTCGGCACGATGAAGACGGCGATCTGTGGCGCGTCTGTGATTCGTGGCACGACGAAATCGCTGAAGTTGCTCTGCTGCACAACGCCGTCCTTGAGCGTGATCGCCGCGCCGGGCAGGCACATCGACAGCCCCATCACCGCACCACCCTGCACTTGCGCTTCGACGCTCTTCGGATTGACCGCGAGATTGCAGTGCACGCCCGCCGTCACGTTGTGCAGCGTGGGCGTGCCGTCCTTCACCGAGGCTTCGACGACGTACGCCACCACGGAGTTGAACGATTCATGCACCGCCACGCCCCAGGCCCGACCCGCGTCGAGCTTCTTCTTGCCGTAGCCGGACTTGTCCACCGCGAGTTGCAGTGCCGCCTTGTGGCGCGGATGCTGGTCGCCGATGAGCTTCATGCGATAGGCGACCGGGTCCTGCCTGGTGGTGCGGGCGATCTCGTCGACGAGCGTTTCCATGACGAACGCGGTGTGGGTCGAGCCCACGCTGCGCCACCAGAGAACCGGCACATTGAGCTTGGGATGATGCACGGTGAGACGCATCGGCACGTCGTAGGGCTCCTTCATGCCTTCGACTGCCGTGGCGTCGATGCCGTCCTTGACCATCATCGGCTCGAACATGCTGCCCATCAGCAGCGACTGACCCACGATGACGTGGTCCCAGGCGGAGACCTTGCCCTGCGCGTCGAAGCCGATCTTCGCGGTGTGCAGATGCATCGGACGGTAGTAGCCGCCCTTGATGTCGTCCTCGCGGCTCCACAGCGTGCGAATGGGCGCGGCAATGCCCGCGGCCTGCGCGGCCTTGACGACACCGCAGGCCTCGGCCACGAAGTCGCTCGTCAGCAGGCCACGACGGCCGAAGCCGCCGCCCGCCATCAGCGCGTGAACCTTGACGTTCTCCGGCGGCACACCCAGCACCTTGGCGGCTGCCACGCCATCGATGCCCGGCATCTGCGTGCCCGTCCACACTTCGGCCTTGCCTCCCGCGAGGCTGACGGTGCAGTTGAGCGGCTCCATCGGCGCATGCACGAGATACGGGAAGACGAACTCGGCCTCGATCTTGTGCGGGGCTGCGCTGAGCTTCGAGACATCGGCGTCGTACTTGCGATTGCCCTGCTTCGTCGCAAGCTCGCGGTATTGCGCGAGCTGCCTTTCGCTGTCGACCTTCTCGACGCCGCTGGTGTCCCAATCGAGCTTGAGCGCGTCGCGGCCCTGCTTCGCGGCCCAGTAGCCGTCGGCGACCACGGCCACGCCTTCGGCACCGCGGTCGAGCTGCACGCGCACAACGGCCTTGACACCCTTGATCGCCTTCGCGCCGCTGTCGTCCACCGACTTGAGCTTGGCGCCGAATACCGGCGGATGAGAAACGACGGCGGTCAACATGCCAGGCAGGCGCATGTCGATGCCGTAGTCCTGGTGGCCGCTGGACTTGGCCTGCGCGTCGAGCCGGCCGGTGGGTTTGCCGATCAGGCGGAAGTCCTTCGGGTCCTTGAGCTTGACGGTCTCGGGCACCGGCAGCTTCATCGCCGCTTCGGCCAGCTCGCCGTAGCCCAGTTGCTTGCCGCCGGGGCCGATGACGACGCCATTGCGCGTCTGCAGGGTCGCGGCATCCACCTTCCACTGCGCCGCAGCCGCGCTGACCAGCATGGCGCGGGTGCGGGCGCCGAGTTCGCGGTATTGCATGTACGAGTTCTTGATGGAACCCGAGCCGCCCGTGATATGCATGCCGAAGGCGGGGTCGACATAGGCCGGATCGTTGGTGCCGTGAACGCTTCGGACCTTGGACCAATCGGCGTCGAGTTCTTCCGCCAGGATCATCGGCAATCCGGTCTGCACGCCTTGTCCGAAGTCGAGCCGGTTGATCGTGATGGTGGTCGTGCCATCGCGGTCGATGCGCACGAAGGCCGCCGGCTGCTGGAACGGCTTCAGTCCGGCGGGCCTGGCGGGCGCCGCGCTCGTGTCCTGCGCAAGCGCTGCCATCGGAAAGACGCCAAGCGCGAAGCCGCCCACCGCCGTGAGCTTCAGGAAGCTGCGACGTGGCAGGCCATCGGGTTCGGTGGTGTTCTTGGGGCGCGCCATCAGCGCACGAAGGTTCGCGGGCAGTTCGAAAGTGGCTTGATCGAAGTTCATGGCGATCTCCTCGTTCAAGCCAGCGCCTTGGCGGCGTCGGCGACGGCGGCGCGGATGCGCGCGTAGGTGCCACATCGGCAGATGTTGCCGGCCATGGCCGAATCGATCTCGGCCTCGCTGGGCAGCTTTCCGGGCGTGACGGTCTTCAGGAAGGCGGTCGCCGACATGATCTGGCCGCTCTGGCAGTAGCCGCACTGCGCCACGTCATGCCTGACCCAGGCTTCATGCACGGCCTTGCCGACCTTGTCGCTGCCATCGGTGACCGCCTCGATGGTGGTGATCTTCTGGCCCGCCGCGGCGGAGATCGGCGTCACGCACGAGCGGATCGCCTGGCCGTTGAGGTGCACCGTACAAGCGCCGCACAGCGCCGCACCGCAACCGAACTTGGTGCCGGTCATGCCCAGCGTGTCGCGCAGGGCCCAGAGGATGGGGGTGGAGGGATCGGCGTCGACCTGCCGGTCCTTGCCGTTGATGTGAAGGGTGGTCATGGTGGGTTTTCTCGTCTTCGATGAATATTGATTCGGCGAAACAATAGACCTGTGCGCAGGCCAGGTCAAGCGACTCAGGCCTTGATGCCGTCCCAGCAGAGGCCGAAGGCCATCGCGAGGTTCTCGTCCGTGCGGGCCAGCGCGCCGGATCGAAGCAGGTTGGCGGTCTCGCGCACCGAGCCGCCGAAGCTGTTGGTCAACAGAACCGTCGGCACGTCCTTGAGAATCTCGCGAGCCTTGGCCGATTCGATCAGGTCGACCCAGTCCTTGATCAGCCGGGCGGAGAGATTGCGGCTCTCTTCGCTGAACCAGGGCGAGTTGTAGTACTGCTCCAGAAAGACCACCTGCGCATAGTGCGTCAGGCGGTGTTCGAGCCAGTTCATCCACATGTGCCGGAAGCGGCTGCGAAACGGCGCTTTCGGGTCATCGCCATGCATGAGCATGGCGGCGGTGGTCGTCTTGGCCTGCTCGTAGAGCGCGACCATCAACTCTTCCTTCGACTTGAAGTAGACGTAAAGCGTGCCCGTGGCCAGCCCCGCTTCGCGCGCGATGGCGGCCATGGTCAGCCCGCTCAGGCCGGTCTGCTCGACCAGCGTGAACGTGGCTTCGGCGATGGCGCGGAGCTTTTCGTCGTCCTTGGGTTTCACGGCGGCGATCTTAGTGCCTTTTGGTTATTGGCGAACATAAATTCGGTCAAACCTCGATGCGCTTTCTCCAACCTGTGCCAAAACGCACTGCGCATCGCGGTGCGCCTTTCTAAGCTCGCTGTCTTTTCCAACACGACTTCAGGAATATCGACAGTGAAGAAGCTTTCTCTTGCCAGCGCCAACGGCCCCGTTGGCGTCCTCGCCCCAGACACCTCCGCCCGACTCGAAGATGCCGGCAAGTTGCTGCTGCGCGTCGCTGTGGCATTCCTGGTGCTGCTTCACGGGATCGACAAGCTTTCGACCGGCCCCGGATTCGTCGTGTCGATGCTGGAGCACGCCGGCCTGCCGGGCGCACTTGGCTACCTCGTCTACATCGGTGAAGTGATCGCACCGGTGCTGATGATCATCGGCATCGGTACGCGCGCCGCCGCGGCCGTTGTGTCTTTCAACATGCTGGTGGCCTTCGCCCTCGTGCACATGGGCAGCCTGTTCTCGCTCACCAAGCAAGGCGGCTGGGCACTCGAACTGCAGGGCCTCTATCTGTTCGGCGCGCTGGCAGTGATGTTGCTGGGCGCCGGCAGCCTGAGTGCCGGCGGCAAGTCGGGCCGCTTCAACTGAGCCCGGCGGCCTCAGCCCGCGCCGTCCCGCGCGGGCGCCGCTTGCGCGGTGAGGCGCGCCATGTCCGCAATCACCAGCGCATTCAACTCCTTGATGAGGATGCCGCTGCGCACGAGCGCGTTGAGTTCGCGCGTGACCTGTTCGCGCGTGGTGCTGATCTGGCTGGCCAGCGCGGCATGGCGCGGCGCCGGCGCGAGCCTCGCGACGTTGTTCGTCACGCCTGCCAGCCGGGCCAGGCGGACCAGTTCGAGGTGCAGGCGTCCCTGCACGCCCAGTGTGCTCACATCGACCACGCGCTCCGTCAGTTGGCGCACCAGCAAGGCGAGCCGCTTCATCATGCGTTCCGCCAGTTGCGGCTCCGCGCGCAGCAGCTTCAGGAAGGTGTTGCGGTCGAGGCTCGCGACCACGCTTGCTTCGAGCGTCATGACGTCCGCGGAACGGGGCAACCCGTCGATCGCTGCAAGGTCGCCGATCACCGCGCCCGCCTCGCAATCACGGAAAGTCACCTGGCGGCCCTGCGCCGAATAGGTCGTCACGCGTACGGAGCCGGAGACCAGGAAGTACACCTCCTGGCGATCGTCGTCGCGTGCCATGAGGCGCTGTTGCGCATCGATGGTCTTCCAGACACATTGCCTGGCCAGTGCATCGAGACGCTCCTCGGGCAGGTCGTGGAGCAAGGCGATGCGGCGCAGCGCGAGGGTGGAGCGATCGGTATCGGTCATGAACACGCGGAAAGGGTCAGGCTTATGCTCGAACCCCTTCTGAGCGTATTCATGGACGGCCGTTCCCGCTTTCTGTCGACATTTCCCTCCAGACGCGATCTGCGGTGGACGAGCGGGCTCGTCCTGATGGCCTATGCCGCCCTGCATCTCGCCAACCACGCGCTGGGGCTGGTGTCGCTCGGAATCGCCGAGACGGTGCTGGGCGGGTTTCGCTCGTTCTGGCACAGCGCGCCGGGAACCATCCTGCTGTACGGGGCCGCCATCACGCACGTCACCCTGGCAGCCATCGCCCTGTGGGAACGCCGCAGCCTGCGGATGCCCTTCATCGAAGCGCTGCGGCTGGTGCTGGGTTTCTCGTTGCCGCTTCTTCTTGTCAGCCATCTGACGGCGATGCGATGGGCCTACGAAGTCTTCGGGATCGACGGGTCCTATGCACGGGTCGTGGGCGGCCTGTGGAATCCCGCGGGTGCGAGCTTCCAGCTGTCCATGCTGGTCGCGGTGTGGCTGCATGGGTGCCTTGGCCTGCATCTCGCACTGCGCGCACGCGCCGGCTATCGCCGCACCTTCTACCTGTGGTTTGCGCTGGCCGTGCTGTTGCCGGTCCTGGCTGCTCTCGGCTTCCTTTCGATGGGTCGTGAACTGCAATGGATCGGGCTGAGACCCGAATCCGCGCGATCGCTCTCGCTCGCCCAGGCGACAGCCATCGACGCCGCGCGAGACCGCTTTGCATGGATCTACGGCGTCGCGCTGCTGGTGCTGCTCGCCGCCCGTCAGCTTCACCATGGGCTCGTCGCCCGACGCGCCGGCCGGACCTGGATCACCCTGCGCTATCCGGACCGCGAGATACGGGTACCGCGCGGCTGGACCGTGCTCGAAGCGAGCCGCGCGCACGGCATCGCACACATGTCGAGCTGCGGCGGCCGAGCGCGCTGCTCGACCTGCCGCATCCGCGTGAGCGGACCCGTGGAACACATCGGCGACGCCGGCCGGGAAGAGCTGCATACGCTCGCCCGGGTGAATGCTCCTTCCGACGTCCGCCTTGCCTGCCAGCTGCGTCCGCAGGGCGACCTGACCGTCACGCCCCTGTTCGCCGCGCCGACAGGAATTCGTCGCGGGCTTCCTGCATCGCACTCGCGTTCGGAACGCGACGTTGCCATCCTCTTCGTCGACCTGCGGCGGTGGTCCGGGCTTTCCGAGCGGCAGTGGCCCGCCGACCTCACCTACGTCCTCGACCACTACTTCGCCATCGTCGGCGAGGCGGTTCGCGAAAGTGGTGGCCTGCCGAACCAGTTCATCGGCGACAGCGTGATGGCGATCTTCGGGCTGGATGTCGACTTGCCGACAGCCTGTCGCCAGGCCCTGGGCGCGACCGAGTTGATCGGCCGGCGGCTGGACGACTGGCGCATCGGCTTCGAGAGTCAGTTCGGCAATCGGCTGGACTTCGGCATGGGGCTGCATGCCGGGCGCGCTGCCGTCGGCGAGGTCGGCTACATGGACACGACAACCTTCACCGCCGTCGGCGAAGTGGTGAACACCGCGAGCCGGTTGCAGGACCACTCGAAGCATGCCGCTGCACGGCTCGTCGTGTCGCTCTTTGCCGCGGAACAGGCCGGCGCGGCGCAGGCGCTGGGCGTGGCCGAGGTCATCAGCGTCAGGGGTCGGTCGGAGCCACTGGAGGTGCTCTGCGTTCCAGTCATCGGTTCATATGACGCGACGGGAACGCAACTCGCCTAGCCTTGCGGGGAAGCTGAATCACCAACCCCATGACCTTGCTCACCGTCCCCTCCTCCCTGCCAGCAGACTCGATGATCGCGTGGCTCTACATCCTGACCAACGCGGCGCGCGTCGTCACCTATGTGCCGCAATTGATGGCGGTCTGGCGCAGCACGGACGGCGCACGCGACATTTCCCTGTTGACCTGGGGCTCATGGGTCGTGGCCAACGCGACCGCCGTGGCCTACGGTTCCATCGTCATCCACGACTTGTTCTTCACGTCCATCGCCATGCTCAACCTGGTGTGCTGCGCGGCGGTGACCGTGGTGGGCGCGCAGCGACGGAGAGCGCACGAGAGTCTGTCGGCCGTGAGAGTCGAAGCAACGGCGTGGGCGCCGCGCTAGCGCAACGCCGCGCGAGCTTCGGCTCGCACGAATCGATGCGTCAGTTGCAGTAGATGAACTTCCCGTTGGTCTGGCACAGCTTTCCTTCCGGACTGACAAAGCGGGACCCGTCGCCAGTGCCGTTGTACAGGTTGCCCTGGCTGTCCCAGCAGCCACCACCATTGCAGTTGCTCAACGGCACTGGGGACGGGGATGGTCGTGGCAGTACAGGCTGCCGCGCCTGTTCTTGCTCTTGTATGCGCCGGCCAACGGCTGCCCCGCTACCGTCTGACGGAGGACCAATCTGGATCGGCGGGACTGCGATTGGAGAACCGCCGCCTGTCAACGGCGCCGGAGCCTGGGCCGAAGCGCCGGAGAGGGCCAATATGAGGGCAACGAAGACGATCAGTCGATTCACTTCGAACCACCTTTTCAAGAGCCGGCCAAGCACATCGATCGAGGCACTGGCAGCTCTCCAGTCTTCTCTGAGGCCTGCGCGCGTCAGAGGTTCATCGCCGTTTGCGCATGGCCAGAGATCCTCCCCTCAAGCCACTGAGAACCGACCGCTCAGATCAACCCGGCGTACGAGCCACCATCGAGCTGGAGATTCTGGCCGGATATGAAACTGGCCTGCTCGCTGCACAGATAGGCGCAGGCATCGCCGAGTTCGGACGGCTTGCCGAAGCGATTGGCGGCGATCGTGTCGGCGATGCGCTTGCGGGCCTCGTCGATCGTGATGCCGTCGCGCTGAGACATGCGCTCTGCCATGAAGCGCTGGCGATCCGTGTCGAAGCGCTCCGGCAGCAGATTGTTGATCGTGACGTTGTCGGCGACCGAATCGTTCTGCACCGACTTGCTGAGCGCAGTGAGCCCTGCGCGCACCGCAGCCGACAGCCCCATCATCGCGTGCGGCGACTTCACCATCGCCGAAGTGATGTTGACGATGCGGCCGAACCCGCGCGCGCGCATGCCGGGCACATACGCCCTGATCAGCATGATGGGCGCGAGCATGTTGGCCTCCACCGCATCGCGCCAGTCCTGGTCCGACCAGTCCGCAAGCCTGCCCGGCTCGGGGCCGGCATTGTTGTTGACCAGGATGTCGGCCTCCGGACACGCCGCGACGAGCCGGGCCCGGCCCTCTTCGGTGGTGATGTCGGCAACGACGATGGCGGGGCGATGGCCCGTCAGCGCCTCGACCTTTGCGGCGGCCTCCTCCAGCTTGCTCTCGCTGCGTCCGTTGATCCAGACCTTGCAGCCTTCGCGTGCGAGTGACGTGGCGCACGCGAGGCCGAGGCCTTGGGACGATGCGCAGACGACGGCCTTGCGGCCCTTGATTCCCAGGTCCATCGAGTCTCCTTGTTCAGAATCCGCTTGTTGAAATGCGGCCGGCATTCATGCGCCGGTGAATCGAGGTCGGCGTTTTTCCTGGAATGCGGCGCGGCCTTCGGCGAAGTCCCGGCTTGCCGCAGTCAACGACTCGCGCGCCCGCATGCCCGCCAGATCAACCTGTCCGGCTGCTATCTCATTCAGGGAACGCTTGGTGGCCTGGACTGCAAGCGGCGCAAGGTTCGAGAGTTCGTCGACCAGACCATCGACAACGCCTGCGAACTCCGACGGTTCCGAAATCTGCTCCAGGCACCCCATGCGCAGCAACATTTCGGCCGTGAATGGGCGTGCGGTCAGGAACGCACGTTTGGCACCCGCAAGGCCCATCCGAGCGACATAGCGCTGCAGTCCGCCCGGGTAGTAGTGCAGACCCAGCGCGGTCGCGGGCATGCGGAATTCGATCCCCGCCAGCCCGATGCACAGGTCGCAGGCCAGCACGAAATCAGTGGCGCCGCCGTACACGCTGCCGTTCAGCGCGCAGACAGTGACGGGACGCAACGCCGCCAGCGCATCCGCCACGCGCTCGAACAGGCTGGGGTCTTCGGTTTCGTTGTCGAAACTGCCGATGTGGTAGCCCGCACAGAACACCGGCCGGGGCTGGCCCTGCGTGTTGGCGGTCAGCTTCACGACGCGGATGGTGGTATCCGCGTCGATGCGCTCGAAATGGCGCAGCAGCGCGCGCAGGTCGCCGCTTTCCAGGCGATTGCGATGCGCGGGTCGATTCAGCGTGATGGTCGCGACGCAGCCATCCACCGACAGGAGCGGCTCGGACGAGGGCATTGATTCAGTTGAAGCCATGCGCTCGGCTTTCATTGCCAGCCATAGACGTTCAGCGTGCTCTCCCCAGCCTCCAGCCGGCGCAGGATGGCGGCTTCCTCGGCTTCGCGCTTCCTGCCCGCCGCGATCACCTCCGCGGCGCGCGCCTGTGGAATGACGACCACGCCATCGAAGTCGCCCACCACGAGGTCGCCCGCATGAACGACGACTTCGCCCATGGTGATCGGGTGATTGATCCAGCCCGTGGCGCCGAAGTCCTTGCCGGTGCCGCGAATGCACAAGCCTCGCGCAAAGACCGGAAAGCCGATCTGGCCAAGCAGTACACCGTCGCGCACGCAGCCATCGATGACAAGGCCCGCGAGCCCCCGAACCTTGGCCATCGTGGTCATGATCTCGCCCCAATAGCCGTGTTCGTACACGCCGCCGGTGAAGACCACGAGCACGTCACCCGGCCGCGCGACATCGAGTGCGCGATGCAGCCACAGGTTGTCACCGCCCGGCGAATGCACGGTGAGCGCAGAGCCCGCGAAGCGGAAGTGCGGTGCCACCGGACGGATGGCCGAAGGCAAAGCGCCGATCTTCTTGCCCGCTTCATGCAGCGTCGCGGTGGGCAGGTTCGCCGCGTCGGCCGCGAGCGAGGGGCTCAGGCGCTCGAAGTCCAGACGGGTGGTGAGGGCCGGGTCGTGCTTCTTCATGCGAGTCATGCGTCCTGGCGCGTCTGGAGCTGGTGGTACTTGAACTGCCTGCGCGCTTCGTCGAGGCGCATGCCGCCGCGCACCGCTTCGCGGATGTGGCTCTCGGCCGCTTCGATGGCTTCCGCGGCTTGCAGCACCTTGTCCTCGTGCTCCTTCGGAATCACGATCACGCCGTCCGAGTCGCCGATGACGATGTCGCCGGGCGCCACGCGTGCATCGCCGATGTTCACCGGCACGCCGGTCGCCTCCACCTGCACGCGGTCCTTGCCGGTGCGCATCCAGTGGTCCTTGCTGAACACCGCGTAGCCCAGTTCCCGACACAGGTAGGTGTCGCGGCAAACGCCGTCGATCACGGTGCCCGCAATGCCGCGGCGGTGCGCGATCTCGGTGAGGATGTCGCCCCACACGGTCGCGTTCTCGCGGCCGCCGTTGTCGAGCACGATCACGCTGCCCGGCGGCACGTCGTCGATGTAGTCGCCCACGGTGCCGGGCGGGCTGCCCGCCGGGCCGTAGAGAAGCGTCCATGCGCGTCCGGCCATGCGGAAGCTGTTGTCACGCGGCTTGATGCGGTAGCACTGGCCCGCAATGCCGAGCTTGTCGAGTGCGTCGCTCAGGGTTGCGGTGTCGAATCGCGCGGCACGCGCGACGTTCAGGTCGGTGGTCTCGGTCTTGGCGTCCATGGTGTTTTTCACTGTTCCAGCATGTGTTCGTAGTTGCCGCCCATCACCTCGCCGATGGGCGTTCCGCCGAGGATGGCCTTGGCCATGGCGGCTTCCTTGGCGACGATCGCCTCGGCCGCGTCGAGAACTCGCTCGATGTGCGCTGCGGCGATGAAGATGACGGCGCTCCGGTCGGCAAGCACGTAGTCGCCGGGCCATACCGCCACTTCGTTGCCGGCGGCGACGCCGATGGTCACGGGCACCTGCACGCCGAGTTCGACGACGCGGCCGCGCGCGGTGCGCGAGGTCAGGCTGCGGCTGAAGATCGGGAACTCGTAGGCCATGGCCTCGTCGACGTCGCGCAGCGGGCCGTCCGCAACAACCCCGGCCACGCCGCGCACTTTGGCGCCCAGCGTGAGCAGCCCGCCCCAGCAGCCGGCCTCGATCCCCGAGCGCTGCTCGACGACGATCACATCGTCAGGGCCTGATTGCTCGATGGCGGTGCAGCCGAGGTGCTTCGGCGGCCCCGGCGGCGGTGTGCCCGGCCCCACCTTCATCGTGACGGCGCGGCCGGCGATGCGGCCTGCGCCGCTGCGCTGCGGCAGTCCGGTCACCGCGCCCGGAAGCGTCAGCTTGTCCAGCGCGTCGGAAACCGCGCAGACATCGAGTCGGCGCAGGCGTTGTACGTTCGGATCGCTCATGTGTTCGTGAGGAGTGAGATTTCAGGGAAGCGTCTTCCAGGCCGCGAAGGCAAGCCCGGTGCCGGTGAGAGCCGGTGTGCGGTAGCCCGGCACGTATTCGACCCATTCCACGTCGAGATCGCGTGCCATCTCGCCGACCACCAGCCAGTTGCGGATCTCGGAGCTGCCCGCCTGCAATTGCTTCGGATCGAGCGAGGCGAGCGTGGCGCTGTCCTTCGCACGGATCGCGTCGATGATCTTGCGGTCCAGCGCCTCGTCGACCACGAAGTGACTGAGGCCGCCGGAAGCGATCACGCCGACGCGGATGTCCTGCGGCCACTCCGCGATCAGTTCGCGCAGCGCCCTGCCGAGCGCGACGCAGCGGCGCGGCGTCGGCTGGTTCGGCGGATCGAAGGTGTTGAGGATCACCGGAATCACCGGCAACGCATGCTCGCCGAGCAGTCGGCGGTGAATGAACTGGAAGGCGTGACCTTCGAACTGGCCGCGTTCGAGCCCGTCCATGGCGGCGATGTCGAAATCGCGATCGCATAGCTGCCGGATCAGCCATTCGGCGAGATCGCTCTTCACCGGGTATTCGCGATCCACCTCGGGTTCGTGCCGCCACATGCGTGCGGACTTGACCCAGTTGTCGCCGGGCGCGGCCGGCTCGCGCGCTGTATTGCGGATGGTCTCGCCGAAGTAGATGGCGAAGGCAGGGTTGTTGGTGGTGCGGAAGAGCTCGGTCTGGTCGTCGCCCACGATCAGCAGCACGTCGAGCCGAGCCTCGCGGATGCGCCGGCCGAGTTCGTCCATGGCGGTCTGTGCGGCGTCGAAACGCTCGCCCATCTTTTCGGGCGTGACCATCGCCTCCGACTCGGACGGCGCAGCGGCGAGGAGCGCCTCGTAATCGGTCTTTTCGCCGCTCTTGTCGTAGTAGTGCGGATTCTTCGTGTCGATGACACGAAAGCCGTGCTGCCAGTCCTCGCGCTGCGAGACCAGCATGATGCTGTGGGATGAGCCGAAGGCGGCTGCGAGTTGTGCCATGGGTGTTCTTTCAATCGCTTCAGACAACGAAGCGCGCACGCAATTGCGCGATCCGTTCGGGACCGTAGCCGAGATCGCCCAGGATTGCATCCGTCTGATCGCCCTGGTTCGGTGCGGGCGTCATCGGCCCGCTGCTCCGCGGGTGGCGCGAGAACTGCATCGGCAGCCCCACCACCGAGATGTCGCCGAGTTCGGGGTGGTGCATCGAACGTGCCATGCCCAGGTGCTGCACCTGCGGGTCGTCGAACATGCGGTCCACCGTGTGGATCGGTCCGCAAGGCACGCCCGCCTTGAGCAGGCGCTCGGTCCACTCGGCGGTGGTCCGCGTCCTGAACACTTCGCCAACGGCAGCGTTGACGCGCGCACGGTTCTGCACCCGCTCCGGATCGGAGCCGAAGCCTGGCTCCTGCACGAGATGCGGCACTTCGAGCGCTTCGCACAGGCGCCGCCACATGGTCTGGCCGATGGCCGCGAGATTGATATGGCCGTCGCGCGTCTGGAAGACACCTGTGGGCACCGTCAACGGATGTTCGTTGCCGGTGGCTTTCGGGACCTTGCCGTCAATGAGCCATTGCGCGGCCTGGAAGTCGAGCATCGCGATCTGCGCCTCGAGGAGCGAGGTCTGCACCCATTGCCCTTCGCCCGTCGCGTCGCGCTCCAGCAGTGCGGCCATGATCGCCTGCGCGCAGAAGTGGCCCGCGCACAGATCGGCGATCGGGATGCCCACGCGCATCGGGCCGTCTTCGGGCTTACCGGTCACGCTCATCAGCCCGCCCATGCCCTGCGCGATGGAATCGAAGCCGGGCCAGCCGGCATACGGGCCATCCTGGCCGAAGCCCGAGATGCTCGCGTACACCAGCCGGGGATTGATCGCGCGCAAGTCGTCCGGCCCGATGCCGAGGCGGTACTTCACGTCGGGCCGGTAGTTCTCGATGAACACATCCGCCTGCTCGACGAGCCGGTGCAGGATTTCCCGACCCTCCGGCTCCTTCATGTTGAGCGTGAGGCTTTCCTTGTTGCGATGCAGGTTCTCGTAGTCGGCCCGGTTGTGGTCGCGCCCGCCGATCATGTCGTCGCCGCCGGGCGCACCGGGCGGGATCTCGAGCTTGATCACACGTGCGCCAAGATCGGCGAAGGTGCGGATCGCAGTCGGGCCGGCACGCACGCGCGTGGCGTCGAGGATCGTGAACAGCGACAGCGGGCCTTTGCGCGCCGGGTCCGCGCCGGTCGTCTTCTGGTTCTGGGTGTGGGGCATGCGGATCTCCATCAGGCGGGCGTGAACATCGGCACGGCATGGCCGCCGTCGCTCGGCTTGAAGACCACGCGCACCGGCTGGCCGATGGAGACCGTCGCCGGATCGCAGTCCACCAGGTTGGTCATGAGCGTCACGCCTTCATCCAAGGTCACGAAAGCCAGCGTGTAGGCGGCTTCGCCCTTGCCCATGGTGCTGAACGAATACACGGTGCCGGTGCCGGCGGCTTGCAGCCATTCGGTATCGGCGCTCAGGCAATGCGGACAGATGTCGCGCGGGTAGTGATGCACTTCGCCGCAGGCCCTGCACTTCTTGACGAGCAGGCGGCCTTCGTCGGCGGCAGTCCAGTAAGGCAGCGATTCGGGAAGCACGCGCGGCGCGGGAATGCGGCGCGCGGTACCGGTGGAGGTCGCGGGGATGCTCATGGTGCTCAGAGCCTTTCGAGAATGAGCGTCGCGGCGGTGTGACGCGAGGCGAGTGCGCCGCCGATGCCGTTCGCCAGCGCAAGGCTGCAGTTCGGCACCTGCACCTCGGGATGGGCTTCGCCGCGCAACTGGCGCACCGCCTCGATGATCTTGGTGACGCCGCCGCGATTAGCCGGATGGTTGTTGCACAGGCCGCCCCCATCGGTGTTGAAGGGCAGCTTGCCGACGCCGGAGATCAGGTTGCCGTCGGCCACGAATCGGCCTCCTTCGCCCTTCTTGCAGAAGCCGAGGTCTTCCAGCTGCATCAGCACGGTGATGGTGAAGCTGTCGTAGAGCGACGCGTACTGGATGTCGGCTGGGGTCACCCCGGCTTCGGCGAAAGCCAGCGGACCCGACCAAGCGGCGGCCGAATACGTGAGGTCGAGCTTGCCGCCCATTCCATGCTTCGGTGCTTCACCGGTGCCGCGCACCTTGACCAGTGGACGCTTCAGGTCGCGCGCAATCTCCGGACGCGCGACGATGATCGCGCCGCCGCCGTCGCTCATCACGCAGCAATCGAGCCGGTGCAGCGGGTCGCTCACCATGGGCGAGTTCACGACGTCTTCAACGGTCACCACTTCCCGAAGCATCGCGTTCGGGTTGTGTTGCGCGTGATGCGATGCGGCGACCTTGATCCACGCAAGCTGTTCGCTGGTGGTGCCGAACTCGTGCATGTGGCGCTTCGCGACGGCGGCGTAGAGGTTCTGCGTCGCCGGGCCGTAAGGCAGCTCGAACGCGAGTTCCGGCGCATCCGGGTCCGGCGGCTTCAACGCGAGCGGCGGCTTCGCCCCGTTGCTCTTCGCGGCGGCCTGCGCGGCCGCCATCTGCGCGCGCGGCCGTCCGGCCAGCGTGATGAGCGCAACGTTGCAGCGTCCCGCCGCGATGGCCTCGGCCGCATGCGCCACATGCAGGATCGGCGCCGAGCCGCCGCACTCGGTCGAATCGACATGGCGCAGCTTGAGGCCGAGATACTCGGCAATCGTGGTGGTGCCCAGACCGGGCGCATCGCCGGCGCAGAAGTAGCCATCGATGTCGTGCTTCGACAGGCCGGCGTCTTCGAGCGCACCTTTGGCCACGTCGGCATGCAGGCGCGCCACAGAGAGGTCGTCGGCCTTGCGGGCGGGGTGTTCGTAGGCGCCGACGAGGTAGGCGGATCCGTTGAGGCTCATCTTGCTGTCTCTCGCTCTCGGTGGGTCACTGGTCGGGGGTAAAGCCGGACGCTTTGATGACAGGCCCCCAATAGCCCAGCTCCTTGCGTTCCAGCTTGTCCATCTCTTCGCCGGGGCGGAAGTCGGGATTCAGCGTCGCCTTGTTCATCAGGATGTCGCGCACCTCGGGCAGCTCCAATACCTGCTTGAGCGCGTTCTGCATGCGGTCGAGCTGCGCCTGCGGCGTTTTCGCAGGGGCCCACATGCCGGTCCAGGCGTCGCCGGTGTCGATGTCGATGCCCTGTTCCTTGAAGGTCGGCACATCGGGCATCAGGGCCGAGCGCTTGCCGCCGAAGACGCCCACGATGCGAACCTTGCCGGTGCTCTGGTGCGGCAGGATGTCGCCCGCCGTCATCACGCCGGCCGGCACCTGTCCGCCCAGCAGATCGGTGACCAACGGGCCGTTGCCACGGTAGGGCACCATCTGCAGGTTCGCGCCGATCGCCTTGCCGAGCTGGATGCCGCTGAAGTGTGTGTGCCCGCCCGCGCCGGCCGTTCCGAAGCTGGCCTTCTGCGGGTTCGCCTTGACCCACGCCACGTAGTCCTTCGCGGTCTTGATGCCGGTTTCCGTGTTCACCGCCAACGCCAGTGGGTACGACACCAAGACCGCCACGGGTGCGAAGTCCTTGAGCATGTCGTACTTCAACGTGGCCGGCGGATACAGCAGCGTCTGGAACAGCGGCGTGGCGTTCGGCGCGATCATGAATGTCTGCCCATCCGGCGCGGCGGACTTGAGCGCCTGCGCCGCCAGCCGACCGCCAGCGCCCGGCTTGTTCTCGATGATGATGGGCTGCTTGAGCACCACCGACAGCTTGTCCGCGAGCACGCGCGACGCCGTGTCGGTCGAGCCGCCAGGCGGAAACCCGACAAGCAACTTGATGGGCTGATCGGACTGCGCACCGGCCGTCATCGAGAAGCCGAGCAGCGCAGCGAGCAGCGCCGCATTGAAAGTCTTGCGATTCACGTGGTTGTCTCCTTGTGTGATCTCCAAACCGGTTGCCGGACTCAAGCAGCGGGATGCGCCATGCGCTGCAGGTGCCACGCGGCATCCCCGAAGAGCTGGCCGATGACCATGAGCCGCTTGGCGTAGTGGCCGACGCGGCATTCGTCCGTCATGCCCATCGCGCCGTGCATCTGGATGGCGCCGAGCGCGATCTGGCGCCCCTGCTGGCCCGCGAGCACCTTGGCCGCTGACACCAGGCGGCGGCGCTGTGCAGGGTCGCCGGCCTCGACGGCCATCGCGGCGGCGCAGGCCATGGACTTGAGCTGTTCCAGGCTGATCGCCATGTCGGCCAGCCGGTGCTGGAGCACCTGGAACTTCGCCAGCGGCGCGCCGAACTGCTTGCGTGTGCGCAGGTGCTCGGCGGTGTGCGCGATGAGCGCTTCGACCGCGCCCACGGCTTCGGCGCACAGGGCTGCGATGGCTGCATCGAGGGCAGCTTCGATCGCTTCGCCAGCCGCTCCGCGTGTGCCCAGCAGGCGTTCGGCGCGGACCGGCACGCGGTCGAAGCGCACATGCGCGGCGCGGCGGCCGTCGAGCGTGTCGAAACCCTGCAACTGCACGCCGGGCGCGCCGGCGTCCAGCGCGAATACGCTGAGCCCGCAGTCGTCGTCGACGTGCGCCGTCACGAGCAACAGGTCGGCCGTGTCGCCATGGAGCACCAGCGTCTTCCGGCCGTCGAGCACGTAGCCGCCCAGCGTTCCCGTAGCCCGGGTGCCCACGCGATGCCAGTCGTAGCGCATGCCGTTCTCGTAAAGCGCCACCGCGGACTGGACGCGGCTCTCGGCCATGGCGGGCAGCCATTGCCGTTGCTGCGCCGCCGATGCCAGCCGGCGCAGCAGATCGCCCGCCATGACGGTGCTCGCGACGAAGGCGCCGCCGCCCAGCGCGCGGCCGAGCTCCTGCGCCACCAGCATCACCTCGATGGCGCCCTGCCCGGTGCCGCCCATGTCGGCTTCGAAAGGCAGCCCCAGCAGCCCGAGTTCGGCCATGGCGCTCCAGCGCTGGGCCGACTGCGCGGGCGTCTCGGCGTTGCCACGGTGTTGGGCGGGGTACTCGCCGTCGCAGAAACGGCGCACCGCATCGCGCAGCGCCAGGTGATCGTCGTTGAGGGAGAAATCCATGTCAGTTGCTCCACGGTGCGTCGAGCGCGGCGCGCGCGATCAGGTTGCGCTGGACTTCGTTGGTGCCGCCGTAGATCGTCACCTTGCGAGAGTCGAGGCAATTGGCAGCGAGCGCCACCAGCGACTCGCAGGTCGCCGCCTGGTCGAGTTGTTCGAGAAACTGCGCCTCCTGCGAGAACGGCACGGCATCGGGGCCGGCGATGTCCACCAGCGTCTCGTAGATGGCCTGACGCAGCTCGGTGCCGCGCACCTTGAGCATCGACGCCTCCACCGCGGGGATGGGGCTTTGCTGGTTCGCGCTCAGAAGGCGCAGTGCGGTGAATTCGAGTGCCATCAGCTCGACCTCGAACTGCGCGAGCCTCGTCTGCAGCACCGCGTCGTCGTCTAGTTCCTGCTGCGACGCCAGCCGGCGTGCGCGCGCCAGTTGCTGCTTGCACGAGCCGATGCCCGCGATGCCCGTGCGCTCGTGGCCCAGCAGATATTTGCCGCATGACCAGCCCTTGTGCAGTTCGCCCACCAGGTTCTCGACCGGCACGCGCACGTTGTCGAGGTAGCACTCGTTGAGGTCGCTGCCGCCTTCGAGCATGCGGATGGGCCGCACCGTCACGCCGGGCGTCGCCATGTCGATCAGCAGGAACGAAATGCCCTCCTGCGGCTTGGCGGCGTCGGGGTCGGTCTTGACGAGCGCGAACATCATCGAGCACCACTGCGCGTAGGAAGTCCACACCTTGTGGCCGTTGACCACGAAGTGCCGGCCGTCGGGTTCGAGCACGGCGGTGGTCCGGACCGCCGCGAGGTCGGAGCCCGCGCCCGGCTCCGAGAAGCCTTGCGCCCACCAGGTGTTGCTCTGGCGGATGTCGGGCAGGTACTTCCTCTTCTGCTCGTCGGTGCCAAAGGCATGCAGCACCGGGCCGAGCATCTGGATGCCGCTGGCAATGATCCGCGGCGCGCCGCCGAGCAGCGTTTCCTCGTCGAAGATGTAGCGCTGCACATGGTTCCAGCCCGGTCCGCCGTGCTCGACTGGCCATGCGGGCGTGAGCCAGCCGCGCGCTTCGAGGATGCGGAACCAGGTGACGTAGTCGGCATGCTCCAGGCGCAGGCCGAGGTCGACCTTGCGCCGGATGTCTTCCGGCAGATGTGTCCCGACGAATTCGCGCACTTCCCGGCGGAAGGCTTCGTCGGCGGGTGAGAACTGCAGCTTCATGTTCGACACCTCAGGCCGTGGCGACCACCAGCGCATCGAGCGCGAGCACCGATGGCGTCACGCTCGCCGGATAGGCGACGAGCGGGTTGAT
Organism: Variovorax sp.; assembly: GCA_017744935.1. Classification (GTDB taxonomy): domain Bacteria; phylum Pseudomonadota; class Gammaproteobacteria; order Burkholderiales; family Burkholderiaceae_C; genus Variovorax. The sequence continues at coordinate 58,175 of JAGIAI010000021.1, forward strand.
GTCGATTTCGCTGATCTGCGGATTGGCGCGCATCTGCTCGCCGACCAGCGCGACCACGCGGGCGATCGCCCTGAGGTCCACCCCAGCCTCGCCACGCGTGCCGCGCAGCACTGCGGCGGCCTTGAGGCGGCCGAGTTCGACAACGATGTCGTCCTCCGCCATGTCGGCGGGGATCAACCGCACATCCTTGAGCGCTTCGATCCAGATACCACCCAGCCCTACCAGGACGACGGGGCCCCATTCCGGATCGCGCTTGGCACCCACCACCAGTTCGAGGCCGCGTGGTCCCATGGCCTCGACCAGCGCGCCGTCGAGTGACAGTTCCGGACGGTGACGGCCGACGTTGTCACGTAGACGCTGCCAGCCTTCGCGCAGCGCGGCCTCGTCGGCAAGACCGACGAGCACGCCACCGACGTCGCTCTTGTGCGGCAGTTCGCTCGCCTGCGCCTTGACCACGACCGGAAAGCCGATGTCGCTTGCGATGCGCACCGCTTCGTCGGCACTGCGCGCCAGCGCGCCGCGCGGCACCGTCAGCCCGGCCCGCGCGAGCCAGCCTTTGCCCAGGTATTCGGGAAAGATGCCGTTCGCGGGTATCGGCCCGGGCAGCGGCACGGGCCGGGACTGCCCCTGCGACGCACGCGCGGCCCGTTGCAGCGCTTCCCCGTAGGCCGCGACGCGGTGCAGCGCGCGCAAGGCGCGATCGGCCGAGCGGAACAGCGGCACGCCGCTCGCATGAATCGCCTCGGTGAAGAAGGGTTCGATCGGACTGGCATCGCCCGTCAGCACCAGCACCGCAGGCTTGCGGGCCTTCGCGATGGCGGGAACGATGTGCTCGGCCTTGTCTTTCTGCGCCACCACCGGCCCGACCGGAATCGCGAGCACGATGCTTCCGATGCGGGCGTCCTCGAGCATGGTCAGCAGCAGCTCGCCAATCAGCCCGGGCTGGCGCACGCCGATGGTGGTGTAGTCCAGCGGGTTCTCTGCCACTGCGTAGGCGGGCAGCATCGCGCGGAGCTTGTCGACCGTGGCGGGCTCCAGTTCCGGCAGTTCCAGGCCGAGGTCGTCGGCGAAATCGAGCGCGATGTTCTTCATTGCACCGGAGCCGGTCACGAAGGCGGCGCCGCCCACCGGCGGCTGCGGATAGCGCAGCAGGATCGCGGTGGTGTCCAGCAGTTCGTCGAGCGACTCCACCACCACCACGGCCTCGCGGCGCAGCAACGCCGTCGCGGTGGCGTGGTCGCCGGCCAGCGCGCCGGTGTGCGATTGCGCCGCCTCGCGCGCACGCTCGCTGCGCCCCGGCATCAGCAACACCACCGGCTTGCCTTTGGCGCGTGCTTCGGCGGCCAGCTGCAGGAACAGGCGCGGCCGACGGATCTGCTCCGCGTACACGGTGATGACGCGGGTCTGTGCATCGCCGATGTAGTGCGCCACCACGTCCTCGGCGCAGAGCGACACCTCGTTGCCGGTCGAGAACACCGACGTCACCGGCACGCCGTTGCCCAGGAAGGCGTCGCGCAAGGTCGCTGCCATGAAGCCGCTTTGAGCGACGACGCCGACACCGGGGCGTCGCTCGCGCTCGCGCGCCGCCAGCGGCTCGAAGGTCACGGGCACGCCGGCCGCCAGATTGGTGAAGCCCATGCAGTTCGGCCCCACGAGCACGATGCCGGCTTCCTGCGCGACCTGGGCCAGCGCCTCCTGCCTGGCCTGGCCCTCCTCGCCCGCCTCGGCATAGCCCGATGCGAACAGCACTGCCGCGTGGCAACGCCGCGCCGCGAGCGCCCTCACGGCATCCAGCACACCCGCTTCGGGAATGGCGAGCACGGCCAGGTCGATGCCCTCGGGCAGCTCGTCGACCGACTTCACGCATGCGCGCCCGTTGATTTCCACGCTGCCGCGGCTCACCAGGTGCAGCGCGCCCTCGTAGCCGAAGCGTTCCAGGTTGCCCTGGACGAAGCCGCCGAAGGAGCGTGGGTCGGCCGAGGCGCCCACGATGGCGATGGACCGCGGCGTCAGCACATGCTGAAGGTCCAGTCTCGCAGCGGGGAGACGGGAGGCTCGAGAAGCTTGCAAATCGGGGTTGGCATTCATGGAAGTCATTGTGGCATACACAAATTGACTGTCAACACACCAGAGAATCGTACCCACGGCGTTACGTCTTGGACAAAACCCGTGGCTTTCACTCTTGTCAACGCAGTGAATGCTCAAATTCCCCGCGCTTTTGGTCAGGGAAAATCCCTAGAAAAGCCCAGATTTGGCATCCTTTCAAATAGTTCTTGCATACCACTGATCGCAAATGGTATGTTTCGGGCCATGCAAACAGAGCACGACCCCTCACTTTCCGACGAAGACACCTTGAGCGACGAATCGCGTCGACGCGGCGGCCGCGCCAACGAGATCCGCACCGTGCTGCAGGACGAGATCGAGAGCGGCAGCCTTCCCCCGGGCGCACCGCTGGACGAGCGCGCATTGGCCGCGCGCTTCCAGGTGTCACGCACGCCGGTGCGCGAGGCCCTCCAGCAACTGGCGGCGCGCGATCTCGTGCGCATCGCGCCACGGCAGGGCGTGAGCGTCGCGCGGCTGTCCATCAACCAGGTGCGCGCCATCATGGAAAGCATCGGCGAGCTGGAAGCGCTGGCCGCCAAGCTCGCGGCTCGACGCGTGGACGAGCCCCTTCGCAAGACGCTGGACGACGCCATCCAGCGCTGTCAGGACGCCGCGGTGCAGGGCGGCGCGGCCGAATACGCGATCGCCAACACCTTCTTCCACGAAACCGTCTACGACGGCGCGCGCAATCCCTATCTGGCGGAGCTCATCCGCAATGCGCGCCGGCAGATCCAGCGTTACCGCCTCAAGGACTTCCACACCAAGGCGCAGATCAGCAAGTCGCTGCAGGACCACTTGCGAGTGGCCCGCGCGATCCAGGAGGGCGACGAGGCACTCGCCGCCCACGCCATGCTGCTGCACGTGCCGTCGGGCTCGACCGGCTTCTCGGAATTCCTGGCCCGCATGCCGATGAGCTTCTTCGAGAGCGAAGCCACGGACCACTGATCCGCTGATCTCCCTACTTCGCAGGAACTCACATGACCGGTCGCTCCATCGACTTGCCCGGTGCTTCGCACAACGCGCCGATCCCCGCCGGGGCGCGCGTCGGCAACATCCTCTGCTCGTCCGCCATCGCCGGCAAGGACCCCGCCACCGGCCAGCTGCCGGACGACATGGCGGCGCAGGCGCGCCACGCATTCGCCAACCTGCGCGCGCTGCTCGAAGCCGGCGGCGCCACGTTGTCCGACGTGGTCAAGCTCTCCGTCACCGTGCGCGACAACGCGGTGCGCGACGCGGTCAATGCCGAGTGGCTGGCCGCATTCCCCGATCCCCACGACCGCCCGGCGCGCCATATCACGGTGTACCCGCTGCAACACGGCATGTGGCTGCAGCTCGAAGTGATGGCCGTCATTCGATAACCCCGAGAGACATACCCGAAAGCGCTTCTTCATGATCATCGATTCCCACGCACACATCGTCATGCCGCCCGAGAGTTTCCGCTTCATGGCGGAGCTGGTTGGCGGCCGCGCCAACCCCAACACGCTGCCCAAGATTCCGGACGCCTCGGTGCGCAAGGTGGCCGAAGAGCTCGTGAAGAGCATGGACAACGTCGGCACCGACATCCAGTTCATCTCGCCGCGTCCCTATCTGCAGATGCACTCCGTCAAGCCCGGTCGCGTGACCGAGCTGTGGACAACGCACTGCAACGACCTCATCGCACGCTTCGTCGAGATGTTCCCCGACCGCTTCCGCGGTGTCGCAGGGCTGCCGCAGTACATGGACGAGCCGCTCGAACTGCGCGCGATTCCCGAGCTGCGTCGCTGCGTGACGCAGCTCGGCTTCGTCGGCTGCCTCATCAACCCCGATCCGACCGAGGGGCTGGGCGATCCGCCCGGGCTGGGCGATCCGTTCTGGCATCCGCTGTACAAGGCGATGACCGAGCTCGACGTGCCCGGCCTGATCCACTCCGCGGGCAGCTGCAGCGCACGCGAGTCGTACACGCTGAAGTTCATCAACGAAGAAAGCATCGCGGTCGTCTCGCTGCTCGGCGCGAAGACCTTCGACACCTTCCCCGACCTCAAGATCGTCGTGGCGCATGGCGGCGGGGCGATCCCCTACCAGATGGGACGCTTCCGCTCGTGGAACGTACGAAAGGGCGAGAAGGAGACCTTCGACGAGCAGTTGAAGAAGCTCTACTTCGACACCTGCAACTACAGCAAGGAAGCCATCGAGCTGCTGCTGAAGGTGGCCGGCACCGACAACGTGCTCTTCGGCACCGAGAAGCCCGGCACGGGCAGCTCGCGCGACCCGATCAGCGGGCGCGACTATGACGACATGAAGCCGGTCATCGAAAGCATCGAATGGCTCACCGACCGACAACGCACCGACATCTTCGAATGCAACTGCCGGCGCGTGTATCCGCGCGCGTTCAGGGAATGAACACCCCCCAAGCCGCTTCGCGGCTCCCCCCTCTCTCGCCTTCGGCGGGAGGGGGGCGCATCCAGCGGCCCGGCAAAGCCGGTTCCGCGGGTGCCCGGACTGGATTGGAGCGCTATTGAAAACTGAGGAGACATTCCCATGCCGATGAGCAAGGAAGACAACGATCTGCTGACACGCGTCGAGAACGGCGCCCCGATGGGCGAGATGATCCGTCAGCACTACTGGCTGCCGGCCGTGCCTTCGTCGAAGCTGGAAGCCGACGGCGCGCCGGTGCGCATCCGCCTGCTGGGCCGCAACTACGTGGCCTTCCGCGCGACGGATGGTGCGGTCGGCGTTCTCGACGAGCGCTGCCCGCATCGCAAGGCCTCTCTCGCGCTGGCGCGCAACGAGGACAACGGCCTGCGCTGCATCTATCACGGCTGGAAGTTCAACGTCAAAGGCGAAGTCGTCGAAGCCCCGAACCACACCGGCGACCAGACGCAGTTCTGCAAGCATGTGCGCGTGAACCGCTACACCGCGGCCGATCGCGGCGGCATCGTCTGGGTCTGGCTCGGCGAGGGAGACACGCCACCGCCCTTCCCCGACCTGCCTTTCATCGACCTACCCGCGCACCAGCGCTCGGTGACCAGCGCCGAGGTGCCGACCAACTGGGTGCAGGGTGTAGAAGCCTCGATGGACTCGTCGCACGTCGGCGTGCTGCACGAGTCGACCACCCAGATCACCGCTGGTGGTGGCAACGAACGCATGCTGATGACCAAGGCGCTCGCCCCCAAGCTGGAGTTCGAGGAGCGTCCCTATGGCTACCGCTACGCCGCCCTGCGAACGTTGCCGGACGGCCAGGTGTATGCGCGGGTCAACAACTTCGTGATGCCGTGGTACGGGATCATCTGCCCGCCCGACGCCAACGGGCCCACGACCGTGTTCTTCTCGACGCCGGTGGACGATGTGACGCACCGCGCCTGGTTCGTGCACTTCAACCCGAATCGCCCGCTGGGCATGACGGTGATGTCGGCTTCGCCCGATGTGTGGAATTTCCCACCGCTGCCGCCGGGCGGCCCCGAGGACAACTGGGGCCAGAACCGCGACCTGATGAAGCGCGGCCACAAGACCGGGTTCCCGCAGCACCTGGGCACCGAAGACTTCGCGATGTTCCTGAGCCAGGGGCCGATCGTCGACCGTACCGACGAACAACTGTGCTCCGCTGACGGCGCGGTATTGCGCGTGCGCCAGATGCTCCTGAAGGCGGCGCGCGAGTTCCTGGAAGGCAAGCAGCCCACGATGGCGCATCACCCGGAACTCGACTACCGGAAGATCCGTTCGGTGGGTGGCGTGATCGCCACGGCCGGCGAGTGGCGGCAACTGGCCGACGCCTGACCCGCCAATCCCTCATCACCCCGAAAGGGCGCGCAAGACGCCCTCCTTGGAGACAACACGATGAAACTCAACAGGCGCGACCTTCTGACCTATGGCGCGGCCGTTCTGGCCGCCCCCGAGGCCATTCATGCGCAAAGCAAGTCGGTGATTCGCATCGTCGTCGGCTTTCCGCCGGGCGGCGCGACCGACGCGATCCTGCGTGCGGTTGCGGACCGGTTGCCGTCGCTGCTCGGGCAACCGGTGATCATCGACAACAAGCCCGGCGTGGGCGGACGCATCGCGGCCGATATGGTTCTTGCGGCGCCGGCCGACGGGCTCACCTACATGGTGGCGCCGAATGCGACGCCGACCTTCCAGATGCTGGTGTTCGGCCACGAAGTGCGCTGGAACATCGTGAAGGACTTCGCGCCAGTGGCCACGCTGGCGACGTACCCGCTCGGCATGGGCGTCGCGAACAACACCGGCGCGACGAGCGTGCGTGAATTCATCGAATGGGTTCGCCGCAATCCCGGCAAGGCCAGCTTCGGTACGCCAGGACTGGGCGGACAGAACCACTTCCTCGGCGTACAGCTCGCGAAGACGGCCAACATCGACCTGCCGGTGACACCCTACAAAGGGACGCCGCCGATGGTCACCGACCTGGTCGGCGGGCACGTGCCTTCGGCCATCAGCCTGATCGACAGCATGATGCCGCACCACCGCTCCGGTCGCATCCGCGTGATCGGCATCTTCACCAAGGAGCGCTCGCCGCTGATCCCCGAGATTCCCACCTTTGCCGAGCAGGGCGTGGACGTGACCTCGGGCGAAGGCTGGACCGGCATGTGGGCGCGCGCGGGCACGCCGCCCGCGGAGATCGAACGGATGCAGAAGGCCCTGCAGCAGGCGCTGCAATCGCCGGAGGTCAAGGACGCGCTCACGCAACGCCTGTGGGTGCAACCGGACTTCCGTCCCGGCGCCGAGATGGATGCGCTGCAGCGCGCCGAGCTCGCGCACTGGGCACCCATCATCAAGGCCTCCGGCTTCAAGCCTGAATGAGCAAGGAGACGACCCCGTCATGCTGACCCCCGAAAAGAACCGCCAGTTGACCGAAGTCGGACCGGGCACGCCGATGGGCGAAGTGCTGCGGCGTCACTGGCACCCGATCGCCGGCATCGACGAGCTGGAGCGCGACGCAGTCAAGCCCGTGCGGCTCATGGGCGAGGACCTCGTGCTCTTCAAGGATCTCGGCGGCCGCTACGGCCTGGTGGACCGACAGTGCGCGCACCGCCGCGCCGACCTGTCGTATGGCTATGTCGAGCAGGAAGGCATCCGCTGCCACTACCACGGATGGCAGTTCGATGCGAAGGGTGCCTGCGTGGCGCAACCCTTCGAGGATCACGTCGATCCCACCGCGCGCCTGCGTTGCAAGGTGCGCCTGAAGGCCTACGAAGTGCGGCCCATGGCCGGCCTGCTGTGGGCCTACATGGGCCCGCAGCCGGTGCCGGAGCTGCCCGACTGGGAAGCCTTCCACTGGTCCAACGGATTCGTCCAGGCGGTCTTCTCCGAAGTGCCCTGCAACTGGCTGCAGACGCAAGAAAACTCCATCGACCCGGTGCACTTCGAATGGATGCATGCCAACTGGAGCCGCCGCCTGCGCGGTGACGACGGCGGCTATGCACCCGCGCACCTGCAGCTCGCGTTCGAGGAGTTCGAGCACGGCTTCGTCTACAAGCGGATCAGCGAAGACACCAACGAGCAGCACCCGCTCTGGACCATCGGCCGGGTCTGCCTGTGGCCCAACGGCTTCTTCCTGGGCGATCACTTCGAATGGCGCGTGCCGATCGATGACGAGAACACGCTGAGCGTCACCTGGTCGTTCATCCGCGTGCCGCGCGAATCCGAGCCGTTCGTGCAGAAGACCATCCCCACCTGGCACAGCCCGATCCGCGACGCCGCGACCGGCCGATGGATCACGAGTCACATCATCAACCAGGACATCGTCGCCTGGGTCGGCCAGGGACGCATCGCGGACCGCACCCGCGAGAACCTCGGCGCCAGTGATCGCGGCATCGCGATGCTGCGGCGCCGGCTGTTCGAGGACATCGATGCGGTGCAGTCGGGGCGCGACCCCAAGGGCGTGCTCCGCGCCAGATCGAACGCGCCGCTTTTCCTGCCCAGCGATTCGCGCGATTTCTTCCTGAAGGGCCTGCCGCTGGCGGACTACCGGCGACACCCCAAGTGGAATCGGCTCCTGACCCATTTCATCTTCCACGCCGGGCAACCCGAGTGGGTCCAGCGCGAGCACGCCGCAGCGATGGGCGTCGCCATCGAGCCGATGGCCGTCCTCGACCTCTGACCCTCTGCATCCGGGAGACAAGACCATGAGCAACAACGAAGCACTGATGCAGGTCCGCGTGCGGGCAGTGACCTATGAGGCCGACGGCATCCTCGGCTTCGAACTCGTTCCGATGCCGCCGCTCAAGGAACTGCCGCCCTTCACTGCCGGTGCGCACATCGACCTCCACCTGCCGAACGGACTGTTGCGCAGCTACTCGCTGCTCAATGCACCCAGCGAGCGGCACCGCTATCTCATTGGCGTCAACAAGGACGCCAAGAGCCGGGGTGGTTCGCGCTACATGCACGAAGTGCTGCGCTCCGGCGAGACATTGACCATCAGTGCGCCACGCAACAACTTCCCGCTCGACGAGACATCGACGATGAATGTCTTCATCGCCGGCGGCATCGGCATCACGCCCATCATGAGCATGATCGCGCGCAGCCAGGCACTGGGCACGCCCTGGCAGTTGCACTATGCGGCGCGCACGAGGCGCAATGCGGCCTTCCTGGATGCACTGCAGGGCTATCACAACCAGCCGAACGTCGACCTGCGGCTCAACTTCGACCAGGAGGCCGGCGGGCAGATGCTGGACATCGCGGCGATCGTGCAGTCGCTGCCGTCCGGCGCGCACGTCTATTGCTGCGGACCACTGCCCATGCTCGCGGCCTATGAGCAGGCGACCGCCGCATTGCCGCCCGGGCAGGTGCACATGGAGTACTTCGCAGCCAAGGAAGCTGCCGCGACAGACGGCGGCTTCATGGTCGAGCTGGCGCGTTCCGGCAAGCAGGTGGAAGTCCGCACCGGGCAAACCATCCTCGACAGCCTGATGGCCGTCGGCATCGAACCACCGTATTCATGCCAGGAAGGCATCTGCGGCACCTGCGAGGTGCGGGTGCTCGAAGGCATTCCCGACCACCGGGACCTCGTCCTGAGCAATGCCGAGAAGGCCGCGAACGATCGGATGATGATCTGCTGCTCGGGCTGCAAGACGGCGAAGCTGGTCCTGGACCTCTGATCCGCCACACGAACACTTCAACGCAAGACCCTCCATGAGCGAACCCCTCATCACCTACGAGCTCGACGGCAACATCGCGCTGATCGGCCTGAATCGCCCCGACAAGCGCAATGCGATCAACGATCCCCTCGTCGACGAACTTCGGGCCGCCGTGCTGCGCGCGCATGACGAAGCGGACGTCGCTGTTCTCTTCGGGCACGGCAGCAACTTCTGCGCAGGCCTGGACCTGGCCGAGGCGCTGGCACGCGCGACGGGCCAGATCAAGCCGTCTCGCAAACGGCGGCGCCACAACTGGCACGAGGTGTTCGACCTCATCGCGCGCGGCCCCATTCCTTTTGTCGCGGCCCTGCACGGCGCGGTGGTGGGCGGCGGACTCGAACTGGCGATGTCGGCTCACCTGCGCGTGTGCGACGAGTCCGCACTCTTCGGCCTCCCCGAGGGGCAGCGCGGCATCTTCGTCGGTGGCGGCGGCACCGTGCGCATCCAGCGCGTCGTCGGCACCACGGTGATGACGGACATGATGCTCACCGGCCGACTGCTCTCGCCCGCCGAGGGCCTGCAGGAGCATGTCGTGCGCTATGTCACGCCTGCTGGCGAAGCCTTGGCGAAGTCGAGAGAGCTCGCCGCCCGCATCGCGAAGAACAGCCTCGAAACCAACTGGATGATCATCAACGTCCTGCCGCGCGTGCAGGACCTCTCGCATGACGACGGCCTGTTCATGGAGCAGCTCAATTCGGCCCGCGCACGGCCGCCCGAGGCCGAGAAACGCCTGCGCGAATTCGTGGACGGCAAGGCCGCGAAGATCCAGGACAACCAGGGCTGATTCACATGGGCACGACCGATCTCTTCACCGTCACCGACGCCGAGCGCGAACGCGCGCTAGCCCACGCAAGAGCCGCGACCGCCGAGGCGAGCCACATCCCCGACATCCCGGCCGATACACCGCTGCGTCCGATTCACCGGGTTGCCGTGATCGGCGCGGGCACGATGGGCGGCGGGATCGCGATGGCGCTCGCGAACATCGGCATCCCAGTCACGTTGATCGACGCCAACCAGCAGGGGCTGGAGCGCGGTCTCGAGCGCGTGCGCGACAACTATGCGGGCAGCGTTGCGCGCGGCAAGCTCGAAGCCGGCGAGCGCGACCGGCGGCTTGCGCTGATCACTTGCACGCTGCAGATGTCCAGCGTGGACGACGCGGACCTGGTGATCGAAGCGGTGTTCGAGGACATCGGCCTCAAGCAGGACATCTTCCGTCAGCTCGACCGACTGGCGAAACCGGGTGCCATCCTCGCGACCAACACCTCGGGTCTCGATGTGGACCTGATCGCGGCGGTGACCACACGTCCGCAGGATGTGGTCGGGGCGCATTTCTTCAGCCCTGCGCATGTCATGAAGCTGCTCGAGGTCGTTCGGGCAAAGGACACCGCGCCCGACGCGATCGCCACGTTGATGGACCTTGGCAGGCGCATGGGCAAGGTGGCGGTGCTGTCGCGCATCTACCCGGGCTTCATCGGCAACGCGCTATTTCGCAACTACACCCGCGAGGCCCACTTCCTGGTGGAAGACGGCGCGCTGCCACACGAGGTGGATGCCGCGCTGAAGAAGTTCGGCTATGCGATGGGCATCTTCGCGGTGCACGACATGGCGGGCAACGACGTCGGCTACCAGACGCGCAAGGCCCAGATGGCCACGCGGCCCACCGACCGTCGTTGGAACGACCTGATCCTCAAGCTGTGCGACCAGGGCCGTCTCGGGCAGAAGAGCGGCAAGGGCTGGTACCGCTACGAGAAGGGCGATCGCACGCCACAACGCGATCCGGAACTTGAAAACTTCGTCGCCGAAGAGTCGGCCCGAATGGGCATCGAGCGCAAGACGATGAGCGAAGACGACATCATCAAGCGCTGCCTGTACGGCATGATCAACGAAGGCGCGACGCTGCTGGAGCAGCAGATCGCGCTGCGGCCCGGCGACATCGACATCGTCTACCTGACGGGCTACGGCTTTCCCGCGCATCATGGCGGTCCGATGTACCTGGCCGATCGCATCGGCCTGCCCAGTGTGCTGGCCGACATCCGCCGATTTCACGCGCAGGACGGCTTCTGGTGGCAACCCGCGCCGCTGCTTGTGCGGCTGGCGGCGGAGGGAAAGACCTTCGGCGATCTCTGAGCGTGTGTTCCGGCCCCTCCGTTCACCCGCGCTCTTGTGCGGGCCTTGCTCCGCGCAGCATGTCGACGAGTGCCATGGCATCTTCCGGCGCAGAGTTCGATCGCCAGGCAACGTGCTGATCGTCGCGGCACAACACCAGCTTGTGCTGATAGGCCTCCGGCACCTTCTCTCCCGACAGGTCCAGGACCCGGAGCGGTACACCGCGTGATGCCGCAGCGGATCGAAATGCCTCGATGTCGACCGCGGGGTCGAAGCGCAGGAGCGTATAGCCGGCACCGAAAGCGTCATAGAGCGATCTGCCGTCAGACAACCAGAAGTGAGGCGCGCGACATCCCGGCACCGTCGAGGGCGTGAAGCTCCCCATCGAATACTCAGGCGGGATCTCGTCATCGCTGGCGATGATGGGCGACCCCACGTAGTAGTAGCCGAAATTGAGACCGGCGCAGCAGTATTGCTCCACGTTGAGGTCATAGGCCTCGCGTCCGATCCGGTCGCGGGCAGCGGCGCCTTCGGCGCTCGGCTCTTCGATGTTCGCGGGCACGGCACTTCGCGCCTTGATCATCTTCGCTGCATGGTTCATGGCGAAGTGGGAGACCTGCGCGGTGATGGGCTGCCGCTCGGCTTCATAGGCATCAAGGATCGACGCTTCGCCCCAGCCTTGGACACGCGCAGCGAGCAACCAGGACAGATTGAGTGCATCAGCGATCCCCGCGTTCATCCCGTAACCGGCGTATGGCACCCAGAGATGCGATGCGTCGCCGGCGATGAACACGTTTCTGTCACGGAACCGATCGGCGACCAGACGGCGGCCGACCCAATCCTCCTTGCTGACGACTTCGTATTCGAAATCCGGGCCGACCCCGAGGATCTGTCGGATCGACCAATCGCGATCGACAGACTCGAAGTCCAGCTCGGCGGGATTCAGATGGTTGTGCACCAGCCAGGTTTCTTTGCCATCGATGGCGAAGACGGTCCCGCAACGACGTGGATTGACCGAGTAGTAGCACCAGGACGGCTTGCCGGGAAGCATGCTGCGCAGCTGGGGCGCCCGAATGAATGTCGATTGCACACGCTGGACCACTGCCGTGCCTTCCAGCTTCGATCCGATGGCCTTCCGGACCGAGGAACTCCCGCCGTCGCAGCCGACAAGATAGCGGCAACGAATGGTCCGAGATGTTTCGCTTTCGAGGTCGAGCGAGATGGCTTCGATGGCGTCGACACCTTGTGTAAACGAGGTGAGCTGCGTGCGATTGAGCAACGTCACCCCTGGAAGGGCTGCCGTGTGCTCCAGCAAGACTGGCTCCAGGTATAGCTGGTTGATGCGATGCGGAGGCTCGGGCGTGGGCCACCACGTGTCCGGACCTTCCTTGGAGGTGTACCGCTCGCCACGCCCCGGGATCGGGATACGAGAGAGTTCCGTCCCCGTCATGCTGGTCCTGAAGGTCACGTCGTTGGGATAGTCCTCCGGCAAGCCCGTGCTGCGCAGCTTCTGCGCAACCCCCAGGCGACGGAAGCGTTCCATCGTTCGGGCGGCAACGTGGTTGCATTTGACATTCGGCGGCTCCGCATAGGCGCGCACCTCGACGATTGCCACTTTCACGCCTCGCGACGCAAGATCCATCGCCAGGGTCAGCCCCACCGGCCCGGCACCTACGACGAGGACGTCTGCTTCAATAGTTTCCATTTGATCAATCGAGCTTGATGTTGCTTTGCTTGATAACCTTCGCCCACTTGGCCGTCTCCGAAGCGATGAACGAGCCCATGGCCTCCGGTGAACTGGGAGTGGGTTCAACGCCGAGATTGCGCATGTTTGCCTGGATCGTCGGGTCGGTCAGCGCGTCGGAGAGCGCGCCGTTGATGCGCGCGACAGCACTCGTTGGCGTACCGGCGGGTGCAACGACACCGAACCACCCGGTGGAGTCGTAGCCGGTCAGGCCGGCTTCCGACATCGTGGGGACCTCCGGCAATTGCGGCAGTCGCTTCGGGCTGGTCACGGCGTAGGCAGTGAGCTTGCCGGCCTTGATCTGTTGCAGCGACGAAGGCAGGTCGACCATCGCGAGCATTACTTGCCCGCTGATCGCATCGAGTGCCGCAGGGCCAGAGCCCTTGTACGGAATCTCCACCAACTTGATGCCCGCCATCTGGCCGAGGAGCGCGGTCGACAGATGCATGGCGGTCCCATTCCCGCCGTGCGCGATCGTGAGCTCTCCAGGCCTGCGCTTGGCCGTGTCGATGACGTCCTTCAGCGTCTTCGGGGGGAAGGAGGGGCTTCCCACCAGGACGAATGGAATCGAGGCAAGCATGCTGACCGGCCGAAGATCCTTCTGGACATCAAAAGGCATCTGAGGGTAGAGGCTGCTATTGACTGACAACGCCCCCGCTGCGACCACGCCCATCGTGTAGCCATCGGGTACCGCCTTGGCGACCATGCTCGTTCCGATGTTTCCGCCGGCACCGGGTCGGTTGTCGACGATCACAGGCTGTCCGAGCGTCTCGTTCAGTCGCGGCACGAGCATGCGCACGACAGCGTCGGAACTGCCACCTGGTGGGAAGGTCACCACCATGCGGACAGGCTGCCGTGGAAACTTCTCCGCAGTCGATTGACCCCACGCGGCCGCCGCGACGATCGCAGCAAGAACCGCAGCAAACATGCGAGTTGACTTTCTCATCAGATGTCTCCTTATGAACCGAATTGCACACCGCCCGGATTCTTAAGTAAATCGAAATTAAATGAACCAGATATCATGAATTCATATGAATCAACGCCTCAAGTTCAGCCCGAGCATCCGGCAGCTCCGGGCTTTTCACTCGGTGTTCCATCTCGGAAAGCTCAGCGCCGCTGCAGAGCAGCTTTCGCTCACCCAATCGGCGGTCAGCGTCCTGATTCGTCAGCTCGAGGAGGGGTTGGGCACCCGACTCTTTGACCGGACCACTCGATCACTTCGCGCCACTCAGGCGGCGAGCGAGGTGATCTCGATCGCCGAACGAGTGCTTCGCGACGTCGACTCGCTAGGGGCTGGTCTGCGGGATCTGGGACAGCTCCGGCGCGGACGGGTGTCGCTCGCCATCACGCCCACCCTGGGCGAGATCCTGCTTCCCGCGGTGGTGCGGCGCTTCGGCAAACTGCATCCTGAGATTCGTGTCGTGGTGGACGACTGCGCGCCGGACCAGTTCGTCTCGCGCATCGTGGGCGAGCACGTTGATTTCGGTATCGGCGCGCCGGAGCGAGCGGCAGCCGACGTCGACACCGAGCGGATCATGACCGACACCCTGGCCCTCGTCTGCCGCAAGGACGATCCGCTGGCAGCGCGAGCGCGCATCCGGTGGGCAAACCTCGAGGGCGTTCCGGTGATCACCGTCAGGCCGGGATACGGAATCCGTCAGATGATCGACGGTGCGGCGGCGCAGGCGGGCGTCATGCTCGATGTCCCGAACGAGGTGACGTTCTATTCAACTGCCTTGTGGATGACCCAGGCCGGCGCCGGCCCCTCGATCATGCCGACGGCATACGCCCAGGCGTCGCGGCACAAGGACCTGCTGGTGAGACGTCTGCACGACCCTGTGATTTCAAGAGACATCTCGTTGGTCACCAAGCGGGGCCGGTCATTGTCGCCAGCTGCGGCAGCGCTCGCCGGGGCAATCAGGTCCGAGTTGGGCAAGCCATGAGGGCGCACGGGCTGCGCGACTCGGTGCGGCAGGCGCTTCGAGGTCAATCCAGAGTCGCGCCGGACTGCTTCACCAGCTTCTGGTGCTTCGTCAGTTCGCTCTGGAAGAACGCCGGCGCCGCTTCGGGGCCCTTGTCGAGCACCATGAGTCCTTGACCCGCGATCGCTGTCTGCGCCTCGGGCGAAGCCATTGCCGTCTTGATCGCGGCCGCGTAGCTGTCGACCATCGGCTTGGGGAGACCCGCGGGCCCGATCAGTGCGATCCACGCGTCGAAGCTGTACTTGGGCACGCCCGCTTCGGCCAGCGTCGGCACATTCGGGAGCGCGGCCGAACGTGTGGGCGTGGAAACCGCCAGTGCGCGCAATGCGCCCGCCTTGATCTGCGGTGCGACCTGCGAAACCGAAACGAATCCAAGCTGCACCTGGCCGCCGATCAGGTCCGTGATCAACGGACCGGTCCCGCGGTAAGGGACATGCTTCATTTCGATCTTCGTTTCCGAAACCAGCAACTCACCGGCGAGATGCAAGGTGCTTCCGTTGCCCGCCGATCCGTAGTTCAACGCGCCGGGATGGGCTTTTGCGTAGGCGAGGAGTTCCGACACATTGGTGACCGGTAGCTTCGGATTGACGACAAGGACCAGAGGCACCGTCGCAAGCACGGCAATGGGCGTGATGTCCTTGAGGCTGTCGTAGGGCACGGTCTTGTAGATGCCCGGGTTGATCACGTGATTCGACGAGATCATGCCCAGCGTCAGGCCGTCCTTCTGTGCCTTCACGATCTGTGTGGTGCCCGGAATGCCACCGGCGCCAACGATGTTCTCCACGATGACCGGATGACCCGTCGTCCTGCTGAAGCTGGGCCCGAGCGCACGCGCGACCGCATCGACCGTCGAGCCCGCCGCCAGCGGAACGATCATCCTGATCGGCTTTTCCGCGAGCGGTGTCTGCGCCATTGCGCCCAGCGGGGCGACGACGAGCGTCGCCCCGAAGGCGCGAACGAGCGCCCGCCTCGTGAGAGGGAAGTCCATGGGGTGTCTCCTTTTCAGTTTGAGAATCGGTGCCTGAGGTCCTCGAAGGACATCAGCTCGCCTGCAATCGCGCTGGCAGCCACGGTCGGCGGACTGGCGAGCCAGACGCTTCCGGGGCCGCCCCGGCCCGGAAAGTTGCGATTGATGGCGCTCACGGTCACTTGATCCGGCCGGGTCGATCCGCCAGGACCGCAATTGCCACAGGCGCCACACGACGGCTGCAGGATGCGGGCGCCCACGCGTTCGAAGGCATCGAGGTATCCCGCCGCGATGCAGTGATCGCGCACCGCAGTGGTCCCGAATTGCAGGAACAGCTCGACACCCGGCGCGACCCGCAGCCCGCGATCGGCCGCCCAGCGCAGCACCGCGTGGTAGTGGTCGAAGTCCTCGCGCTTGCCCGCGGTGCAGGAACCGCCATAGGCAATGTCGATCCGCACGACCTGTTTCACGTCCGAAAGCGGCAGGCCATTGCCGGGGTCTCCGGGAGAAGCCACCATCGCGGGGACATCCGCGCAATCGACGCGAATCGTTCCGACGTAGGTCGCATCCGGATCGCTGCGCATCCAGTCTTCGAGCCGAAAGTCGATGCCCCGCCGCTCGCGCAGGAAGCGCACCGTTTCCGCATCGGGCGCGACGATGCCCGTGAATCCGCCCAGCTCGGCGGTCATGTTCGTGAACGTTGCGCGCTCGTCGGTGCTCATGTGTTCGATGGCGCGGCCGGTGAACTCGAAGACCTTGCCGACCCCGCCGCCCGAACGGATCAGAGGCTGGGCGAGCAGGTGAAGCACCACGTCCTTGGCGGTCACACCCACCTGGAGCCGTCCGTCGAGCACGACCCGCAGGCTTTGCGGCATCGTCATTCGCACCGCGCCGGTGACGAACGCATTCGCCATGTCGGTTGTGCCGACGCCGAACGCGACACAGCCCAAAGCACCGCAATGCGGGGTGTGCGAATCGGTCCCCACCACCAGCTGGCCAGGCAACGCGTAGCGCTCCGCCATCATCGCGTGCGAGATCCCTGCCACGTTGGTGCCGTCGTCCTGCGCTGCTTCCACTTCGGTCAGGGTCTGGTGCATGCGCAGGTGATATTCCCTGGCGAAGTCGCGCTGCGCCTGCACCATGCGATGCACGCTCGGTACGAGGCCGCCACGCACATGCGCAGGGCTCTCTTCAACATAGGAGGTGTGGTCCTCGAAGACGACGATGGAACCTGGGTCCTTGAGCTCGAGCGGCCGGCCAAAGGTGGCATGCAGCATGTGCGCAGCCATGCCCGTGTAGTACTCGTGGATGAATCGCCAATCGGCGCGCACAAAGGCACCGTCGCCTTGCGAAGGATCGGCGGAGGTCAGTTCCGTCGCAAGCGCGTGCCGCGCCACGATCTTCTCGAAGAGGGTGCGTGGTGTGCGGCGGCTCGGCACTCCGGCCGAACTCACCTCGCGCAAACGGGCTTCTCCGAATCGGAGCAATCCGCCATCGCGCAGGATCGCAGCGGCAAGCGCGTCGCGGCCGGCGACCAACTCATCCCACGCAATCGCCTCGCCGGCCTCGATGCGCGGAATCAAACCGAAGTCGGTTGACGTGATCAGTCCGATGTTGTCGGCGTTCTGACGATAGATCCGCTCGAAGCTCTCCGCGATGACGAGCCGCACGCCCGCCAGCTTCTCGGCCGCGGGACTGTGTTCACGCGACGACCCCTTTCCGTAGCGCTTGCCAGCCACGATGACTTCGACGCCACTGTTGCGAATCGCATCCCGGTGAATGGGCGCTTCGCCCCCCGCCGTGAATCCCGTGTGCGGAAAGCGGCCCAGCTTGTCGTCGAAATGCGTGAGGATCGCGATCGGCGTGATCTCGTCCGTGGATACGTCATCCCGCAGCGGAGATGCTTCGGTCAACGAGACCTTCTGCGCCTGGAGCGCCTTTGTCACCACCGCGGGCGATTGGCTCAGGTACAGGATCTGAGGGGAGAACCGGAGGGCCGTTGCGAAAGCTGCCATGACGGAATGATCCGGCCGCCCCCTCGAACTGAAAAGCGCCAAGACGGCACAGGGGTTCGCGCCAAATGCGAGATCCGGGATTACCCGCGAAGGGCGTCGATCAGGGCCTGAACCGTGCGCGGTTGCGGGCTGCGACGCAGCGCAAGCAGGCACAAGCCTCGATCGGCCGCCCAGGGCTCCGCCAGCGGCCGACGGACGAAGCGAGGCATGCCGGCGTAGGCCGAAGCGGCGCTTTGCGGGATCACGGCAATGCCCAGGCCAGCCTCGACCATGCGGCACACCGCATCGAAGCTGCTGACTGACACCTTGGGCGCGAAGTGCATCTGCAGCGCCTCGGCCCGCTCATGCAGGAGCCGGTCGAGCGCTCCGCCCTCGTGGATGCCGATCAGCGGATGCTCGAGCACCTGCGCGAAGCCGAGGGCCTCCTGCTTCGCGAGGGGGTGCTCCGCCGGAAGCACCACCTGCATCGGATCGCTCGCGAAGTGCCAGCTCTCGAGCCCCATCGGCACCGAGGATTCGACGCCGACACCGACATCCGCGCGGTCGTCGAGGCACGCGCGGATCACGTCGCGCGTGTCCGCTTCATGCAGCGACACCTCGACGCTCGGGTACTGCGCCATGAAGTGCCGGAGACGCTCCGGAAGAAAGCCCACGACGGCCGACATGTTGGCGTAGAGCCTGACGGTGCCGCGCACCTGATTGCCCTGGGTCTCGACCTCTCGCACCAGGGCCTGAAGCTCGTCGTCCATCTTCACGCCACGTTCGAAAACGAGGCGCCCTGCGTCAGTCAGAACGACGCCGCGCGGCGAACGAACCAGCAGTGCGGTTCCGAAGGCGTGCTCCAGATCCGCGAGTCGCCTGCTCAGCGCCGAAGGCGCGATGTGTTCCTGCTCCGCGGCGCGCACGATCGAGCCTGCTCTCGCAGCGGAAATGAACAAGCGAAGACTGTAGGGGTCGATGCGGCGGTTCAGGTCATGCTCCCGAAGTTCGGCAGGCACCCCGGATCCGCGCTTGCGCCGATGTCGGATTGCCAGGCGAATTCTGCCTCGCGCCTTCGTTATAGGCACCGACATAAGGTTTTCCGATGGCCGTAGAACGATCTCGTCTTGGTCGAAGCGATGGAGTTGCGTAACTTCAAGCCAACGACCCAGAGCTACAGGAGACTTCATGCGACCCGCCGTCCTCGCCACCCGCGCGACCTTCCCGGATGTCACCGCCCGGCTAAGCCAGCATTTCGAACTGGAAGACAACCCGACGGATGAGATCTGGAGCCGGGAGGAACTGCTACGGCGCCTTCGGGGAAGGGTCGGGGTCATGAGCACAGGGACCGAGCGCATCGATGCCGAATTGCTCGACGCGTGTCCGAGCCTCAAGGCCGTCTGCAACGTGGGCGTTGGTTACAACAACATCGACGTAGCCGCGTGCACCAGCCGCGGGGTGCTGGTGACGAATACGCCCGACGTGCTGACGGAAACCACCGCGGACTTCGGCTTCGCGCTCATGATGGCCACTGCCCGGCGCATCGGCGAATCGGAACGGTTCGTACGCCGCGGCGAGTGGCGCAAGACCGGCATCCACGACCACTTCGTCGGCGGCGACCTCTTCGGCGCAACGCTCGGCATTCTCGGCATGGGCCGAATCGGGCGCGCCATCGCACGCCGGGCGGCGCGGGGGTTCGATATGCAGGTGATCTATCACAACCGGTCGCGGCTGCCGGCGAATCTGGAGGCCGAGGTCGGGGCTCGCTATGTCGACAAGTCGACGCTGCTGCATGAGTCCGATCACCTCGTCCTGGTGCTGCCCTATTCGAAAGATTCACATCATTCGATCGGCGCGGCGGAGCTGGCGCAGATGCAGCCCCATGCAACGCTCACGAACATTGCGCGCGGAGGGATCGTGGATGATGCGGCACTCGCCCAGGCGCTGCGCAACGGCACGATCGCGGCAGCCGGGCTGGACGTCTTCGAAGGCGAACCCGACGTCCATCCGGAGTTGCTTTCGTTGCCCAACGTCGTCCTGACACCGCACATCGGCAGCGCCTCGAGGAAGACCCGGCTGGCCATGGCCATGCTCGCAGCCGACAACCTCATCGCGGCGCTTGGAGCGGGCGAACGCGCAGGCAAGCCACCGACAGCGGTGAACCCCGAAGTGCTTCGCGGTGCGAAGCCATGACGGTCAAGGTCCTTGTCATGGGCGTGTCCGGCTGCGGGAAGTCGACCGTGGCGGTCCGCCTCGCTTCGGCGCTGGGGGCAAGATTGATCGAGGGCGATGACTTTCATCTGCCATCGAGCCAACGCAAGATGCGCGACGGGATTCCGCTCAATGACAACGACCGATGGCCTTGGCTGGATCAGTTGGGCGCCTTGTTGTCTGCGGACACGGGCAGCGCAGTGCTGACCTGTTCGGCACTCAAACGTGCGTACCGCGACCGGCTGAGGGCGGCAGTCCCCAGCTTGAGGATCGTCTATATCGAGATCGCTCCGGACGACGCGCGAGCCCGCGTTGCCGCACGGACGGGGCACCTCTTCCCCGCCAGTCTGGTGGCCAATCAGTTTGCGACCCTGGAATCACCTGTCGGCGAATCGAACGTGCTCTCCGTGGCTGCTGCGCAGCCTGTGGAAGCGCAGCTCGGCGCCGCGATCGACTGGCTTGGGCATGTCATGTCCACAGCATCCGCAACGTGACGGAGTGACACATGCTGATTGGCGTGCCGGGCGAGACTACCCGAGGCGAAACTCGTGTTTCCGTCACCCCGGAAACAGCCAGGAAACTCCAGGCGCAGGGCCACACGGTCCGGGTCGCGTCCGGTGCTGGCGTGGCCGCCGCTGCGCCGGATGCGGCCTATCAAGCGGCTGGTGCAGAGATCACCGACCAGAACGGGGCACTGGGCTGCGAACTGGTTCTGAAGGTCCGTTCGCCGCAGGAACATGAACTGGCTGCGATGCGACCCGGTTCGACTCTCGTCGGCATGCTCAATCCCTTCGATGCCCCGGGCCTGCAGCGCCTGGCTGCTGCGGGGCTCACCTCGTTCGCGCTGGAAGCGGCCCCCCGCACCACGCGCGCGCAGAGCATGGACGTG
>JAGIAI010000022.1 GCA_017744935.1 Variovorax sp.
CGCTGCTTCGTGTCGTCCGCCACGAAGGTGATGGAGCCCTGGTCCGAGGAGTAGGAGCCCATGTTGCTCGAGGGCTGGCCCATCTGCCACCAGAGCGAGTAGCTCGGTGCGGGGGAGCCAAGCATGGTGTCCGCCCGCTTGTACAACGCCGGGCCCGCGTTGGCCGTGCCGGAAGAAATTGCATCCGGACCGTAGCGATAGGCGATGCCGGCATCCTTGCTCAACTGGGCCGCCATGGCGGTGTACTGCGCCGGGATGACGTTCAGGTTGCTGTCCACGATGTCGCCGGACACAGCGGGGGCTGGCGCGGGTGCCGGTGCCGGAGCTGGCGCAGGAGCCGGAGCCGGAGCCGGAGCCGGAGCCGGAGCCGGGGCCGGGGCCGGGGCCGGAGCGGGAGCGGGAGCCGGGGCTGGCGCAGGTGCTGGCGCGGGTGCGGGTGCGGGTGCAGGCGCTGGGGCAGGTGGCCACCTACGGCGCTTCTCCAGCTCGGCCTGATCCTTGGCCGCATCGGTGCTGCCCGCTGCGGTGGTCGTGCTGCCGTCGGCGACAGTCGTAGCCGTTCCATCCACTGTGGAGGAGGCGACGGTCCCGGCGCCTGCGCTGGTTCCGGCAAGGGCGCTCATGTTGCTGCCGCTACCTCCACCCCCACATCCTGCAATCGTCCCTGCTGCAATAAGCAACAGAAGAGAGCTTTTCTCCATCGTTTTCACAAAAAAGGCCTCGAGATTAAGAAAAGTCTGGTTTGTACGTGGGACCCTTCCTATGCCACAAGCTTTCTTTCAAATCCTTTCCCCATGTTTTTTTATCCTTGGGTGGCGGTTACATCCGTATTGCCCGGTGACGAGTCGGTCGTTAACTTCCTTCTTATTTGCAAAATCTGCGTGTAACAGTAGGCAACCCTATTTCTTCAGCTTTCATCATGCGAGATGTAAAAAATTGATGAATTTCGCCTACGTCGCTGGCCTACATGCGTTCGGGATGCCGCGCCACGAAACGCCATTTCAACCCGGCCTAAATTGGCCAAGGGCCTTATCGGCTCGCGTTCAAAAGGAGGTCCTTGAAATGATGGGTACGGATTACATCCGCATGCCGGCGGTCTTGCGCATTGCGGCGATCACGGCGTGCGTTTTGGGCGCGGCGGCGTGCACCGACCGTTCAGCCGACGAGGCAACGAAGCGTCAGGTGGATGCTGCGGTCGACCAGGTCGGCAAGACTGCGGCCGCAGCCGGCAACAAGGCCGCGGAACTGGCAGAAACCGCGCGCGACAAGACGAAGGCTTTCGTGACTTCGCCCGAAGTGAAGCAGGACGCGATCGCGGCGAAGGACGCCATCAAGAACCTCGGGGCCGCCACGATCGCGACCACCGACGACGCCGGTGTGACGCTGGCGGTGTCCGCAGCGCTGGCCAGGGATCCCGACCTGAGCGTCTCGCGAATCGACGTCGAGACCCGCAATGGTGCGGTGCGGCTGACCGGTCCGGCGCCAAGCGAGGAGGCGAAGGCGCGGGCCGGCGATATCGCCAAGTCGGTCAAGGGCGTGGTTTCGGTTGACAACGCGCTGGAAGTCAGATCCGCTGGTTAACCCTGACTAAAAACTACGCAGTTGTATGAACATCGGTCAATCGACGTGTTCTGAAATCAGGCGATTGACCGGGTTCTCCGAATGAAGGGCCAGCAAGATCAGAGGTGGGCAGTGGTGGCACGGAGTGTGCAGGTTTCGGGCATTGCTTCAGGAGACCCCGACATGGATCATCGCCACGACCCCGTCACTGCCGCCCCGGCCGCACACCCGGTTCTGGACGCTGACATCGCCATCCTCGACCTTTCGCTGCGCACAACCAATGTGCTGCGGCTGAACCAACTCCACACCGTCCGCGACGTCACGCGGGTGCCGGCGCGCAAGCTGTTCGTGTTGTCGAGGCTGGGGCGGAATTCGGTGAGAGAGATCGTAGAGAGCGTCAACCGCAAGGGTCTTCAGCTGGCGGACTGATGCTCAGCGGCCCTGGCTCAGGCGCCGCAATCCCTGCTCCGTGAGGAACATGCATCCCTGACGGTCGGAGGTCACCAGACCATTCGACCGAAGGCGCTCGGACACCTTGATCTCGTCGGTTGGCAACTTCTGGGTGTGCGCTTCATAGAGCGCGTGTAACGTATTCCATTGCTCATCATTGAGCCGAATCTTCTTAACCACGGCATCCCCGCTTTCCTGCTGGCGAGTCTGAAACAACTTGTGGTTAAAAACCTCCTCAAAACGGCTCTTGCAAATCAGCGAAGTTCGAGTTAGGGAAAACGATGAATGGAACGGCGCGCGGATCGTCATGGTCGCGACGTGGCGCCCGGGGTCTTGCTGGTAAAACGGTTCGCAACCATGTCCATTTCCTCGAATTCCCCTGCGGCGGCACCCGTCCGCCCCGTTCGCACCGCTGCCACTCTGATCGTTCTGCGTGACGGCACGGCCGGCATGGAGGTGCTGATGCTGCGCCGCGCCGAGAAGGAAGCCGACCAGAACAGCGGTGCCGCCGTTTTTCCCGGCGGCACGGTCGACGCGAACGACCGCGCGCTGCATGCGCTCTGCGCCGGCGTGGACGACGTGGCCGCCAGCTCGCGGCTCGCGATCCCGGCGAACGGTCTCGACTACTACGCTGCCGCGGTCCGCGAATGCTTCGAGGAAGCCGGGCTGCTCTTCGCCACCGGCCCCGACGGTCGGCTGGTCGCCCTCGACGACCTCCCGTCCGCCGAAGTCGACGGGCTCCGTGAGACGGTCGAAGAAGGCGGCGATGCCATGTTGCGGCTCTGCGAGCGCCACGGCTGGCGCCTGGCCGTTGATCAATTGGCGTACTTCAGCCACTGGCTGACGCCGCCCGGCATGCCGCGCCGCTTCGACACACGCTTCTTCGTGGCCCTCGCACCGACCGCGCAAAGCGCGCGCCCGGATGGACGGGAAACGGTCGAGCACCTCTGGCTCCGGCCTGCCGAGGCGCTGGACACGGCCCGGGGATTGCGGCTGATGAATGTGCAGCGGCGCATCCTGGAGCAACTCGCGACGTTCGGCACCGCACTGGATTGCATGGAACACGCGCGAGGGTTGAACGAGGTCCGTCTCGTGATGCCGCGCCTTGCGGAGGGGCCGGGCGGCCGCAGGCCGGTGAATCCCGGCGAGCCCGCCTACGAGGAAATCTCGCTGATCGACCCCGATGGGCAGTGCCACGGGCGCTACGAACTCACGCCGGGCCTGGCGATGCGGCTGTCAGCCCATGTGGTGCGGGTCACCGCGCGCACGGGCGACTTGCTGGTCAACAGCTATTTTGTCGGCGGTGAAGATGGCGAATGGGCGTTGATCGATGCGGGTTCGGGCGACGAGGCCCATGCGGCAGTGCTGTTGGCATCCGCACCCGGGCCGGTGCGATGGACGCTCGCGCTGCGCGGCCCGGCACCGTCGTTTGGCGACCGGCTTGCGATCGGGGGATGCACCTTGCGCGTATTGCGCGCGGCGGATGCGCCGGAGGCCGTGGCCTGTTTGCTTCTGGAGGAGGAGAGGCTGCTCTTCCTCCGCGAAACCGATCAGCTCTCTGAGCTGGTGGCCGAGGGCGTCGAATGGCTGGCGCCTGCCAGCGGATTCCTCAGGCGCGCCTGAGCTTCGGTCTCCTCGCGCGCGAACCCGGATCGTTCTTCGAGGTCGCGGGCCAGAACGCCGCATTCGAGCAGCGAAATATCAGGATCGCCTTGCCGGATGCGGACATCCAGCAGGCATCTGCGAAGCAGGGCCATGGTTGGTGAAGAGAAAAGGCCTCCTTTCGGAGGCCGGTCTGGCGATTCTCGATTTGTACGACCCCGGCAATTTTTCGCGCTCCAGTGAAGGGGTGTCCATGAAAGCGAAACAATCCGGGCCTAAAGCAGATCCTCCGGCACCAGCGGACCCACGATGTCCTTGTAAAGGCGCTGGAACCACGTCGATTCGGGCTCGGTGTGCAGGATGACTTCCTTTTCGCCATCCACTGCCAGCCATTCGAGGCTGCCGTCCGCGGCCAGACGCACCCGGTATGCGCTTTCGAGCCGGCTGATCTTGATGATGCGCAGCATCTCGCGCGCGAGCTGCGGGCTATCGACCATGATCCCGAGCTCCGTGTTCTGCGTCGCCGAGCGCGGATCGAGATTGACGGAGCCGATGAACATGCGCCGCTGGTCGACCACCGCGGTCTTCGCGTGCAGCCGGCCCAGCGAATTGCCGAACATGCCCAGTCGCCCGCTGCGGGTGCGCGCGGGGCTGAGTTCGTAGAGGTCCACGCCTTCCTTCAACATCGCGACCCGGTAGCGCGCATAGCCGGCGTGCACCAGCGGTTCGTCCTGGGCCGCAAGCGAGTTGGTGACCAGCGTGACATTCACGCCGCGATGGCGCAGTTCCGCGAGGGCGCTCATGCCGCGATCGCCCGGCACGAGGTAGGGCGTGGTCAGGACGATCTCGCTCTCGGCTTCGAGCAGCCGGGCCCAGAAGCGGCTCGTCACGCTGGCCGCGTAGGCGCCTTCGGGCGACATGAAGCGGAGCTTGGCTGGCGGGTCGGCCACCGCGTTGGCGGTGCCCCAGAGCAGGCCGAGCCTGCCTGCGTCGAGCTCTTCGCCGATCGGTCCGTAGCCGAGCACGTCGCTGGGCGGCAGCGCGAGCTTTCGTGCACGCGAGTCCATGTCGATTTCCCGCGTGAACCAGGCGACCTGCTCCGCGCGGTCGCGGTCGGGCTGGACGACCGCTGTGACCGGGTAGACCTCCTCGCTGTTCCAGTAGTCGTCGAAGATGCCGGAAAGCTGCTCGACCACCTTGCCGACCACCAGTGCATCCATGTCGACGAAGTTCTGCGAGGTATTGAGCGTGAAGTACTCGTCGGCGATGTTGCGCCCGCCCGCGACCGCCATCACACCGTCCGCGATGAACAACTTGTTGTGCATGCGGTGGTTGAGTCGTTCGATGTCGAAGGCCGAAGCCGCAAAGCGCCCCGGAAGGCTCCCGCGCGCGCAGCAGAAGGGATTGAACAGGCGCACCTCCGCGTTCGGGATGTTGTTGAGCGCCAGCAGCAGGTGTTCGGTGTTCGCCGTGTACAGGTCGTCGACCAGCAATCGCACGCGCACGCCCCGTTCCGCCGCCTGCTTGAGCGCCCGCAGCAGCAGCCAGCCGGCGCCGTCGTTCGCGATCACGTAGTACTGCACGTCGAGCGTGCGCTGGGCGCGCTCGGCGAGATCGATGCGGGCCTGCAGCGAGTATTCGCCCAGGGGCATCAGGCGGAAGCCGGAGTGCTCGCCCGGCGGCGTCGAGGCTGCGACGATCTTCGCGAGCGGCGTCTGCGGATCGATCGGCGGCGCGGTGGTGGGCGCCATCTGCTTGATGGTCGGAAGGCTGCCGCAGGCCGTCAGCAAGACCGCGACGAGCAGCAGGGCAGTGCGCAGGACCCGGCTCGTCTGGAACGTCTGGAATACCATGCGGCTCATTGATCCGGCAGGAATGAAGACATGAAGACTTTCGCAGGCAGGTTGATGGCGTCGGCGGTCATGGCGTTGGTGGTGGGTGCTGCCGCACCAGCCGGCGCGGCGCTCGATGTGGGTCAGCGCGCCCCGGCTTTCAGTGCGCCGGCCGCTCTGGGCGGCAAGCCTTTCACCTATTCGCTTTCAGCAGCGCTGGCCCGCGGGCCGGTCGTAGTGTATTTTTTCCCGGCGGCTTTCACGCAGGGCTGCTCCCTCGAAGCGCACGCCTTCGCGGAAGCGATGGACCAGTTCGCAGCGCTGGGCGCGACCGTGATCGGCGTGTCGACAGATGACATGGACACGCTGGCCAAGTTCTCCAGCCAGGCTTGCCAGGGCAAGTTCCCGGTAGCCTCCGACGCGAACAGGACGATCAGCAAATCCTTCGACGCGATCATGCAGACACGGCCCGACTACGCGACGCGCGTGTCATACGTGATTGCGCCCGACGGCACGGTGGCGGCGCAATACGAGAGTCTTAATCCCGACAAGCACGTCGAGAAGATGCTCGACGCGGTCCGGGCGCTGCCGCGCAACGGCGCCGCGAAATAGGCGCTGCGCTCAGCCCACGATCTTCGCGATCAGCGCGATGTCGGCCACGCCGTTGGCGGGCAGGCCGTGCTGGGCCTGGTAGTCCTTGACGCCGCGGAATGACGCCTGCCCGAATACGCCGTCGGCCTTGATGTCCGCGCCGAGATCGGAGAGCCCCAGCTGCAGCAGCCGGACATCGAGTCCGCGCGCGAGCGGGGCCTGCACCGCGAGCAGGCGCGACCCGGCCGGCGGTCCGTCGTAGCAGCCCGGCGGCATGGCCGAAAGCGTGACTGTCGAGATCTCCTGCCCGCGCACGACCAGCGGCAGTTCCAGCCCCCAGAAGCCTTGGTCGATGAGGCGCTGGAAGGCATCCATCCGGTACACGGTCGCGCGGATGTCGGCGCGCTTGTGGGTGGCCATCCAGTTGCGTCGGGCCGCGACGTAGGCCTTGATCCAGGCCTGTTCTCCAGCAGCGCCGGGCTGCCCGACGGCGGCGATCGTGCGGTCGCGAATGAGCGCCCACGAACCGTGCACCGCGCTGTCGTAGACCACCGCGACGCCCAGCGGCGAGACGATGCCGAGCCTGCCCGCAGTGGCCAGTGCAGGCCGCCAGTAGGTGTCGTCGAAGAAAGCATCTTGCGTCTCGCGCATGACTGGATCGTCGGCGCAGGCGCGCAGCACGTTGTGAAGCTTGGTGTCTTTGTCGAGCGTGAGGTCGCGCTGCACGAAGCGCGGCAGCGACGACGAAAGCCGCGCACCGAAGCGCGCGCCGAGGTTCGCGCAGTAGCGCTGCAGCAGCGTCGCGAGATTGCCGGAGCCCAGAGTGGTCTGCGAGCGACCGTAGGTGAGGTGCCCCGTGTCGCCCGGAATCAGGGTCACCTGGCTGTAATCGCCGAGCACCGACCCCGTCTCGAACAGGTTCACGATCGCCTGTGCGCTCCGGATCTGGGTCGAGGTGAGCGGTGCGCCCGCGGCTGGGACAGTGGCCATTGCGATTCCTCCGGCTACCTGTATCGGCTGGCGATTGCAGCAGAAAGGCATGGCGCGTGCCATCCGCCATTCAGTGGATGGCCGTTCGTGAGGTGCTGTACAGGCGCAGGCGATGCCGCTACGCTCGCGGCCACTCGCCAGCATGGCCCGGAGGAGATCGCATCGTGATCCTGTACCCCTTGCCCGGTTCTCGTGACTATCAGGAACGGCTCTATCCCGATCCTGCGTTGCTCGATCCTGCGACGCGCGCAAAGCTGAAGCTCGAGACCCACGAGGACGTCATCGCGCACTTCACGAAGACTTCGCTGGACGAAGACGGGATCCAGATCGAGCCCGGATCGCTCACCGTGACCAAGGGCGCGGGCGCAACGGGCTACATGGTGGGCTTTCGCGCACTGCCGGCCTTCGCGCAACAGGCGGAGCACTTCGCGGCGATGCATGTGGCGATGCTCGACGCGAAGCATGCGGGCCTCGCGCTCGACGGTTGCGATGCCTGCCGGGAGACGCCGGCGTGGAATCCGATGTCCGGCTTCCCGGTGAACCGCAGCGACGGCCCTTCGGAATGGCTGCCGTGCCTGCCGGTCGGCATGCCGATCGCCAACCACCGGGCAGTCACGCTGATGCACTACCCGCCGATCGTTGCCTACCGGACCGCGAACTACCTCAACAACATGACGTTGCGGCGCTGGGCGCAGATCCTCCAGTGCGCGGGCATCGGCTCGCCGGAGCGCTACCACGCGATCCTCGACGTCAACCCGATCGCTGCGCCGGGTTCCGGCGAGAGCGAATACCCCAACGACTATTTCCCGATCAACCTCACCTCGATGTTCTTCGACGACGATTCGCGCGGCCTGACCTACATGCGCTCGATGCTGGAGTTGATGCTCAACCCGCCGTCGAATGCAGAGAACCCGCTGACCTTGCCGCTGCTGGTGTGCGGATCGCCGCTCTACGACCCGCAGGCGCCCGGCTGGTTTCGCACGCGCTACAAGGAGCATCTGCCGAAGGACGCCAACGGTTCGCCGACCGTCAATGTGCTCCAGGCGGGCTTCATCCGCGTGTTGCCCGACAGCCCGAAGAAGACGCCCTACCTGATTGCGAACCACATGATCGCTGCCGGCGTGACGGGCCAGTGCACCAACACGCCGGGCAAGATTCCGGACATCCGCATGTACGAGGCCCAAGACCTCGCGGCCGCGAGCTTCCTGGGCCTTTGCGCCGATGCAGCAGGGCGCGGCGAGGAGGTCGATCCCGGCGAGGCGATTCGCACAGCCTCCCAGCGCTGGTTCGGCCCCGATCCGGTCGACCCCAGCAAGGGGCCCGTTCCGGCCAGCGACAAGGATCGTCTGACCATCTGCGCGCTTGCGCAGATGGACCTTTGCTTCAACCCGAAGACGATCTCGCCGACCTACACCTACCAACAGGCGCTGGAGCGCTGCCAGAGCAAGGGCGGCCCGGACTTCTCGCCTTGCTTCGGCTGCGCCTGAGCACCTCCGGCGGTATCACGTCACTTGTGGAGAAGGCGCTCGAAGCCTTCCCACTCCTTGACGGGTTCGCGCATGTAGCGGGTGCAGCGCTCGATGAAGATCTGTGGCACCGCATCGTGCGGATCGGCCGCACCGGCTTCTTCGAACAGGCCGAGCGCGGCTTCGAACTCGCCCTCGAAGTACAGCGTCATTGCCGATTCGAGGCGCTTGCGCGTTGCCAGTTTGGCTTCGCGCCGCTCGGGTGATTCGGCATCGATGACCTCGTAGACGTCCACGGCGATGTTCTTGCCTTTGACGGCGACGCGATCGACGCGACGTAGTTCGAATGCGTCGGGGTCACGCAGGGCCTGATAGGTTGCTTCGCCGATCAGGAGGCGTGCAAGGTAGACCTTGGTGAGCTGCTCGATCCGCGAGGCAAGATTGACCGGGTCTCCGATCACGGTGCATTGGATGCGGTCGTCGCCCCCGACCGTGCCCAGCAGCAGTGGGCCGGTGTTGACGCCGATGCCTGCGGCCAGTGTCGGCTGGCCCCGTGCGATCGCGCGTTCATTGAAGACCTCGAGGGCGCGACACATCGCGATGCCGGTGCGCACGGCGGCGTCGGGCTCGGTGTCGAAAAGCACCTTGATCTCATCGCCCGCGAAGGAGTCGATGAAGCCGCCGCCATGCTTGATCTGAACCTCCATGCCGCCGAAGTAGCGGTTCAAGAGGTCGATGGTGCTGCGCGGATCGAGCCGCTCGGACAGCGGCGTGAAGTCGCGCAGATCCGAGAAGAGCACGCTCATGGTCTTGGCGACGTTCTCGCCGAGGTTCACGCGCGCGATGTCGCGGCGGTCCAGGCTTTCGAGAAACTGGCTGGGCACGAAGCGGCGCTGCGCATCGATCAGGCGCTGCTGCTGCTGGTAGAGCCGTGCGTTCTCGATGGAGATGGCCACCTGCGCCGCGAGCAGCTGGATCACTTCGATGCGCTCGTCGGTGAAGATGCCAGCCGTGAGACTGTTCTCCATGTAGATCACGCCTTCGCACCGGCCGCGCTGGCGCAGCGGAATGCACAGCACCGACTGTGGCTGGCGCGCCTGCAGATAGCCATCGCGCGAGAACCGGCCCGCGCGCGCCGCATCGTGCAGCACGACGGGGCTTTCGGTGTGCAGCACGTGGTAGACGATGGAAATCGGCAGGGCAAGCGCGCCCTCGTTGCCGTCGAAGGGAATGGCACGCGACGGCGCGCTGGCTTCCTGCCCGGCCTCGCAGAGCCCTTCGATGACGAGCTGCCCCTCTTCGCGCACCACGAAGCAGCCGCGCTGGGCGCCGGCGTTCTCCAGCATGATCCGCATCGTCGCGGTCCAGAGCTGGTCCAGCGCGATTTCGCTGGCGATGGCCTGCGAGGCCTTCATCACCGAGGCCAGGTCGAGCGAGGCCGAGTCGAAATCGGGCGCCGCGGACTTCGATGCCTCACCCCGCGGGCGCGCAGCGGTCGGAAGCCGCAGGACCGGAAACTCTTCTTCCATGTGCGCGACCTTGCGCCGCGCCCCCCAGCCTTCATAGAGATTGCGCGCCGCGCGCAGATAGCCCTCGGCGGCCTTGCGACGGCCCGCGGCCAGCAGGTGACGGCCCGCGAGTTCGTTTGCCATCGCTTCGTCGCGGCGAAAGCCCGATTCATGCGCGGCGGCCATCGCGGTTTCGTAGGCTTCCAGAGCGGCTTCGACGCGACCGTCGAGGCGCGCGAGCTCCGCCTGCATCAACCATTGCAGATGCAGGAAGTTCGCTGCGCAGTGGCTTGCCCAGCGTGTCATCCGCCGAAGATCGGCACGCATCCGCGCCCGGGTCGCGGCCTGTTCGTCGGAGGTCATGCCCGGCAGGCAGGCGGCCAGCGTCAGGAAAGCGACGATGTAGAAGCGCGCAAGCTGCGGCAGCGACATCGCGGAGGCGATCAGCCTGTCCTGCTCGCGCACGTGCGCCAGCGCCTGCAGGTGCTCGCCGTAGAACCAGAAGATCTCGGCCTTGTAGATGTGGTAGTTGGCCACCCCCGTCATGAATCGGCGCTGCAGCATGCCTTCGAGGCAACGCGCTTCGTCGAAGCTCGCATCGTTCATCGAGCACAAGCCGTCGGTCTGGCCGAGGAAGTTGCGCTGCATCTGGAGGAAGAGCGTGCCCGAGTCGAGCGAGTCCTGGTATTCGCAGTCGCGCACGATCGTCAGGAAGTCCGCGTGCTCCTGCGCCGCGGTGTCGAGATCGAGCTTCGGGTCCCAGATGATGCAGTCTTGCGCGCTGTAGGCGAGGTAGAGCAGGTCGCCCGATTGATAGCCGGCTTCAATCCCTCGCCGGAACCATGGTGTCATCGTCGACCAGTGGTTGCTCCAGTGGTGCACGAACATCGCGTAGACGTAGATCACCCGCGACTTGAGCGCGATATCGTCGCTGCGGTCGTTCATCGCGACAGCGAGCTGGCCGTATTCGTAGCCGAGCGGCGCATCGTCGAGCGCACCGCAGAGCAGCATCCCGTAGGCCGCATACGCAAACGCCGATTCGGGACTGTTGCCATGGCGAAGCGAGATGTTCACCGCGCGCAGAACCAGGAAGGGGAACAGGTTGCCGCTGCCCGACAGGAAGGCCGCGGGGAAGATCTCCATCAGCAGGCGGATCGCGATCTGCTGCACCGGGTCGGACATCGCCGGTGCATCGATGAGATCGGCGATCCGGCGTCCGCCGAGGTTGCGGCGCACCGCGGCGATCTCGCGGCCGATCGCCGCTCGGTCCGGATCGTCGGTGATCCGCATGCCGAGCAGCGCGAGGCCGGTGGTCGCGGCGCGGATCGACTCGGTCATCTTGCCGATCGTGGCGTACTGGCGGGTGCGCATCGAGAGGAGCTCGGCCTTCTCGAGATTCGATCGCGCATGGTCCAGCATCTGCTCGATCCACGACTCCGCCTCGCCATGGTTCGCGGTGAGGTACGCGCATTGCTGGTACTCGACCGCGAGCGCCATCTTGAGGTCGATGTCGCAGGTCCATGCGTCTTCCGGCAGCAGCGCAAGCCCGTGGCCCAGATAGCCGAGCGCCGATTCATAGGCCGACGAATGCAACGCGCGGACGCCGGCTTCGAGGTTCATGCGCGCGAGCGCCTTGCGTTCGGCCGGATCGTCGATGAGCCCGTGGCATTCATTGAGATGCCCGACGATTTCGATCAGCCGCTGCTCGCGTTCCGCGGGCGTCGCGTGACGCTGGATCAGCCGGCCGATCGAGAGATGAACGCTTTCCTTGCGATCGGCGGCAATCAGTGCGTAGGCCGCCTGTTGCACACGGTCGTGCTGGAACCTGTAGCTTGGGTTGAGCCCGGCCGCCGCTGCTTCGTCATCGCTGCCGACCAGCTTGTAGTCCTCGTTCAAAGGCACCACCAGATGCCGCTGCATGGCGGGCAGCAGATCGCCCGCCGTGTGCGCCATCGAGTGCTCGTGAATGATCGAGAGCGTGCGCAGGTCGAAGGTGTCGCCGATGCAGGAGGCCAGCTCCAGCACACGCTGCGTCGCGGCCGGCAGCTTGCGCAGGTTGGCGAGCACGAAGTCGACCACGTCGCTGCCGAGCCCGCTGCTGCGCACCGCCTCCATGTCCCAGCGCCAGCGGCCCGATTCGGGCGCGAATGCGATGGCGCGCGCCTGTTCGAGCGCGCGGAGCAACGCGGTGAGAAAGAACGGATTGCCCTGCGCGCGTTCGTGCAGCAACTCCGCCAGCGGCCGGCAAGCGGCCACGTCGGCGTGCAGCGCATCGGCGACCAGTTGCTCGACGGCCGGCAGCGCAAGCGGCAGAAGCGCCAGTTCGTGGATCGCGCGGCTCTCCTGGATTTCGTTGAGCGCCAGTCGCAACGGGTGGCCGACATCGACCTCGTTGCTGCGATAAGCGCCGATCAGCAGCAGATGACGGAGGTCGCGTGCGGTCGCGAGCCACCGCAAGAGATTGAGCGTCGATGCGTCGCTGAACTGCAGGTCGTCGAGAAAAACCGCCAGCGGCTGTTCGCTGGCGAGCGCCCGCACGAAGTTCAGGAAGGCGATCTGCAGCCGGTTCTGCTGCTCGTTGGGCGGCAGCTCCGGCACCGGCGGCTGTGCACCCATGATCTCTTCCAGCTCGGGAATCAGCTCGATGAGCAGGCGGCCATTGGGCGCGACCGCCGCCACCAGCTTTTCGCCCAACGCAGTGCGGCGTTCGAGCGATTCGGCCATGAGCTGCCGCGCAAGGCTGCGAAACGCCAGCGCCACGGCGGAATAGGGCGTGCTTCGCTGGAACTGGTCGAACTTGCCCTGGATGAGATAGCCCTCGCGCCGCACCAGCGGTTTCGCGATCTCGTTGACCAGCGCCGATTTGCCGACGCCGGAGTGGCCCGAGACCATGCAGAACTCCGTGCCGCCCGCCGCAACACGCTCGAACAGCGCGAGCAGCGCGGCCTGCTCGGGTTCGCGCCCGTAGAGCCGCTGCGGAATGTTGAACTTGCGCGAGACATCGCGATGGCCGAGCGGAAAGGGCGAGATGCTGCCCGTCTGTGCCAACTCGCGTTGGCAGCGGCCGAGGTCTTCGATCAACCCATAGCTGCTCTGGTAGCGCTCCTCGGCGTTCTTCGCCATCAGCTTGAGGACGATCGCCGACACCGGTTGCGGGATGGCCGGCTTCAGGTCGCTGGGCGAGGGCGGCGCCTTGCCGATGTGGCTGTGCACCCATTCGAGCACCGTGCGCGCGTGGAAGGGCAGTTGGCCCGTCAGCAGCTCGAAGAGCGTGATGCCGAGCGAGTAGAAGTCCGAGCGGTAGTCCAGCAGCCGGTTCATGCGCCCGGTCTGCTCTGGCGACATGTAGCGCAGCGCACCTTCGAGCCGGCGCGAGAGCGCGTCGTTCTGCCGCTCCAGGGAAAGCTCGGATGCGATGCTGAAATCGATCAGCCGCACCCCGGCGGCAT
Organism: Variovorax sp.; assembly: GCA_017744935.1. Lineage (GTDB taxonomy): Bacteria > Pseudomonadota > Gammaproteobacteria > Burkholderiales > Burkholderiaceae_C > Variovorax. The sequence goes on from JAGIAI010000022.1 coordinate 13,449, forward strand.
CGTCGACGAGGATGCTGTGCGGCTCGATGTTCTTGTGCACCACATCCAGCTCGTGCACCCGCGCGAGCGCCTCGGCCAGTGCGATCGCGATACGGAAGAGGCTTTCGAGCGTCAGCCCGATCTCGCCCTGCGCGGCGGCTTCATCGGCGAGCGAGTGGCCAAAGGGTTCGAGCACCAGCGCCACGTTGCCGTTGCCCCAGGCTTCGAGTGCATGCACGCGCACCACCGATTCGATCGACTGCAGCCGCTGCAGCAGGCTGTATTCGTGGCGCAGCTCGGCCACCTCCTGCCGGCCGGGGTACTCGGCGTCGAGCGTCTTGATGACGACCGGGTGTCCATCCGCGATGCGCACCGCCCGATAGATCGCGCGGCGCTGGGACTGATGGATGCGCTCGCCGATCCGGTAGCCGGAAATCGTGACCACACCCGGTTCCGTGCCAGAAGGCTAGGTCCCGAACACCAGGCGCGTCCGTTCCGCGTAGGCCTCGGCTGCGTTGTCGCGCAGCGGTGCGCCGTGTCCGCAGAGCGCGTGGCGGTAAGGGATCGCGCCGAGTCGTGCGTAGTCGCCGATCCGGGGCTGGTTGACTTGCATGAACAGCGGGCCGAAGTTGGCCGGCTGGAAGAAGCCCATGCCGCGCATCATCTCGCGCGATTCGTCGGAGAAGTATTCGTTGGGCTCCACCCAGTTCTGCAAGGCATCGCAGGCCACGAGGATTCCCCCCGCGCGGTCGATGCGCAGGACGCACTCGGGCATGCGTGTGGTCTCGAAAGCGAACACCGAGCACCCCTTGAAAGGCACCTCCGAGTCGGGCGCCAGTACCTTGTCGGGAACCAGCCCGTAGGCGTGCTGAGTGCCCGGCGGCGCCCAGAAGGTGGCGCCATAGCGTTGCTTGTAGAAGGCGTTGTCGCGGTCGTGCAGCGCGCCGATCTGCACCACATGGGCAATGCGACCGAGCGCTTCGAGCTTCTTCAGGCCCGCCTCATCGAGGCGCATCGGGTTCACCAGCGTCAGGTCACCGCCGTCGCGCACCACCGTCATGTTGCGGCTGAAATGCCAGGGCGCATCCATCAGGACGGTCTTCATGGTGCCTGTCACGAAAAAGACATCGGGAAAGACCTCCTCGATCTCTCCGTGCGGCAAGGCAGGCGGCAGTTCGTCCAACGCGTCCATCAGATGGCTCCATTGCTTGGGTAGCGCGAGCGTACTTCGGCGCCTGCGGCGCGGCAAGGCAATTCAATTCATTCGTAAATGAAGCGCCCCGCATACGCGTACTCGTGCATGTACGCGTACAGGTACTCGTCGAGATAGCGCCGCTGCGCAGGCGTGAAGCGCCCGTGACGCACATCCTCCAGCGTTTCGCTGCCGTCTGACTGGTCGAGCCGCTTGAGATGAAAGAGCGTCATGTCCCGCCCGCCGAAGAAGCGCTGCAAGTAGCGGTGGTACGCGCGCGCGCCGCTCATGTCGAAGACGCAGCCTGCGAGCGCTGTGTAGAGCGGCCGTTGCGCCAGCGCCTCGGCGTCGAACACGGGGTAGTCGCCCGGCGGAGCCACGAAAGGCGGCAGTTCAGGGTTGGTCTGCACCGGTTGGCGGCGCAGGGTCTCGATATAGCCTGCGTCGAGCCCGGCGAGCGTCGCGCCCTGCAGCAGGATGTTGAGGTAGCGCTGCGTCGGCTGGCTGGCGTCGTTCAGGAAGGCGGGCAGTCCCACGTAGGCGATCGCCTGTTGTTCGCCCTCGTCGGTGTCCACCGTGACTTCGACGCGGTCGTAGCCGTGGCCATAGGCCTCGGTGGCGTCCAGGGGCGCCATGTGCGCGTCCTCGCAGAGGTGGAGCACGCCGCGCACCACATCGGACGGATCGCCGGAGTGCTCGATGTTGCCGACCCCGCCTTCATGGCGGAAGAAGTGCTGCACATTGAAGCGCAGCCGCCACCCGTGCAGCGCAGCGCGGCGCGACAGGCGCGGCTCGACACCCTTGGCGCGCAGGGACGTCAGGTCCATGTTCGATCCGTAGCCGAAGTACCAGAACACAGGTGACTCCTTCTCATACAAGGGATGAAGGCGCGATCGAAGCGCCGACACGCTACCCCTCTTTGGAGAAACGTCCCGAGTATCGATGGATTCGTCTTGTGGTGCGGCGCAAATGCCAGGGAACGCGCACACGTGCAGTAGCGTGCGTGCCAACAAGCGAATCAACGCTTGTTCATTCACACATCACCTTTCGGCCGAGGACGCAATTGGCACAAGACATCTTCTTGAAACTCACAGGTATTGCTGGCGAATCGCAAGACGCCAGCCACAAGGACGAGATCGAAGTCATCCGATGGGACTGGAGCATCAGCCAGCAACATTCGATGCACTCGGGCGGCGGCGGCGGCGCCGGCGCCGGCAAGGCCACCGTCCGTGATCTGAACTTCGATCACTACGCGGATCGATCCAGCCCGAATTTGCTTAAGTACTGCCTGACTGGCAAGCATATCGAGACGGCAACGCTCGTGGTTCGAAAGGCAGGCGGCAGCCCGCTCGAGTACCTCAAGATCACGATGGGTGACGTGATCGTCACCAACGTCGCGCCTGAACTGAACTACAACATGGCACGGCCACGCGAAACGATCAGTCTTGCCTTCGCCCGCGTGAAGCAGGAATACGTCATCCAGAACCAGCAGGGCGGGTCCAGCGGCACCGTGTCGGCTGGCTTCGACATTCGGGCCAATCGAGAAGCTTGAAGGAGAAAAATGCTCTACGTCAGCAAAGATGGCATCGTCGATGCCGAAAGAGTCGAAGTGAGGACTTTCTCGAACATCGAGCGCGGGAAGCTCGACAAGGTGAACGGCATCGTCGTTCATCAAACGAATGGACCGACCGCTCAAAGCGCGTTCAACAGCTATCGAAATCCTGGCGCGAAAGGTGCTCACTTTCTGATCGACAGGGATGGAACCATTTACCAGACCGCTTCACTGCACAAGGTCACCATCCACGTAGGCCTTTTGCAGTCACGATGCCTGAGCACACGGCAATGTACCCCCGCCGAGTTCAAGCACATGCGCAAGCTAGAAGACCAGTGGAGGCCACAGGAAACATCCAAAAGGGAGTACGCCAAAAGGTGGCCGGAGCGGTACCCGATCAATAGCGACGCTATCGGCATCGAAATTGTTGGTGCGTCAAAGGAGGTTCCTGGAAAGAAGTACCCGCTGTACGAATCAGTTAACGACCAACAGAACGCTTCGTTGAAATGGCTGGTTAAGGAGCTTGCAGACACCCTAGGCGTTTCGATGTCCGAGGTTTATCGTCACCCCGACATCGCGAGAAAAACACCAACCGAAGCAGCGTCTGCAAGATGGTAGGCCGCTGCAACTTCATCAAAGGCGGGCTCGCTCTCTCGCTCGCGTTCTGCATGGCCGGATATGGTCACGCCCGAACTGTCCTAAATCTACAGATTGAGACAACCGGGCAGAGCGACGAAAGTCTGCAAAATGAAGCCGCCGCGAGGGCATGCAGAAAATTCAGGCCAACTCAAAACCAACTGGTTCAGTTTTTCAATAGAGCCTATGCGGTCGAGGCCGCAAAGATCATGCATGATCGTTACTCGCCGTGCTATGCCACCGGAAAGTTGAGATTCAGCGACGGGTATTTCGGAGAGTGGGTGATGTATTCAAGTGGCGTTGCGAGATTCACCTTCAACGGTGGCGATGTCGTCTACCTGTATCACCGCGGCAACAGGTGGTATGACCCCAATGCCTGCACCTACGGATTGGCCGACGAGGGGGAATGCTGATCTAAATGCGAAGCGGGCGCGTGCTGCGGACGCACCGAGCAAGTCCACGGGCCGCGCCGATTGCGAACCGGTTCCGGTTGCACCTGCGTGCGGCGGCTGCCTGTAGTATTCGCGGGGGGAGTGGGGCGACCGGGCCGCCGTGGCTGCGGGATTGTCCGTGAAGGCGGCATCCGTCTTCAATCAGGAGTTGCGCAATGGTCCAGAACGCACCCGCGAGCCAGGACTTCGTCATCAGCCGTACGCCCGCCCGTGGCACGTCCACGGGCAGTCCGGGTTACGGGCTCTGGCGTTTCGATCCCGATGCCGACGAGATCCTGACGCCGATGCCGCTTTCGTCCAAGGCGGCCTTCGATCCGACCCACTCGCTGGTACCCATCGGCCGATACCTGCTCGAATGGGGGCCGCTGATGTTGCAGCCCTACCAGCCGTGCTTTCCGTACCGGTTGTTCGAGTTCGATCCACAAAGCGCCGATCCGCTGAACGCCACTGCCTTGCAGCACGGTCTCTGGACGAAGACGAAGTTCTGGCAGTACCGCCCCGACTTCGGCAATCCGCAGGGGGCGCATGAAGGGTATGACTCGGGCAACGAACTGCTCCTGCTGCCGCTCGGCGGCTTCATGCTCAACGTGATCCCGACGGAAGGGCGCGGCACCTTCCAGCTCTGGAACTTCGATCCGAGCCCGCTCAAGCCGGGCGCGGCCGACCCTTTGCCTGTGCCCTACACGCCGCAGGGTTCGTTCGACAGCATCCAGTTCGGCCATGAGCTCATTCCGCTGGGCAACTACGTGCTCGACCGCGTGCCCGAGACCGGCGAATACTGGGTCTGGAGCTTCGATCCGCAGAGCGTGATGCCGCTGGGGCAGCCGGCGATCCAGCGCGGACAGTGGACCGACATCGACGCCACCCACAGCCTCGCGGTCATCGGCGACCTGGTGCTCGACTGGAAGCCCGCGGATGGCGCCTACCGGCTCTGGCGATTCGACCCGCGCAGCGCCAATCCGCTGACCGGCCCGCTGCGTCAAGGATCGTTGCCCGAGGGCTTGCGTAGCGGCATCGAGCTGACCGGCATCCAGTCGCTGCGCGCCATCAACCCGGCGCGTGCCGAGATGCCAGGGACCGTCGACTTCATGCGCTCGAAGATCAAGCACGTGGTCTACCTGATGCTGGAGAACCGTTCGTTCGACCACGTGTGCGGCTGGCTCTACGGAAAGGGCGAGACCGGCATCAACTTCGTCGGTGACGACCGGCCTTTCGATGGTGTCAACGAAGGCATGTTCAACGTCGATCCCGGCATGCCAGAGAAGGACGGCAAGCCCACGCCTGTGTACGTCAAGATGTACAAGAACGGAGAACTGAGCGACGACTGGGACCTCGACTTCCTGCCGGAGGACCCGTACCACGACAAGTCTGACGTGCTGCGTCAGCTTTTCTTCACGAATCGCGATGGCTACGCGCAACGCGCCGCGCCCGACATGGGCGGCTTCGTCTGGAACAACGGCGTGCACGAGGTGATGTGGACCTACACGCCCGAGCAACTGCCGGTGCTCAACGGGCTCGCGAAGGGCTTCGGCGTTTCCGATGCGTGGTTCAGCGCGATGCCGGGCGCGACCGATCCGAATCGCGCCATGTCCTTCACTGGCTCTGCGCTCGGACAGCTCAACAACTTCCAGAACGGCACGCAGTACACCTACTGGCCGTTGTCGCCGCATCGGCAGTCGATGTGGAAGGTGCTCTGGAGCAACGGCTTCACCGACTGGAAGATCTACAACTCGGTGGAGTGGATGAACTTCGTCCATACGTATCACCTGTTCCTGCAGGGGCAGATCCCGTCGGTTGACGCGGCGATCACGCAGAACCGCAGCAGCTTCATCGAGGGTATCGATCAGTTCAAGCAGGATGCGCGCGCCGGAAAGCTGCCCGCTTTCAGCATGCTGGAGCCGGCATGGATCGCGACCTCGGGCACTTCGTCCTACCACCCTGGCGCGGATCTGGTGCCGGGGGAGGTGGCGCTCAACGACATCTACGAAGCGCTGAAGGCGGGGCCGGCCTGGAACGAAACGCTGTTCGTCATCACCTTCGATGAGCACGGCGGCATCTTCGATCACGTGAAGCCGCCCTATGCGGTGAACCCGTGGCCCAACGATGTCAACGACGGCTTCCGCTACGACATCATGGGTGTGCGCATCCCGACCATCGTCGTCTCGCCCTGGATCAAGGAGAAGACCGTCTTCCGCTCGCCCAATGAAGTGGCCTACGACGGCACTTCGTTCGCGGCGACGCTGCTGCGATGGTTCGGCATTCCCGAGTCGCGCTGGTGCATGGGCGATCGCATCACGCAGGCGCCGAGCTTCGAAGGCGTTCTCCAGTGCACCAGTCCGCGCGATGAGTCGCCAACGCTCACGCCGCCCTATGACCGGACCTTCCCGCGTGAAGGAAAGTCGGGCCGCACGGAGCGCCTGCATGACCTGCATCGGCTGATGGCGCCGCGCGCTGTGACGGCACTGGCAGCCGGCAAGCTGGGCCCGGACGAGATCAACCGGATCTCGGAACAGATCCTGGCCGATGCGACCGATCTCAAGTCCCTGCACGCGATGCTCGATGCGCTCGCCAAGCGTCTGGCCTGATCACAGAAGCTCTTCGTCCACCATTGCGGAGAGCATCTGCAGCCGGATCCTGCGGGCGGCGGTGGCGTTGGGTTCCTTGTTCAGCACCACTTCCGCGTCGCCGCGTTGCGAGACCCATTCGATGCCCTGGCGGCTCGGGGTGGCGCGCACCTGGTAGCTGCGCGGCAAGCGGTCGTTGTACAGCAGGCCCACCACCTGCGCCGCGAGCACCGGGCTGTCGACGATCAGGCTCATCTCGGTGTTGGAGTGCGCCGAGCGGCGGTCCATGTTCATCGATCCGATCGAGAGCCAGCGGCGATCCACCACCGCGAGCTTCGCGTGCAGGCGGCCGAGGGAACCGCGCGGGCCATCGGCGTGCGCTTCATGCTCGTCGTCGTCGGGCATGAGTTCATAGAGCGCCACGCGACGTTCCAGAAGGGCCTGCCGGTAGCGGGCATAGCCGAAGTGCGCAAGCGGCTCGTCGGTGGTGGCGAGCGAGTTCGTCATGATCGAGACGTGCACCTGATGGTCCGCCGCCTGCTGGAGCACATCCATCGTGCGGCGCGATGGGACGAAGTAGGGCGAGGCGATCAGCACTTCGGAATGGGCGGACTGCATCAGGTCGAGGTTGCCGTTCATCACCACGCCGTCCGCGAGCGATTCATTGTCGGCATCGGCCTTGCGCGGCGAGTCCGCCACGACGCGCACCGCGGCCATCTGCATCTGGATGCGGCCGGCGGCGAGCTGCGGACCGATGGCGGATTGGTCGAGTGAATCGCGCTCGGTGACCATCGCGTCCAATGCCTTCGCCGCCGTCGTGACCTTGTAGAAGTGCCAGCGCGCCGCCTCGGTGCTGATGCCGGTCGCGAGATCTTCGATCGGATAGGCGTGCGGGCTGTTCCAGTAGGCGTCGAAGACGGCCGCCATCTCGGCCACCACAGGTCCGGCGGAGAGCATGTCCATGTCGATGAAGTTCGCGGGCTCGCTCCGGCCGAAGTACTCGTCGGCGATGTTGCGGCCGCCGCTGATCGCGATCGCGCTGTCCGCGACGAAGAGCTTGTTGTGCATGCGCCGGTTGATGCGCGAGAACTCGTTCATCGAGAAGAAGACCCGCCTGCCCACGCTGCCGTCGCGCACTGCGAGCGGATTGAACATGCGTACTTCGATGCCCGGGTGCGAGGCGAAGCCCGCGAGCAGCGCGTCCTGCCCGGCGGCTTGCAGATCGTCTACCAGCACCCGCACCCGCACACCACGATCGGCTGCGTCGCGCAGCTCGCGCAGGAACTGCCGCCCCGACGCGTCATCGGCAATCTGGTAGTACTGAACGTCGATCGATTTTTCTGCCGCCCGCGCGAGCGCGATACGGGCTTCGAAGGCCTGGTCGCCGGCCGGCAGCAGGCGCAGGCCCGAGAGATGCGGGGCGCGCGCATCGACCGATGCTGTGGCCACGGCGGCGAGCCGCGTGTCGGCCACGTCGGTGCGTGCCTGCGAGGCCGATCGCTCGACGGGCGATGGCAGGCTCGCGCAGGCGGCGAGAACGGCCGACATCAGCAGCAGGAGGATGCGAAGGAGCCGGTGCGACATGCAGCGAATCTATGTCGCGCGCTACCGCTCTGCCATGACGCAGTGCCCACGCCAAAAGTGACATTGATCACATCGCCCGGCGGGTTTGATAATTCGCCGTACGGGGCTGCCGCATCCCAGCGCGCAGCCCGGAGCATCCGATGAGTTCCGCCAGCGAACGCCTGCCGCAATCCCTGCTCGACGCCATCGCGCCGCACGGCGTGACCCGCACTTTTCCCGCGCACACGATCCTCATCAATGAAGGGGATACCACCGATTCGCTCTATATCGTTCTGAGTGGTCGCGTGAAGGTCTACGCGAGCTCCGAGGACGGCCGCGAAGTGGTGCTGACAGAGTACGGTCCCGGTGAATATTTCGGCGAACTGGCCATCGACGGAGAGAAGCGCTCGGCGTCCATCAAGGCGCTGGGGCCCTGCACCTGCCGGGTGGTGCAGGGCACCGAACTGAGGCAGTTCCTGGCGGAGCAGCCGGACTTCGCGGTGCACCTCACGCGCAAGCTGATCGGCATGGTGCGGCGCCTCACCGACCAGGTGCGCAGCATGGCGCTGCAGGATGTCTACGGCCGGATGGTGCGTGTGCTCACGGAGCTCTCCGACGCGGTCGGCGAGGAGCGTGTGATGCGCAACAAGCTCACCCAGCAGGACATCGCGGACCGCGTCGGCGCGTCGCGCGAGATGGTCAACCGCGTCATGAAGGAACTCACCGCCGGTGGCTACATCGGCCAGCGTGACGGCCGCATGGTGATCCTGCGCAAGCTGCCTGCCGCCTGGTAGCGGCTGATCCGGCTCGTTCTGGCCGGGAATCTTCTGCTTCGTGGACCGGCCCGGCGCGAGGCCGGGCACAGTCTCTACACTGCCCCCGATTCAAATTGGCCGCCAGCAGAAGGGCGGCTCAGGGGGTGATATGAAATTGACGACGGGTCAGACCCGCCTGCTCGGCGCGCTCGCCGAGGAGAGCGATCATGGCGTGACGGCCTCGTACCTGTGCCAGCGCCTGACCGGTGTTCCGATCAACAAGGTCGACGCAGACCAGCGTCTGGTGATCCAGCAGGACATCGCGGCGTTGCGCGGCGCCGGGTTGGTGAGGCTCATCCGATCTGGCGATGATGGGGAACGCATCACCATCACCATCCATGGACGTGTCAACCTTCGATGGGGCCGCCGTACATGGGAATGCCGGTTTGCGACGCTGCTGGGTCTCGGCCTGCATCCGATCCCACGCGAGATCAAGGCGCCCGCCGATCCCGCGTGGTTCAAGCACCGCTGATTCAGGCGCGGGCCGCGTCGGCGCCGAGTTCGGCGCGCTTGTCGTGCCCCACCGCCAGCACGAGGCCAATCGCGACCACCGACAGCGCGGCGAGGAACAGGACCGCATAGAAATCGTTGCCCATGCGGTCCTTGAGCACGCCGAAGATCGTCGGCCCGATGTAGCCACCGAGATTGCCGATCGAATTGATCCACGCGATGCCCGCTGCGGCCGCGACGCCGCTCAGGAGTGCGGTCGGCACGGTCCAGAACACCGGCAGTGCCGAGAAGATGCCGACCGCGGCGACCGTGACTGCCGCCATCTTCGGCATCGGCGAGTTGATCTGCGCCGCCGCCACCAGCCCGAAGAAGATGCAGGCCAGCGGGATCAGCAGGAAGACCTTGCGTTCGCGCCGCGCATCGGACCAGCGCGACCAGAGCACCATCGCGATCGAGCCGATGAGATACGGAAACGCGTTGATGAAGCCGATCTCCACGTTGCTCAGGCCGCCGAAGCCCTTGATGATCTGCGGCAGGAAGAAGCTCAGCCCATAGAGCGGCACCGTGATGCCCATGTAGACGATGCCCAGCGAGATCACCTTCCAGTTGAGCAGGGCCTGCTTCCACGAAATGCTGTGGATGGACTCGCGATGGCTCCTCTCCGCATCGAGCCGGGTCTGAAGCCAGGCAGCTTCTTCGGCTGTGAGCCACTTGGCGTCCTTCGGGCGATCCGGCAGGTAGAAGAACACGACGAAGGTCAGGACGATGGCCGGTATCGCTTCAAGGATGAAGAGCCACTGCCAGCCGTGCATGCCCCAGAAGCCGTCCATGTTGAGGATGTAGCCTGAAATGGGCGAGCCGATCACGGTCGAGATCGGCACCGCGAACATGAACCAGCCCACGATGCGCGCGCGGTAGGCGGCGGGAAACCACAGGGTCAGATAGAAGATCACGCCCGGAAAGAAGCCGGCCTCCGCAATGCCCAGCAGGAAGCGCACGACATTGAAGCTCGTCGCGCCGCCGACCCAGGCCTGTGCCATCGAGAGCACGCCCCAGCTCAGCATGATGCGTGCGATCCACCGACGCGCGCCGAAGCGTTCGAGCGCCAGATTGCTCGGCACTTCGAACAGGAAGTAGGCGATGAAGAAAATGCCGGCCGCATTGCCGAACACGGTGGCGCTGAAGCCCAGGTCCTTCGACATCGACGCGCCGGCGAAGCCGAGGTTCACGCGGTCGAGGTAGGCGATGAAGTAGCTGACCATCAGGAGCGGCAACAGCCGCCAGCTGATCTTGGAGATGGTGCGTTGTTCGATGGATTCCATTCTGTTGTCTGTCTCTTTCTTGGTTGTCGCCAACGCGGCGGGTGCCGGTGGTTATACCTCGGTCATGCGAGCGGCGCAGGGCGCGCTCAATCGTTCGCGCCCCGTGCGCGCAGCCGGTCGAACAGCACCGCAACGATGATGAAGCTGCCGACGAAGGTCCCCTGCCAGAAGGTGCTGATGCCGAGGAGGATGAGGCTGTTGCGGATGACCTCGATCAGCGCCGCGCCCACGACCGCGCCGAACGCAGTGCCGATGCCGCCGGCCAGGTTGGTGCCGCCGATCACCGAGGCCGCGATCACCGACAACTCCATGCCTTGCCCGAGGCTGGTGGTGACCGTGCCCAGCCAGCCGACTTCGAGGATGCCCGCGATGCCCGCGCAGAGGCTGCAGAACATGTAGACGCTGACCTTCACCAGCTTCACGGGCACGCCCGTCATCGTCGCCGCGCGTTCGTTGCCGCCGATGGCATAGAGATGGCGGCCCCATCGCGTCCAGCGGAACACGATGCTGGCGATGACCAGCAGCACGAGAAGGAAGATGACCGGGCTCGGGATCCGTATCGGGTCCATCAAGGGCAATGCCAGGTTGACGAAGCCGCCGCCGAGTGCCAGCAGCTTCGGTTGGTCGGGCCCGAACTCATACACCATGCGATTGTTCGACAGCACCATCGCCAGGCTGCGCGCGATCGACAGCATGCCCAGCGTGACGACGAATGGCGGCACGCCGACGTACGCAATCATCAGCCCGTTGAAAGCGCCCACCACCAGCGACGCACCGAGCGCCAGCGGAACCGCCAGCCAGATCGACATGCCCGCATGCATCGTCATGCCGATCACCATGCCCGAGAGCACCAGCACCGCACCCACCGAGAGATCGATGCCGCCCGTGATGATCACGGCCGTCATGCCGATCGCGATGATCGCGACGAAGGCGAAGTTGCGCGTGACGTTGAACAGGTTCTGCTGCGTCGCGAACACATCGCTCGCGAGCGAGAGCACCACGAAAGCCGTCACCGCCGCAACCGAGACCCAGAAGGTCTGCTGGCTCACCAGCCAGCCGAGCCAGGTGCCGTGGGCGCGGCGGTCGATGTGTTCTTCGAGCGTCGCGGCCATGGGCTTTCCTCAGGCTTGTTCGATGGCGCCGGTGATCAGTCCGGTCACTTCTTCGGGCGAACTCTGCGCGATGGGCTTGTCCGCCACCTTGATGCCGCGGCGCAGCACCACGATGCGGTCCGCCACCGCGAAGACATCCGGCATGCGATGGCTGATCAGCACCACCGCGATCCCGTGATCGCGCAGGCGGCGGATCAGGCTCAGCACCTCGGCGATCTGCCGCACGCTGATCGCGGCGGTCGGCTCGTCCATCAGCACGATGCGCGGATCGGCCAGCCGGGTGCGGGCGATGGCCACCGCCTGGCGCTGGCCGCCGGACATGCGGCGCACGAGGTCGCGCGGCCTCGTCTCCGACTTGAGCTCGGCGAAGAGCTCGCCCGCGCGCTGGAACATCGCGCGGTAGTTCAGCACCTTGAACGGCCCCATGCCGAACGTGAGCTCGCGGCCGAGATAGACGTTCTCCGCGGCCGTGAGGTTGTCGCACAGCGCGAGGTCCTGGTAGACGATCTCGATGCCTTCCTCGCGCGCGTCGGCGGGCTTGTGGAAGACCACGTGGCGGCCCGCCATGCTCACCGATCCTTCGCTGGGCGGGTAGTTGCCCGCGACGATCTTCACCAGGGTCGACTTTCCGGCGCCGTTGTCGCCCATCAGGCCGACGACCTCGCCGGCCCGCAGCGACAGGGACACATCGGTCAGTGCCTGGATCGCGCCGAAGTGCTTGGAGATCCGCGAGAGCTCCAGCACGGATGTCACTTCGCCGGGCACTTGTCCAGGTTGGTCGGCACGCATTCGTCGAGGCCCGTGTAGAGCGGGTCCGCGACCTGCTTGCCGTTGATCAGATCGATCAGCACGACCGGCGCGCGGTGGCCCATCTCGAACGGGCGCTGGCCGATCTGCGCATGGCTCCGGCCGGCCTTCAGTGCATCGAGCTGCGGCGGCAAGGTGTCGCCCGCGATGATGATCAACTCCTTGGACTTCAGCTTGGGCATCACCTGGTCCGTCACCTGCGCATAGGCCTGCGGGCCGAACTGCGCCCACCCGCCCACCAGGATGAAGGCATTGAGCTTCGGGTTCTTGGTGAACACATCCGACATCTGCTGGTTCGCCAGGTCGATCTGGTCATTGGTGAAGAGCGGGCAGCCGGCGATCTCCGTCCAGCCGCCTTCGCCCTTGAGCCGGTCGATGCCCTTCTTGCCGCTGACGGTGTCGCGGAAGCCCGCCGCGCGCGCGTTGATGTTGTCGGCGGCGACGTTGCCCAGCTGCATGCAGACCGTGCCGCCCTTGGGATTGAGTTCCTTCAGGTGCTTGGCCATCAGCACGCCCATGTCGTAGTTGTTGGTGCCGAGATAGGTCTTGCGCAGCGCACGATCCGAGGCCGCGAGGTCGGCGTCGATCGTCATGATCGGCATCTTCGGGGCCTTGGCCTTGAGCATCGTCGCCATGGCCGGCGCGTTCGACGGCGAGATCGCGATGCCGGCGACACCCTTGTTGATGAGGTCTTCGACGATCTGGACTTCGCCTGCCTCGTCGGCGCTGGAAGCCGGGCCGGTGTAGAGGCAGGTGTACTCGGAGCTGGCGTTCTCCTTGTTCCAGAGCGCACAGCCGTCGCCGAGCACGGTGAAGAAGGGGTTGTCCAGGCCCTTCACGACGACGGCCAGCGTCTTCTTCTGGGCTATTGCCGGCGTGGCGGCGAGGAGGGCGGCGAGCAGGGTGCCTGCGACCATGAGAATCGACTTTTTCATTGCGTCTCCTTCGTTGTGGATTGGCACTGTCGAGATCTCCTGCGCCACTGGTGGCAGCGGCTCTTCCGGGTGCTGTCGCGGCCCAGGAGGAAAGCGACTATAGGGCTCGCATCCCCCCGTGTCGAGTCGCACCGCGTGCGGCCTGGGAGGGACACAATCGGTGCTCGCTCCAACGGTCGATGGAACTCCAGCGTGCAACTCCAGCTCCGCTCCCTGACTGCTCGCTTCGCGGGACTCGCCCTGAGTTCGATGGCGTTCTCCGGGGTCGCACAGGCCGCCGATGCCGACGACGCCGGACCGCCCATCACCCCGTATCGCCCCTCCGTCTCGAGCCCTGCGCAGTTGCCCGCACCCGGGCAGCTCGAACTCGAACTCGGCGGCCAGCGCAGGAGCGACGGTCAGTCCTTGCGCAACAGCGCGCCTTATCTTCTCAAGCTGGCCTTCAACGACAAGTGGGGCGTGCTCGTCGGTGGGGAAGCGTACGTCTGGCAGAACGGCGACCTCGGCCGTTCGCAAGGCGTGGGCGACACCACCCTGACCTTGAAGCGGGCGTGGATCGTCGACGATGCAACCGCGTTCGGCATGGAGTTCGATGTCAAGCTGCCGACCGCCAACGACGTGATCGGCAGCGGCAAGACCGACTACACGATCAATACGATCTTCAGCCGCAACCTCGGGCCGGTGCACATGGACGCCAACCTCAACGCGACGCAACTGGGGCAGGCCGATCCCGGCAGCTCGCACACGCAGATCGGCGCCTCGGCTTCGTTCTCGACCTTGTGGTCGGGGCCTTGGGAACTGACCGGGGAAGTGTCCGGCACCCACCGCAACGGGGCCGACAACGGCTTGCAGCTTCTTGCGGCCGTCACGTACAGCCCGACCCGGCGGCTGACGTTCGACGTGGGTATCGCGCGCTCGTTCCGGCCAAGACCCATGGCAACGTCGCTGTTCACCGGCGTCGTGCTGCCTCTGGCGCGGCTTTGGTAGGGGTCCTACGGATGCTCGTGGGTGTGATGAGCATCCGGCACATGCGGATGCGAATGCCTCAGGGGCCCGTGACGATGCGGATGGCTGTGCGGGCCCGTGGGCATCGGGTCGTGGGTGTGCGTGTGGTGCCCGTCGTCATGCGAGTGCGCATGTTCGTGCTCGAGTTCGTGGTGATCGTGTTCGTGGCCATGCGACTCCGCCAGATGCAGCACGACGCCTGAAAGCATCAGCAAGCCGCCAATGGCCATGCCGGTGCTGAGCGACCGGTCGCCGAGTGCAATCGCACCAACGGCACCGATGAAAGGCGCAAACGCGAAGACCGAGCCCGTGCGTGCTGCGCCGAACGCGCGCTGCGCGAGCAGGTAGAGCCGCAGACTCAGACCGTAGCCGCTCGCGCCGATGGCCAGCAGCCCGAGCGCTGCACTCCAGCCCGGCAGCGGCTCGCCGGATGCAAACGCGAGCGTGGCGGTGATCGTTGCGCCCAGCAGGGACTTGCCGAACACCACTTGCCCGGGGTCGCGTTCGGCCAGCGGGCGCGACAGCGCGTTGTCGACGCCCCAGGCAGCGGTGGCCCCGAGCACTGCGAGCAGGCCGAGCCCTTGCGTTCCGCCGGCCAACCCTCGATCGAATACGAGCGCGATGCCGCCTGCGAGCAGCAAGAGCATTGCCGTCCAAACGCGGCGATCCATCACCTCGCGGTAGAGCAGACGGGCGAGCACGGCGGTGAACAGCGCCTCGAGCGCCAGCATGAGCGAAGCGCTGGTGCCGCTCGTGTGCTGCAGGCCCCATGCGAGCGCAACCGGCCCGATCCCCGCGCCGAAGAGCGCCATGAGCGCCAGCCGGCCGAGATCGCCGCGACGAACGGATGCCTCTCGCTCGACCGGCTGGCGCAGGAGCGCGCCGATGACGGCGGCGCCGGCATAGAGCAGGGTCGCGGTTGAGAACGGCCCGAGCCCCGCGCCGGCACGCTGGACAAACGGTGTGCTGACGCCGAAGAGCGTCGCTGCTAGCAGGGCGAGGAGGCCGCCGCGGAAGGCGGGTCGGTTGATCATTGGGAGTGTCTTGATGGATCTTTGCGGTGCTACGGAACCGAGTAGACACGAACTTCCGCAACTGATGAAACACCCGCTGGGACGGCGATGAAGAGGGCAGAGAGGGTCGGGACGAACAGACCGGTCCGGGCGCCTGACGCGGTAGGCACTCGTTTCGTCAGTGCGAGGCGCCCAGCGTCCCGGTGAATAACGTCGATCACTCCCTCGCCACATACCACGTAGAGCTGCTGCCGCGCATCGTCGAAAAACAAGTCATCCGCATCCCTACACGTAGGAACTCGGGCGACCTCGTTGCCGGCTTGAGTGTCAAAGACGACGAGCCGCGCGGGTGATCGGGTCGCGACGAACAATTGATGCCCGCTCTCATCGAGCGCCATCGGAAAGTTCCGTGTGGCCGTCTCGATTGGCCAGGTCGCAATGACTGTGCCGCTCTCGCGATCGACCACGGCAACGTGGCCAGCGTTGGGGACGTTCACGTAGATCCTCCTACCCGAGTGCTCGATCTGGAACGACTCGGGGTGCGCTGCAAGTCTGATACTGCGAAGGATCCGCAAGGTGGCTGGATCAAGCGCGACCAGCGCCTTGCCGGCACCCACGTACACGTCGCCGTTGAGCGGGTCCAGGCGCAGGTTGTCTGCATCGTCGAGCGAAGCCTGGGTCGCGACCGGCGATTTGTCGTCGCTGAAGGCCTGCACACCTCCGCTGCCGCCATTCGCAACCAGAAGCCGTCCGAGGTGCCCCAGGTAGAGCACGCCCTGGGGTTCGTGCAGTGATGTGATCCGGCCGGCACGCCTGCCTTCGCGCAGGTCGACGATTTCCAGCGAACCGGATCCCAGGGCCGCGACAAGTAGTCGCTGGCCTTCAAGGTCGATGGCCATGTGGTCGATGCGTCCTGTCACCAGGGGCAACTCGATGCGGCGAGCGAGCCTCATCGATTGGGCTGTGGCCCCCTGAACGACTCCGCCCAACAGCCACCCAACCAGCGCAACCAAGGCGCCTACGCCCAGCCATCGAGGCGTCGAACGCGAGGAGTCTCGCTGCCTCCCTGAAAACACCAGGGTCGCAATCATGTAATGGAGTCTACATTGTTGTAGGATTATCTACATGAAGCTAACGGACCCGTCGTGGTTATTGCTCATCGTCTCCTTGCCGACTTCGAGTGCGACGGCGCGGATGCGCGTCTGGCGAGGACTCAAGGGCCTTGGATGCGCGGCATTGCGAGACGGGGCGCATCTGCTCCCGGCGCGATCCGAGCACGAGCAGGCGTTGCAGGAACTCGGCGATGAGTGCTTGCGCGAAGGCGGTAGCGCCTGGCTGATGTCTGTCCAGCCTCGCTCCGAAGAGGACGCAATGGCCTACCGCCAGTTGTTCGATCGGAGCGAGGACTTTGCGCAACTGCGCAAGAGCTGGAAGGAGGCCAATGCCGGGTTGGCTGCCTTGGGGCCTCCGGAGCTCGCACGCCTGCAACGCAGGCTCCAGCGCGAATTCGATGCTGTGCGAGCCATCGACTTCTTCCCGGGCGACGCAAGCGCCGAAGCGGAAGCGGCGTGGACCGACTTCAGCAAGCGCATCGAGGCACGGCTCTCACCCGACGAGCCACACGAGACGGACGGCCGCATTCCACGCCTCGACATCGGCGACTACCAGGGCCGCGTGTGGGCCACGCGACGCCGCCTTTGGGTCGATCGCGTCGCAAGCGCATGGCTCATCCGCCGCTTCATCGACCAGGACGCCCGATTCCAGTGGCTGGCCAGACCTTCGGACTGTCCGAAGCGGGCACTCGGTTTTGACTTCGACGGCGCAGCCTTCACGCACGTGGGCGATCGGGTCACCTTCGAAACGCTGCTGGCAAGTTTCGGTCTCGAGGTCGATGCGGCACTCGTGCGCCTCGGGTCCATGGTCCATGCGCTGGATGTGGGCGGCGAGCCCGTGCCAGAAGCTAAGGGCTTCGAAGCCGTGATGGCGGGCGCGCGCGAGAGGCTGGCTGACGACGACGAACTGCTGGCCGAGATGAGCAAGGTGCTTGATTCGATCTATGCGCACTTCCAGCGAGAAGCGCAGCGAAACGGCGGAAACAACGAGAAGCCGGAAACGCGATGACTGAGATCAACGAAACGATCGAACGCACGCCTTCGCAGCCCGGCTATTCGATGTGGCAACTCGTGCGCTACATGCTCGCCCTGGGCACTTGGGGCTTTGGTGGACCCGTCGCGCTGGTCGGCTACATGTACCGTGATCTGGTCGAAAGACGGCGCTGGATCTCGGAAGGCGAATACAAGGAGGGCATGGCCCTGGCGCAGCTGATGCCCGGCCCGCTCGCCGCGCAGCTCGCGATCTACCTTGGCTACGTGCACCACCGCTTGCATGGTGCGACGCTGGTCGGCCTGGCGTTCGTCCTGCCGTCGTTCGTGATGGTCGTCGCCATCGGAGCGGTCTACAGGGCCTATGGCGGCATCGGGTGGATGCAGGCCGTGTTCTACGGTGTCGGTGCCGCGGTGATCGGGATCATCGCGATGAGCGCCTACAAGCTCACGACGAAGAACATCGGCAAGGACAAGCTGCTGTGGGCCATCTTCCTGGTGAGCGCGGCGGTCACGGTCATCACCAAGTCCGAGATCGTGTGGATCTTCCTCGGTGCCGGCGTCCTCGTATGGCTCTGGCGGGCGCCGCCGAAGTTCCTGTCGGGCGGCACCGTGAACAGCTTCGCCGCGCCTCTCGCGGCCTTCCTCGCGATCGACGCACTGGACTGGCACAAGCTTGGACAGATCGCTGCGTTCTTCGCGTATGCCGGTAGCTTCGTGTTCGGAAGCGGCCTGGCGATCGTGCCGTTCCTCTATGGCGGCGTCGTCCAGGAGCACCACTGGCTGACGGATCGGCAGTTCGTTGATGCCGTGGCCGTCGCGATGATCACGCCCGGGCCCGTCGTCATCACGACCGGGTTCATCGGCTTCCTTGTTTCCGGCTTCTGGGGTGCAGTGGTCGCAGCGGCGGGTACTTTCATCCCGTGCTACCTCTTCACCATCCTGCCTGCACCGTACTTCAAGAAGCACGGCAAGCGCCCCGGCATCGTGGCCTTCGTCGACGGGGTGACAGCCGCGGCCATCGGGGCGATCTCGGGAGCGGCAATCGTCATCGGCCAGCGGTCGATCACCAATCTCCCAACGGCCGCCCTCGCACTGATCACCGTTGGTGTCCTGTGGCGCTTCAAGAAGGTGCCGGAGCCTGTCGTGGTTGTTGTCGCCGCGCTTGCAGGCCTGGTGCTTTATCCGCTGGCCGCGCACCCGTGACATCGATCCATGAGGAGCCGGAAATGCATGCAGAGACCATTCATTCACGCCGCGAGTTCCCACCCTACGTCTACAACGAACTCAAGCGCGAGCATCTGCTGCGCACAGGTTCGCCCATACCAGATGGACTACGGGGCCGCTGCCACGAAGCACATCGATGCGTTCTTGCAGAACGTGAACTGGGATCGGGTTGCCTCACCACTCGCGGCTGCTAGCTGGACGTGACGTGGAGGAGTCGCCATGGACACTCAGATCTCGCGAATGCGCGGCATGCTGACCCCGCGGCCGATGTCCGCGGCCTTGCTCTACCCGGGCGACCGTGCCGCGCGCGACCGCAGCGATCCTGCCGAAAGCCGCTTCGCTGCGCTGTTTGAATCCTTTGCGGCTGCTGGCGTGGCGGCGCAGCCGGCCATCTACAACGATGACTTCGCCGACGAGGTTGCCGCGCAGCTACGGCGCGTCGACGCCGTGCTCGTCTGGTGCAACCCGATCGAGGGTGGCCGGCGGCGTGACAGGCTCGATCTCGTCCTGCGTGACGTGGCGCGGGCAGGCGTTCTGGTCAGCGCGCATCCGGACACGATCCTGCGATTGGGCACCAAGGACGTCCTGGTCGACGTGCGCGATCTCGCATTCGGCAGCGACGTGGTCCGCGTGGAGAGCCTCGAACAGCTCGCCGCCGCGTTGCCCGATCGCTTGCGCGCCGGGCCGCGGGTGCTCAAGCAGTACCGGGGGCACAGCGGCATTGGTGTGTGGGCCGTCGAGCGGGTCGAAGGCTCGCCGCTGCTGCGCGTACGCCATGCGCAGCGCGGGAGCGAGGAGGAGCGGATCGATCTTCCGGCACTGCTGCAGCGCATGGCGCCGTACTTCGAGCCCGTCAACGGCGGACACATGATCGACCAGGCGTGGCAACCGCGTCTGGTCGACGGCATGGTGCGCGCCTATCTCGTCGAGGACCGCGTGGCAGGCTTCGGCCACCAGGCGATCAATGCCCTGTACCCGGTGCAGTCAGGAGAGCCGGCACCGGTGCCCGGCCCCAGGCTCTATCACGACGCGGATCTGCCGCAGTTCCAGACGTTGAAGCACCTGCTCGAAACGCAATGGGTCGACCAGCTGCGAGAGCGCGTCGGGTTGACCCGCGACCAATTGCCGTTGCTATGGGACTGCGACTTCATGTTCGGCGAGCCGGCGGCCGGGCAGGGCGACCGCTACGTGCTCTGCGAGATCAACGTCAGCAGCGTGTCGCCGTTCCCTCCGTCGTGCATCGAGCCGCTGGTAGGCGCCGTGAAGGCGCGTCTTGCGGCCCGAGGCGCCTGAGCGGCCCCTTCAGTCGAACACGATCACGCCGCGCGCGTTGCGGCCCTGCGCGAGGTCCTCGAAGGCCTGAGGCGCTTCGTCGATGCGGTAGCGCCGCGTGATGAGTTCGTCGAGCTTGAGCTTGCCGCCCTGGTAGAGCGAGACGAGCCGCGGGAAGTCGTGGCGCGGCCGGGTCGAGCCGTAGTAGCTGCCCTTGATCGCCTTCTCTTCGAGCGCGAAGCTCGCGGTGCGCAGGCTGGTGAGGTCCGCCGGTCCGGCGAGCCCCACCACGACCGCGGTGCCGCCCTTGCGCAGGCAGCCATAGGCCTGCGCGACGATCTCGCCGTGGCCCACGCATTCGAAGGCGTAGTCGGCGCCGCCGCCGGTCAGCTTGCGCAGTTCCTTCACGAGGTTCTCGGACTTCGAGGCATCGACCACATGCGTGGCGCCGAAGAGTTTCGCCATCTCCAGCTTGCTCGCGAGCATGTCGACGGCGACGATCATCGAGGCACCCGCGTTCTGGCAGCCCTGGATGGCGCTGAGGCCCACGCCGCCCGCGCCGAACACCACGCAGATGGATGCGGGCTCCACCTTCGCGGTGTTGCAGGCAGCGCCCCAGCCGGTCATCACGCCGCACCCGATCAGCGCGCAGCGGTCGAGCGGCGCATCGGGCGCGATCTTTACGACGTTGTTCTCATGCAGCGTCGCGTACTCGGCCATCACGCCGCAGCCGCCCATGATGTTGAGCGGCTGTCCGGACGCATCGTGCGTGCGCGTATGGCCGCCTGGCAGGCTCCAGGGCGTGGTGTTGCCGACATCGCAGAGGTTGGGGCGCCCGGTGGTGCAGTAGCGGCAACGGCCGCAGGTGTTGACGAAGCTGCTGATGACGTGGTCGCCGACCTTCAGGTCGGTCACGCCCGCGCCGACCTGCGTGACCACCCCTGCGCCTTCGTGCCCGAGGATCATCGGCGGTTGCAGCGGCAAGGTGCCGTTGGTGACGGAAAGATCGCTGTGGCACACGCCGCAGGCGGCGAGACGGATCATGACTTCGTTCGGCCCGGGCGGATCGACGACGATGTCCTCGACATGGACGGTGACGCCGTCCGCGCGGAACACGACAGCCTTGGATTTCATTTGCATGGTGAGCGCTGGTGAGTGGGGAGGATGGCGACCGTCAGGCCACCATTGTCTGGATTGCGGTGAATTCGAGAAGCCCTTCGGCGCCGTTTTCGATGGCTTTCGCCTGCTCGACATCCGCCGACCAGACCGAGCCGCCGAGGCCGAATTCGGAGGCATTCGCGCGGCGCACGACCTCGTCCACCTCGCTGAATCGCAAGAGCGGCACGAGGGAGCCGAAGGGTTCCTCGACCACCACGCGCGCATCGTCGGGCGGGTTGTCGACCACGGCAGGAGGGATGAAAAAGCCCGGGCCTTCGGGCCGAGCACGGTGCGCTCATCGGCACCGGGGCCCACTCGTAGTGGGGGGCGTGCGCGTCGCGAGAGAATGCGCAGGATGCAGAGAATCAATGCCTCATTGCTTTTGCGGGCGCGGCGCACTGCGTCCGTTTTGGCGATCACCGTCCTCGCGGGCTGCGCCACTCGGCAGCCGTCTGTTGCCCCTGCGACGCCCCCGACGCCTGCGACGCCCGTCCAGCCGTCGTCGCCGCCGGCTCGGCCACAGCCCACAGCCGTCCAGAACCAGCCCGGGCCCGAACAGGGCTTCGCCCAGTGGGTCAAGGACTTTCGCGCCGAGATGCGCGCGGCCGGTGTCGGCGAGGCCGCGCTGCGCGATGCCTTCGACAACGTGCAGTACCTGCCGCGCGTGATCGAGCTCGATCGCTCGCAGCCCGAATTCGTCCGGCCCGTATGGGACTACCTCGACACCGCCGTTTCGGCGCAGCGCGTTGCGACCGGCCAGGAGAAGCTCGTGCAGATCCGTGCGGCAGCCGATGCCGCATCGGCGCGATACGGCGTGCCGTCGAGCATCATCGTGGCGATCTGGGGCATCGAGAGCAACTACGGCGGCAACTTCGGCAACACGCCGGCCATCGATGCGCTCGCCACGCTGGCCTATGAAGGTCGCCGACGCGACTGGGCCCGCGGCGAGCTGCGCTCGGCGCTCAAGATCATCGAGAACGGCGACATCGACCACGCGCACATGATCGGCTCCTGGGCCGGCGCGATGGGACAGACGCAGTTCCTGCCGTCGAACTTCCTGCGCTATGCGGTGGACGCCGATGGCGATGGCAAGCGGGACATCTGGGGCAGCATGCCCGACGTGATGGCGTCGACCGCGAACTTCCTGGCCAGTTCGGGCTGGCAGCGCGGGCAGCCCTGGGGCGCGGAAGTGCAGTTGCCCTCGGGCTTCGACTACAGCCGTGCGGATTCGAGCATTCGGCAACCGAGCAGCCAATGGGCAGCCTTGGGCGTGCGCTCCATGGACGGCCGGCCGCTGCCCGATTTCGCCGACGGCGCGATCCTGCTGCCGGCGGGATCTCGCGGTCCGGCCTTTCTGGTCGGCCCCAACTACCGGTCCATCCTTCGCTACAACAACTCGGACAGCTATGCGCTCGCCGTGAGCCTGCTGTCGCAGCGCCTCGAAGGTGGCTCCGGCGTGCAGGCGCAGTGGCCGCGCGACCTGACACCGCTCACGCGAAGCCAGGTGCGCGACCTTCAGGCGGCGCTGAACCAGCAAGGCTTTTCCAGCGGCGAGCCCGACGGCCTTCTGGGGCCGGCGACCCGCAGCGCCGTGCGCAACTACCAGCGCAGCGCCGGCCTCGTCGCCGATGGTTTCCCGACGCTGGAACTGCTCAAGCGCCTGCAATCTCCCTGAGCGTTCTTGCTGCGGCGTGCCCGAGACCGCGACGGTCTGGCCGGTGATGTAGTTCGACTCGGGCGAGCAGAACAGGTACACCGCGCCCGCGGCTTCCTCGGTGGTGCCCGGGCGGCCCAGCGGGCAGCGCTGCGCGTGCGACGCGATGATCTCGGGGCTCACGCCCACGCGGATATCGCGGCCTACGATCTTCACCGTCGCGCAGTCTTTGGCGTTGACCGGCAGAACGCGCCGCCCCGAGGGCGGAAATGGTCCTCCGCGACGGGGGTAGGGCCTAGCGCCCCTGGCTCAGGCGCATCGCTCCGAGGATCGTGAGGTACTCGCAGCCGGTACTGTCCGTTGCCACCAGCCCATTGGAAATAAGGCGGGGACTGTGTCCCGCGGGTGGATCGGCGACGACGGTGCTTTCCCCGTCGTTGGCCAGGCTCTGCAACTTCTCCCACTGGGAGTCGTTGAGGCGAAGCTTTGGCGGCGTGGTGGCAGCCGGCATGGGGTCGGTCGGCATGGCCGGAAGGTCACGCAATCAGGCCGGCCACGCGAAGAAGCGACAGGGCCGATACAAGCATCACCGTGAGGATGACCGCGACTTTCAGCCACATGCGTTCCTCGTTCTGCGGGGGCGCGCTGCGGATCGGCGCAAAGGATGTGCGTTGATCCCAAGGGGTGTCTTGTTCGTCATGCATGCCCCCATTTTTCGGCGATCAAATAGTACTTTGGTACGTCATTTGACATGTCGCCGGCGGGGGTGCCGGGGAACGGTGAACTATTTCACGGCTGCTAGAGCGTCAAGTCCCGCACCCTTGCCACTGCTTCATCGCGGCCGCTCACGCCGAGCCTTCCGTAGATGCTCTTCGGGTGCCACTTCACGGTTTGCGGCGAAAGTCCGAGCGTGCGCGCGATCTTCTTGTTGGGAGCGCCTTCCAGTCAGCGGCCGGCGAGCCAGTGCGCGGCCGGGCTCGTTCTGCTCGTAGAGCACCTCGCCCAGCAGCGCGGTCGCGAGATGCCACGGTTCGGTGCACGCGTTGCCACCCATGTGCCGTACAAGGGTGCGGCACCGAGCGATGCGCCGCGCTGGGCAAAGATCGTCAAGGACGCGAACATCCGGCTCGACTGAGCCTAGCGGAAGAGGTCGTTGAGTTCCGTGCCCGAGGCCGCATCGGCGAAGCCGTCGAAGCGGCCCTCGGCCAGCGTGCGGGTGGCGCGCATGAAGCCGCCCCATGCCGCGCGCGCAAGTGCGCCGCCGACGCTCACGCGCCGCACGCCGAGCGCCTCGATGTCCGTGAGCGTGAGCTCGCTGGTCCCGCCGACGAGGAGGTTGACCGGCTTGGGCGCGACCGCGGCGACCACCGCCGCGATCTGCTCGCGCGTACGGATGCCCGGCGCGTAGAGGCAATCCGCGCCCGCCTCGGCATAGGCCTTGAGCCTGCGAATCGCATCATCGAGATCGGGACGGCCGGCAAAGAAGTTCTCGGCGCGGCCGACGAGCAGCGTGTCGCCGCCTTCCTGGTCGATGGCCCCACGCGCCGCGCGCAAACGTGCGACCGCGACGTCGATATCGAAGAGCGGTGCCGCCGGATCGCCGGTGGAGTCCTCGATCGACAGGCCCGCGACGCCGGTGTCGATCGCCATGCGCACGCTTTGCGCGACGCCCTGCGGATCGCGCGCGAAGCCGTTCTCGAAGTCGGCGTTGACCGGCAGGTCGGTCGCGGTGACCATCTGGCGCAGATGTGCGAGAACCGCCTCGCGCGTTTCCCCGCCGTCGCGTCGGCCCTGCGACCATGCGTGGCCCGAACTCGTCGTCGCAAGCGCCTTGAAGCCCTGGCTCTGCAGGAACCGCGCGCTGCCGACATCCCACGGATTGGGCAGGATGAAACAACCCTGCTCATGAAGGGCGCGGAAGGCCGCGCGCTTTTGTGCAATCGTCAGTGTCATGAAGTCCCCGAATATGATGGCCCGCCGATCCCGTGGGTGCGGGCGTCGATTGTGGATCGTCGGCGCGAAGCCGGAAAGGACTCTGTGATGCATGCCAGCCGCTGGGCACTTGCTGCGATGGGTTCTGGCAGAAGGGGCTGGAAGCGTTCGTGCAGCTCCCCGGCGGCAAGGAGCAGACCTGCGCTGAGCGGGATCTATTCGAGTTCGTGCACCGCTTCTCGTAGCGCGCTCAGCCGGGCGTTGCGCGGTGGCCTCCGCCGCGCCGGGACGCTTTCCTTGGTGTTCCAGGCCGTGGGATGCCGCAGGCGTGCTTCGATCGCGCGCCGGCGGCGCACCTTGCGTGACTCGATCGAATCGACAAGGGCCACGACGAGCAGCCCGACGATCGAGGCCACGCAGGCCACCAGCGAGACGACCATGACCAGGAGCTGGAAGTCGTAGATGTCGACCTCCATCGTCCCCGCATGGGTCCCGAGCGCGTCGGCCAGGATGGACGACGGCTGCGGAGAAATTCTGATGCCCTGGGGAAAGACAACTTCCAGGGCGATCATCGCAAGCATGAGAAGCAGCGAGATGGCGGCGGTCCAGGCGAAAAAGCGCCGGTAGCCGCCGCGTGTTTCTGCTGCTGAAGTTTCCATGGCGCTCATCACGCACTCCACCGTGGCTGCGGAAATTCGCAGAAGGTAGGTTTGACGCAGGGCTCTCCAGCCGTTTGTCGGACGAAGCCTTGTACGCCTGTGCGCGAGGAGGCGTTACCGCCAAGCTCAGCCGCCGGGCGCGTAGAGCACGCCGCGCGGCGCACGGCACAGGCCCCACAGGCGCAGCCCGGAGAGCTCCGCCACCTGCACGCCGGTCGCGGTCGGCGCGGAGATGGTCGCCAGCGCGGCGATGCCGACGCGGGCGCACTTGCGCACCAGTTCGTGGCTCGCGCGGCTCGACATCACGACGAAGCCGGGCTCGCTCAAGCGGCCGGCGCGGGCAAGCGTGCCGAGCAGCTTGTCGAGCGCGTTGTGGCGGCCGACGTCTTCGAGCACATCGGTGAGTTCGCCGTTGAGCGTCGACCAGCCGGCGGCATGGATCGCTCCGGCCTCCGCGTTGAGCACCTGGCGCGCCGGCAAGGCAGCGAAGGCTCGGAGGACCGTCGGCAGATCGACGCGATCGATCCATGGGCGCCGTGAGACTGGAGAAGGCGCGAGATCGAGCGCCGCGAAGCTCTCGACGCCGCAGACGCCGCAACCCGTTCGGCCGGCCATGCTGCGTCGACGGCCCTTGAGGCGCTCGAAGCAACGGGGCGAGATGTCGAGGTGCACTTCGATGCCGTCGAGGCCTTCCGGAAGCCCGGCGTCCGCCGCATCGACGACGCGGATCTCGATGTCGCGGCAATCGCGCACGTGATCGATGATCCCTTCGCTCAGCGCAAAGCCGAGCGCGAAGGATTCCAGATCGACCGGCGTGGCCATCATCACTGCGTGCGAGATGCCGTTGAATACCAAGGCGACCGGTACTTCCGCCGCCAGCGTGTCGTCGCAGAAGCGGCCGGTTGCGGGCGAGTCTGCTTCACCAACCACCTGCACCGTATGCCGCGACAACGGTGGTGCAGGCTGCGTCAGCAGCATGTCGTCGATGAGCGCGCTCAAGCCGTCACCTCTTCGGCGATGGCCTCGGGTTCCGGCGCGAGTTCGTGCAAGCTGAGGATCACGGGGATCGACTTGGAAGCCGGCGTACCGGCGTTGCGCGCGACCGCATCGAGCGGCACCAGCGGATTGGTCTCCGGGTAGTAGGCCGCGAGATTGCCGCGCGGAATGTCGTAGGCGACGAGACGGAAGCGGTCCGCGCGCCGCTCTTCGCCGTCGTCCCACACGGTACGGATGTCGACCCAGTCGCCGTCCTTGAAGCCCAGCGCGCGGATGTCGTCCTTGTGGATGAACACCACGCGGCGCTGGCCGAAGACGCCGCGATAGCGGTCGTCCATTCCGTAGATCGTGGTGTTGTACTGGTCGTGCGAGCGCGTGGTCAGCAGCGTGAAGACGACTGCATCGCGAACGCGCGCCCGCGCAAGGTGCGAAGGCGTGTCCTGCGGCACGGCATGCGTGGCGAAGTTCGCCTTGCGCGTGGACGTCTCCCAGACGCGCTCGCTGGCCGCGTTGCGCAGGCGGAAGCCGCCGGGCACGGCCACGCGGCTGTTGAACTCGTGGAAGTCGTCGAACACCGCTTCGATGCGGTCGCGGATGCGGCTGTAGTCCTCGATCAGCCAGAGCCATGTTGTCTTGCTGCGGTGAGCGATGGTTGCGGCCGCGAGCCGCGCGACGATGGCGGGCTCCGACAGCAGGTGCTCCGACGCCGGCGGGTTGATGCCGCCCGAGATGTGCACCATGCCCATGGAGTCCTCGACCGTCACGCCTTGCGGGCCGTTGGCCTGCATGTCGATCTCGGTACGGCCGAGGCAGGGGAGGATCAGCGCCTCGCGTCCATGGACCACATGGCTGCGGTTGAGCTTGGTCGTCACATGCACCGTGAGGTCGCACCTCTGGAGCGCCTTCCAGGTGGTCGGCGTGTCTGGCGTGGCGGCGGCGAAGTTGCCGCCGAGCGCGAAGAAAACCTTGCCCTTGCCGTCCAGCATCGCGCGGATGGACTCGACCGTATCGAAGCCGTTGTTGCGCGGCGGTTCGAAGCCGAACACCGCGCCCAGGCGGTCGAGCAATGCGGCGGGCGGCTTTTCCCAGATGCCCATCGTGCGGTCGCCCTGCACGTTGCTGTGGCCGCGAACCGGGCAGGGGCCTGCGCCTTCGCGGCCGATGTTGCCGCGCATGAGCAGCAGGTTGACCAGCATCTGGATCGTCGCGACCGCGTGCACGTGCTGCGTGATGCCCATGCCCCAGCAGACGATCGTGCTCTTTGAGTTGCGGTACACATCGGCCGCGGCGCGGATCTGCGCTTCGGTCAGGCCCGATTCGCGCTCCAGCAGCGACCACGATTCGGCGCGGAGGTCGGCGGCTAGCGCGTCAAAGCCAGTCGTGTGTTCTGCGATGAAGGCGCGGTCGAGCACTGCATCGCCCGCGTCTTCGCGCTCGACGAGGTGTTTCATCATCCCCTTGACCACCGCGAAGTCGCCACCCACGCGAAGCTGGAAGTAGTGCGTGCTGATGGGCGTGGAACCCATGGTCGCCATCTCGAGCTTGTCCTGCGGGTCGGCGAAGCGTTCGAGCCCCCGCTCGCGCAGTGGGTTGAAGCTCACGATCTTCGCGCCGCGGCGGTGGGCGGCGCGCAGCTCGCCGAGCATGCGCGGATGGTTGGTGCCGGGGTTCTGGCCGAAGATGAAGATCGCGTCGGCCTTCTCGAAATCGTCGAGCGTGACGGTGCCCTTGCCCACGCCGATCTGCGGACGCATGCCGCTGCCGCTGGGCTCGTGGCACATGTTCGAGCAGTCCGGGAAATTGTTGGTGCCGTACTCGCGCACGAAGAGCTGGTACAGGAAGGCGGCTTCGTTGCTCGCACGGCCCGAGGTGTAGAAGATCGCCTGATTCGGATCGGGCAGCGCGCCCAGATGGCGCGCGATCAGCGCAAAGGCGTCGTCCCATTCGATGGGGCGGTATTTGTCGCTTGCGGCGTCATACACCATCGGGTGCGTCAGCCGGCCCTGGTCTTCGAGCCAGAAGTCGCTTTGCTTCGCCAGCTCGGCAACGGTGTGGCGGTCGAAGAGGTCGGGGCCCGCGCGGCGTGCGGTGGCTTCGGCCGCGACCGCTTTCACCCCGTTCTCGCAGAATTCGAAGCTGGACTTGTGATTGCGGTCCGGCCAGGCACAACCAGGGCAGTCGAAGCCGTCGGGCTGGTTGGCCGAAAGCATCGTCCGCGCGCCCTTGATGGGGATGTCCTGCTTGAGCAGCGCGTTGGTCACGCTGCGCAGTGCGCCCCAGCCGCCGGCCGGTCCCTTGTAGAAGGCAATTCGTTGTTCCTGCATCCGGCGAGTGTTCAGAAACCGCCGGTGCAGCGTCAAATTGAATCGCGACATGCTGCGATTCAATTTGGAAATGAATCAGGGCGGCGGGGTGCTATTTCGTGTCGGGCGGCACGCTGGTGTCGCTGCGGCCGGACTGCTGGACGTTGTCGTCGTCATGGGTGGTGTCTTCGTACTCGATGTCGGCGTCGGGCACCTTCGGCGGCGTCTTGTCCACAGGTTTTTCCGGCGCGTCGGTCTTGGCGGGCTTTGCGGGCGGGCTTTCCTTCTTCATCGTCGTTCCTTTCGATTCGCAGCCTGATGGCTGCGCAGCCCTTCCAATGTGGCTGTCGGCCCGGACGGCGCCTGTCGGCGGAACGATGAGGCGCTTGTGCGACATGGCCTGGGGCAAGGTCCGTCACGGCACTGCCATATGCGGCCGGTAGATTCGCGGGAACTCATGTGTTCCTCAGTTCAGATGCAAGTCACGCCGATCGCAAAGATCCTCGCCACCACCGCCGCTGCGTGGATGCTCGCGAAGCCCAACGCCGCGCCGTCACGCCAGCGCTGACGTATAGAGCCGCTTGCCGCGCGTACGCAGCAAGGCCACGAGCCGCTGCGCGGCAGGCGACAGATAGCCTTCCTTGCGATAGGTGACGCCCAGGTGGCGTCGCAGGGTCGTCTCTTTCAGCGGCACTTCACGCAATGCACTCGCGGCGCCGCTCGCGTTCAGGGTGTGCCGCGAAAGAAAGCTCAGCAGGTGGGTGCGCGCGATCAGTCTCGGCAGCAGCGGGATCGAATTGGCGTCGATCTGCGCCCTCGGCGTCGGCAGGCCTCGCGAGCGGAAGGCCGCATCGAGCCATTGCCGGCTGACGATCGAGTTCACCGGCAGCACCCAGCGCCATTCGAGAAGCGACTCCATCGTGATCTTCGGTAGCTGGAAGACCGGGTGATCCGGGCTGGTCGCGACCACGACGACGTCTTCCACGATCGAGTGGGCCACGAAGTCGTCATCGTGCTGGGGCATGAGGCCGATCAGCAGGTCGATCGCACCCTCGCGCAGCCGCTCGCGCAAGGCGATGCTGGGCGCGACGGTGATGTCGATGGTGGTCTCGCTCGCTTCGGCCAGCAGCATGCTGCAGATTTCGGGCAGCACGTGGTCCGCCGCGATGGGCCCACTGCCGATGCGCACATGGCCCGCATTGCCCTTGGCGAAATCGCCGACTTCGCGCAACGCCTCTTCCGTCGCACCGCGCAGCACGCGGGCGCGTGCCAGCAGCACTTCGCCGACCGCCGTGAGCCGGATGCCGCGGCCTTGCCGCTCGAAAAGCGCAGTGCCGAAGGCTTCCTCCAGCCGCTGGATCGCCTTGGTCAATGCCGGCTGGGTGCGGCCGATCTTGTCGGCGGCCTGTCCGATGTGCCCCAGCTCGGCCACGACCTCGAAATACCGCAGGTCTCGAAGTTGCACGTCCATTCATATCTCCGAGGAATCGAAAGATGAACATTATCGAATGGACGGAATGAGTCAGGATTCTGAGAATTCGCTCACCAACAGGAGACATGCACATGAATCGTTCACAACGCTGGATCGCGGGCGTCGCCCTTGCATTGGCGGCCTGCGGCAGCTTTGCCCAGACGGCCTGGCCCTCCAAGCCGATCAAGCTGATCGTTCCTTTCCCACCCGGCGGCGGCACGGACTTCGTGGCGCGGCTCCTCGCCGAGAAACTGACCACGCAGGCTGGCTGGACGATCGTGATTGACAACAGGCCCGGCGCGGGCGGCAACATCGGGCTCGATGCGGTCGCGAAGGCCACGCCCGATGGCTACACCCTGGGCCTCGGGCAGACCGCGAACCTCGCGATCAATCCGGCCCTGTACACCAAGATGCCCTTCGACCCGCTGACGGACTTTGCGCCGATCGCGCAGGTCGCCTCGCAGCCGGTGGTGCTGCTGGTGAATGCGTCGTCGCCGTACAAGACGCTGGCTGACGTGGTCGCCGCCTCGAAGGCCAAGCCGGAGTCGCTGCGCATCGGGCTGGCAGGCAATGGCACGGTCGGCCACCTCGCGGGCGAGATGCTCGAGCGTCGCGCGGGCATCAAGATCCTCAACGTGCCCTACAAGGGAGCGGGCCCGGCGATGACGGACCTGCTGGGCAACCAGGTGGAGCTGAACTTCGCCAACACGCCGGTCGCGATCCCGCAACTGGCCGGCGGCAAGGTGCGCGCACTGGCCATCAGCTCGCCGCAGCGATTGAAGACCGTGTCGCAACTGGCTTCGGTGCCGACCGTGGCCGAGTCGGGCTACCCGGGCTTCGACGCGATCACCTGGACCGGTCTCGTCGCGCCGGCCGGCACGCCGCCGGCAGTGGTCGACCGCATCAACAGCGAAGTGCAGAAGATCCTCAAGCGGCCCGACGTGATCGAGAAGCTGGCGGTGGAAGGCAGCACTGCCGCGGCCGAGTCCACGCCGAAGCAGTTCGCGGACTACATCCGCAGCGAGCACCAGAAATGGGGCACGCTGATCCGCGAAGCCAACATCAAGCTCGACTGAGCGCGCGCAGGAAAGAACGACAAGTGAATTCCACCATCCTGGTCACCGCGCCCAAGCTTGCGAAGGCCGGTGCGGATCTGCTAGCGCAGGCAGGCGCGCGTGTCCT
Organism: Variovorax sp.; assembly: GCA_017744935.1. Classification (GTDB taxonomy): domain Bacteria; phylum Pseudomonadota; class Gammaproteobacteria; order Burkholderiales; family Burkholderiaceae_C; genus Variovorax. The sequence continues at coordinate 44,802 of JAGIAI010000022.1, forward strand.
CTATCTCGCGGACCCGGACAGCGCCCAAGAGGTCGAGCACATCATGGCGACGCAGCCCGTCGACGCGGTGATCTCGCGCACGGTGCTGCTTTCCGCGCGGGCCATCGCCTCGTGTCCGACGCTCAAGGTCATTTCCAAGCACGGCGTCGGCGTGAGCAACATCGATGTCGATGCCGCCACGTCGCGCGGCATCCCGGTGTATGTGACGCCGGGTGCCAACGCGCAATCGGTGGCTGAGATGACGCTGGGCCTGATGTTCACGGCCGCACGGCGCATCGCCTGGATGGACGGGGAACTGCACGCGGGCCGCTGGTCGCGCGCGCAGGACGGCGTCGAGCTGCACGGCAAGACGCTCGGGCTTGTCGGCTTCGGCCAGATTGGCCAGCGCGTCGCGACGGTGTGCAGGGCGCTCGGCATGGAGGTCGCAGCTTTCGATCCGGCGCTTTCGAGCAGAAAGAGCCCCATCGAGGGCGTGCGCCTGATGGCTTCGCTCGATGCGCTGTTGCCCGTGGTCGATGTGCTCAGCCTGCATGTGCCCTTGAACAAGCACACGCGCAACATGCTCGCCGCGGCGCAGTTCAACGCGATGCGGCGCGGCGCGATCCTTGTGAACACTGCGCGTGGCGAGGTGGTGGATGAGCCGGCGCTGATCGCTGCCTTGCAGAGCGGCCAGCTTCACGCCGCCGGGCTCGACACCATGGCGACCGAGCCGCTGCCCGCGGGCAGTCCGCTCGCCGCGCTGTCGAATGTCGTGTTGACGCCGCATGTAGGCGGCTCCACGCCGGCTGCACTGGCCGGCATGGCCAGCGGGGCCGCGCGCAACGTGCTCGGCTGGTTGCAGGGCGTGCCGGTCGATTCGTCGGCCTGCGTCAATCCGCAGGTCTTTTCCTGATCCCTTCCTGTCCAAGTTTCAATCGTCTTCCGGAGATTCCATGAGCACCGAACCCACCGTCCAATGGCCCGCCGGCTATCGCATCAACCCGCGTGCCGAGGGGCCGTCGGCCGATCTCGTGGCGGCCTTCCGCGATATCCCGGTCGCGGCGATCGGTGATTCGATGAGCCGCAACATCGGCACCATCGGCCTGCGCCACTACCACGCGCGGCTCGACACGGTGTTGTGCGGTCCAGCCGTGACGGTGCGCGTGCGACCGGGCGACAACCTGATGATCCACAAGGCGCTGATGATGGTGCAGCCCGGCGACGTGCTCGTGATCGACGGCGGTGGCGATGTGTCCCAGGCGCTGGTCGGCGGGCTGATCCGCACCACCTGTGTCTTCAAGCGCCTCGGCGGTCTGGTGATCGACGGCGCGATCCGTGACCTGTGCGAGTGGGCGGAGGAGGGCATGCCGATCTTCGCCAAGGGCCACACCCATCGCGGCCCGAGCAAGGATGGCCCCGGCGAGATCAACATCCCGGTCTCCTGCGCCGGCATGGCGGTACTGCCTGGCGATCTCATCGTCGGCGATGCCGATGGCGTCATTGCCATTCCCGCTTCGGAATGCGCCGACATCCTCGCGCGAAGCCGCGCGCATCTGGTCAAGGAAGCGAAGATCCGCGCCGATAACGAAGCCGGCAAGTCCGACCCCGAGCGCTTCGATGCGACCCTTCGCGCCAAGGGCCTGCCGGTGTGAGTGAGGCCGTGACGCCCGCCTCGACAAGCCTGGACGACGTTGCGGCGCCAAGCTCGTCGGCGCCCGGCGCGAACGCGGCGAAGAAGCTGCCGCGCACGCTGCGTCGCATGCTGTCGCTCGATGACTTCGAGGATGCGGCGCGGCGCTTCTTGCCCAAGCCCATCTTCGCGTACGTGTCCGGCGGTTGCGAGACGAACCGCTCGCTGCGAGCCAATCGCAGTGCGTTCGAGGACTACGCATGGGTGCCGCGCGTTCTGGTCGACACCGCCGCACGCACTCTGGCCACGCCTTTGCTCGGCCACCGGTACGCAGCGCCGTTCGGCATCGCGCCGATGGGCATCAGCGCGCTGTCTGCCTACCGCGGCGACCTCGTGCAGGCACAGGCCGCCGCGGCCACCAATGTGCCGATGATCCTGAGCGGCACCTCGCTGATCCCGATGGAGGAGGTCGCGCGTGCCAATCCGGCGGCCTGGTTCCAGGCCTACGTCCCGGGCGAGCCGGAACGCATCCTCAAGCTGCTCGACCGCGTGGAGCGCGCCGGCTTCGGCACGCTGGTGGTCACGGTGGACACGCCCGTGTCGGGCAACCGTGAGAACAACATCCGCGCCGGCTTCTCCACGCCCTTGCGTCCGAGCCTGCGTCTGGCGCTGGATGGCATCACGCATCCGGGTTGGCTCTTCAAGACGGCGCTGCGCACGCTGCTTCGGCATGGCATGCCGCACTTCGAGAACTCGCAGGCTTCGCGCGGGGCGCCAATCCTGTCGTCCAGCGTGATGCGCGACTTCGGCGCGCGCGACCATCTGGACTGGGAGCATCTCGCGCTGATACGCAGGCGTTGGACGGGTCACCTGGTGGTCAAGGGCATCCTCGACCCGCGCGACGCGCTGCTGGCGCGCGAGCAGGGGGCCGACGGGATCATCCTGTCGAACCATGGCGGTCGTCAGCTCGACGGCGCCGCAACGCCGATGCGCATGCTGCCGAGGGTCGTCGAAGCGCTCGGCGATGCCGACTATCCGGTGATGATCGACAGCGGTTTCCGCCGCGGCAACGACGTGCTGCTCGCGCTGGCGCTGGGCGCGAAATTCGTCTTCGTGGGCCGGCCCTTCAACTACGCGGGTGCCGTGGCGGGGGAGCCGGGCGTGCGGCACGCCATCGGGATCCTCGCGTCCGAGATCATGCGCAACATGGCGCTGATCGGTGCCCCCAGCCCGGCAGGAGTCTCGCGTGACTCAGTTCGCGCCGTTCAGGAACTCGCGCACTAGCTTGACGGTCGCCTTCGGGTTTTCTTCCATGATCCAGTGGCCCGATGCAGGCACGATGCCCTCGGTGACGTTGTCTGCGGCGGCGCGCATGACGACGGCCATGGTCGGTCCGAACGACTTCTCGCCACCCAGCGCCAGGACCGGAGCGGTGAGCTTTCCCTGGGCCAGGAACGCCTTGTTGTCGAGCGCGTCCTGATCGAAGGCCGCGAACTGCGCGAAGCCCGAATGCATGGCGCCAGGCAGCGCGTAGAGCTTCGCGTAGTGACGGCGCGAGGCTTCGTCGAACTTCTTCGGGTCGGCGGAGAACTCGTTCCAGAAGCGGTCCAGGTAAATCCGCTCGCGGCCTGCCACGAGGCGCTCCATGTCCGGCCCGCCGAAACGGAAGTGCCAGAGCAACGGGTTCTTCAGGATCTCTTCCCACGGGCCAACGCCGGGGACGGGTGCATCGATGAGTACGAATTTCCCGACCCGGTCGCGGTACTGCGCGGCGAAGGCAAAGCCGACCATGTTGCCGATGTCGTGGGTGACGAGGTCGGTCTTGTCGATCTTGAGCTTGTCGAGCACCTGCGCGATGTCGACGCCCTGGGTCTTCTTGTCGAAGCCGCCGGCCGGATGCGCCGAAAGGCCCATGCCGCGCAGATCGGGCACGACGACGGTGTGGTCCTTCACCAGGTCGGCCGCCATCGGTGCCCACATGTCGCCGGTTTCTCCGAAGCCGTGAAGCAGCGTGACTGCCGGCCCCTTGCCGCCGACGCGGACATGCAGTGTCGTGCCGTTCACGGCAAGCTCCTGCGTCTTGAAGCCGGTTGGGTAGGGCGGAACCTGCGCGTGCGCGGCGCCGGCAACAAGAGCAATCGCGAGCCATCGGAACAGGAACTTGAGCATGGACTTTCTTCCTCGGGTCGGTGGGCAGGTTCGCTTGCGGCGCCGTGGAGGCAGTCTTCGCCCGGGGGGCGTGGCGGCGCAATCGGTCGGGCCGCCAGTGTATGGGCGTCGGTGGTGTTTGGCGACTGTCTTAGAGCCGGCTCTTGAACAATCGCTTGAGCCAGGAGTCTGCGGAGGGTTCGGCCGTGGGAGCCGGAATCGCAGGGTCCGACACCTCGATGCCCCGGGCCATTTGCCCCAGCGTTTCGAAGATCAGGCGCTGCGTTTCCAGCCGGACCCCCGAGGAGCGCTCGAAGTGGATGATCGTGCGGCCGGCCTTCAGGGAATCGCCGCCGAGATCGAAGAAGTTGTCGCGTGGACCGATCTCGTCCACGTCCATGCCCAGCACCTCGGCCCACACACCGGCGAGGATGGCTTCGGCAGGCGTGCGACTCTCGCTGCGACCCATCCGGTCGTTCCGCGACTCTGGGAAGGGCGCGGGCAGCGCACGCCGGTCGATCTTGCCGTTCGGCAGCAGCGGCAAGGCGCGCAGTGTCACGTAGTGCTGCGGCAGCATGTAGTCGGGCAGGCGGCCCCTGAGATGGTCCTTGAGGCGCGCGAGGTCGATGGCGCCGCCTTCTTTCGCCACGACGTACGCTACGAGTCGCACATCACCCGGCAGGTCTTCCCGTGCCATCACCAGGCTTTGCGAGAGTTCGGGAAGTACCCGCAACTGGGCTTCGATCTCGCCGGGCTCGATGCGATGGCCTCGCACCTTCACCTGGAAGTCGAGCCGGCCCTGGTGTTCGAGCACGCCTTCGTGTCGCCAGCGGCCACGGTCGCCCGTCTTGTACAACCGCGCATCGGGGGCCGAGCTGAACGGGTCAGGGACGAAGCGCTCGGCGGTCATGCCGGGCTGGTTCAGGTAACCCAGCGTCACGCCCTCGCCGCCGATGAAGATCTCGCCGGAGCAGCCCGCGGGGCAGGGCTGGCCTTGCGCATCGAGCACGTGCACGGTGGTGTTGGCGATCGGCCGCCCGATCGAAATCGCACCCGGCGCGGCGGGCACCTTCCAGCAGGTCGACCACACGGTGGTCTCGGTCGGGCCGTACATGTTCCACAGCTCGCCGGAGCGTTCGGACAGGGCTTGCGCCATGTGCTCGCTCAAACTCTCGCCACCGATGAGTGCCTTGAAGCCCGGGGCGCCGTTCCAGCCTGCGTCGATGAGCATCTGCCAGGTCGCCGGCGTCGCCTGCATCGCAGTCGCGCCCGATTGTTCGAGCAAGACCCGCAAGGCCGCGCCATCGGTGGCCTGCTCGCGTGTTGCCAGTACGACGGTGGCGCCCACGGACAGAGGCAGCAGCAGCTCGAGCACGGCGATGTCGAAGCTCGATGTGGTCACCGCGACCAGCACATCGTGCTGGCGGAGGCCGGGTTCGTGCTGCATCGAAAGCAGGAAGTTCACCACTGCCCGGTGCGGCACGACCACGCCCTTGGGCCTGCCAGTCGAACCGGAGGTATAGATCACGTAGGCCGGATCCTCGGGCCGCGCATCGCGCCCCGTGTCGGGCGGCAACGCGGTCTCGGGTGTGGTGCTGTCCCCGGCCTCGTCCATCAGGAGCGTTGGCACCGGCAGGCCGTCCCAGTGTTCGGCCAGATCGCTTCGGGTCAGCAGCAGGGACAGCCCGGCGTCCTGGGCCATGTCGTGCAGGCGTTGCCGCGGGTAGGACGGGTCGAGCGGCACATAGGCGCCGCCCGCCTCCAGCACGGCAAGCTGAGCCACCACCATCCCCGGATCGCGTGGCAGGCAGATGCCGACGAGCCTGCCTCTGTGCACGCCGCGCCCGCGCAGCAGGTGCGCCAGGCGATGCACGTTCGACCATAGTTGCCCATAGGTCGACGCATCGCCCGGCAGTTGCAGAAGGGCGATGTCTTGGGGGCCGCCGTGGTGGGCGAGCAGGTCATTGACCGTGTGGTCGCGCGGATAAGGTCGCGCGGTCTGATTCCATGCGGCCAGCCTGGCGAGTTCCTCTGGGCTCGAAAGCGCAAGCTCACGCATCGGCCGGTCCGGTTCCCGGATAAGGCGCTGCAACACGCAAAGGTAGTTGTCGAGCAAGGCCTGCGCGTTGGCGGCCGTGAACAACTCGGTGGAGTAGGTCAGCGAGAGGGTGTGTTCGCTCTCGGTGTCGATCGTGAGCGCGAGGTCGAACTGCGTCGCACCGAGGCCGAGCGGCATGTAGTCGAGCTCGAGCCCTTCGAGTACCAATGCCGGGACAGGCGTGTTGAGCACGTTGAACATGACGCGCACTTCGGGGACGCGGCCGCCCTGGCCGTGCTCGCGCAGATAGCCGACCAGATCGTCGAGGGGCACCTCCTGATGGGTGAAGGCCGACAGGCAGGTCTCGCGCACCTGGCGCAGCAGCGCGCGGAAGCTCTGCTCCGGCTGCACGACGCAACGCAGCACGAGCGTGTTGATCAACGAGCCGACCAGGTCCTCCGCCTCCACGCGGGTGCGCCCGGCGATGGGCGTGCCAACGGCGATGTCGTCCTGCCCGCAATAGCGCGATAGCAGCCATTGGAAGGCCGCCAGCAGCGTCATGAAGGAGGACATCCCCTGCTGCCCGCTGAAGCGCTGGATCTGCGCGAACCATTCGGTGGAGAAAGCCTGCCGCACGCGCGCGCCCTTGCTGGTCAGTCGCTGGACCGCCGAAGTGTCGGTCGGGAGATCGAGCGCGCGCATGCCGGCAAGCTGCCGCAGCCAGTAGCGCAGCTGCGGCCTGAGCACTTCGTCGTCGATGTGCCTGCGCTGCCAGTTCGCATAGTCGATGAACTCGATCGCGCGGGCAGGCGGTGGCGGCGGTGCCTTTCCCTGCGCGCCCGCGCGATAGAGCGCTTGCAATTCACGCAGCAGGATGCCCCATGACCAAGCATCGCCAATGATGTGGTGCATCACCAGCACCAGCGCATGGTCCTGCTCACCAAGCTGGATGAGAACGAAGCGATGCAGCGGGCCCGCCGCCAGGTCGAAGGGTTGCGCGGCAATGTGCCTGGCCTCGCGCTCGAGCTGCGCTTCGCGCGTCGGCTCGGGCCATGCGCGCGCATCCACCTCGATCAGATTCGCGGCCCGCGTCGGTCCGACGACGGCCATGGGCTCGGCATCGGCCAGCTCGAAGGTCGTGCGGAAGGCCTCGTGCCGGGCGACCAGTTCGTCCAGCGCACGGCGCAGTACGTCATGCCGCAGCGGGCCACGCAAGCGCAGGGCCTCGCGCATGTTGTAGGCCGCACCCTGCGGGTCCATCTCGTGCAAGGCCCACATGCGCCGCTGCGAAAAGGAAACCAGCGCCGGCTGCGCGCGCGACACCACGGCGATAGGGCTGCTGGCCGCCGTTTCGCCATCCGGCGAATGGGCGAGCAGCCGTCCGACCACCTGGGCCAGCGCCTCGATCGTCGGGTGCTCGAACAGGCTTCGCACCGGCAGGTCGATCTTGAAGGTGGCGTTGATCCTGGAGACGATCTGGGTCGCGAGAAGCGAATGCCCGCCCAGCTCGAAGAAGTTGTTCCGCACCCCGAAGCCGGACCTTCCCAGTACAGCCTGCCATGTCTCCAGCAGCACGGATTCGATCGGCGACCGTGGCCCGATGCGGTTGGAAATCAGCGCGTCGGCGTCGGGGTGCGGAAGAGCGCGCCGATCCAGCTTGCCGTTGGGCAACTGAGGAAGCGCGGGCAGGAACACGAATGCGGCGGGAATCATGTAGTCCGGCAGACGCGCCTTGAGGCCGGAGCGCAATGCATCCACGTCGGCGTCGCCGACGACGTAGGCGACCAGTTCCTTGTGACCCGGCAGATCCTCGCGCAGCAGGACCGCCGCTGAGCGCACGCCGGCGCAGGCGAGGATGCCCGCCTCGATCTCGCCCAACTCGATCCGGAAGCCGCGCAGCTTGACCTGATGGTCATTGCGGCCGATGTATTCGACAACGCCTCCGTTCAGCCATCGGGCCGAGTCGCCGGTGCGATACATGCGCTCGCCGGGCCGGAACGGATTGGGCACGAAGCTCTCCGCGCTCTGTTCCGGCCGATTGAGGTAGCCGCGGCCCACGCCCACGCCACCCACATAGAGTTCGCCAGCGACGTTGATCGGCTGGGGCTGGAGCCAGGCATCCAGCACATAGAGCTGCACGTTGGCGATCGGGCGGCCGATGGGCACGAAGCGGCGTTCGGGCAATCGATCGCCAAGCTCGTACCAGGCGCTGTCCACAGCGGCCTCGCTGGGCCCGTAGAAGTTGCCGAGCGTGACGCCGGGGAGCCGCGTGCGAAAAGTGCGGGCGAGTGCGGTGTCCAGCGCTTCGCCACCGCTCAGCACGTAGCGTAGGCGGGTGCGACGATGCATGGCCGGCTCGTCCAGGATCACGCGCATCTCCGACGGCACGAACTGGGCAACGGTGATGCCGCACCCACGGATCGTCTCTGCGAGCAAGGGCATGTCGCGATGTGCATCGGCTTGCGCGAGCACCAGCTCGGCGCCGGAGCTCAGGGTCGAGAGGAATTCCCACAGCGATGCGTCGAAGCTGATCGAGGTCTTCTGCAGCACGCGGTCTTCCGGCGTGAGCCGCAGCGCATCGTTCATCCAGAGCACATGGTTGCAGAGCCCGCGGTGCGTGAGCTGCGCGGCCTTGGGCGTGCCGGTCGAGCCGGAGGTGTAGATGAGATAGGCGAGGTGCTCAGGCCGGCTGAGTTCGTCGAGTGCAGGTAGCGGCTCGCCCGGCATCTCGCGGCCGTCGACCTGCACTTCGAGGATCTGGAGCGTCGGCAGCGCGTCGAGTTGTTGCAAGGCATCGCCGATGGATGACTGCGTGAGCACAAGCACGGGCGCTGCATCGGCAAGCATGACGCGCAACCGGTCGGGCGGATGCTCCGGATCGAGCGGCAGAAGCACTCCGCCAGCCTTGAGGATGGCGAGCAGCCCCACCACCAGGCCGAAGCCGCGCTTCATGCAAAGGCCGACCACGGCGTGCGGCCCCACGCCCTTGCCCCGCAGCACGCGGGCGAGCTGCTGCGACAACGCATCGAGCTGCCCGTAGCTCATGGTTTCTTCGCCGAAGCGCAGCGCGATCGCCTGCGGCGCCCGGAGCGCCTGATCTCGAACATGCGCATGCACAGGCCGGTCGTTGTCCAAGGGGCGGGCGGTGTCGTTCCATTCGATCAGCAGACGCTGCCGCTCGGTCTCGTCCAGCATCGGCAGCCGGCTCACCGGGCGTTCGGGCTCTGACTCCATGGCTGCCAGAAGCTGGCGGAAGTGCGCTGCCATCCGCTTGATGCTCTCCGCATCGAACAGGTCGGTGCGGTATTCGATCTCGGCCTCGAGCGACGCGCCGGCCTCGATCACTGTCAGCGACAGGTCGAATTTGGCGCCTTGCGAATGCACGCGCAGCCGCTCGCTGCGCAGGCCTTCGAGCTGGAGGACGCGGTGTTCGAAGTTCTCCAGTGCGAAGGCGACCTGGTAGAGCGGATTGCGGCTCGCGTCGCGGACCGGGCTGAGCTCGCCGACCAGGCGGTCGAACGGCATCGCCTGGTGCGTCAGAGCTTCCAGCGTCGCCTCGCGACTGCGCTGGATGAGCTCGACGAAGGAGGGCTCTCCGCCGAGGTCGGCACGCAGGACGAGCGTATTGACGAAGAAGCCGACCAGGTCGCGCACACGCGGGTCGTCGCGCCCGGCGAGCGGCACGCCGACAACGACGTCGTTCTGCCCCGTGTAGCGCATGAGCAATGTCTGGAAGGCCGCGAGCAGGGCCATGAAGAGCGTGGCGCCGTGCCGTGTCGCAAAGGCTCGGGCCGCGGCCGTGAGTTCGGAATCGATGGTGAACGCGAGGGTTCGACCGGCGGACCCGGCCTGTCGCGGATGGGGCCTGTCAGTGGGGAGGTGGAGGGTTTGCAGGCCGTGCAGCTTGTTGCGCCAGTAATCGAGCGCGGGGCCCATCTCGCCGAGTTCGAAACGCTCTCGCTGCCATCGCGCATGGTCGCAGAAGGTGAATTCAGGTTCCGCCGGTGTCGGCGCCACATCGCTTCCGGCGTAGAGGTGGCCGAGTTCGCGGTTGATGATGCTCATCGACCAGCCGTCCGCGACGATGTGATGGATCGCCAGTACCAGCACGTGATGCTCTGGCGCGATGCGCCACAGCTCGGCGCGCACGAGGGGCGCGAGCGACAGATCGAAGGGCTTGGCCACGTTGGCGGCGATGCGCGCTTCAAGCGCGGCATCCGGGTCATCCGCTTCGGGCGCATCGAAGCGCGCAAGTTGAAACCGTTCCTGCGCTTCCGCGACGGGCATGACGCGTTGCACCGGTCCCTGCCCGGTCGCGTGGAAAGAGGTGCGAAGGCTGGCGTGTCGGGCGATCAACCCGCGCAGGGCCTGCTCGAGGCGCCCGGCGTCCAGCGGCCCTTGTAGCCGTGTGACCGAATGAAGGTTGTAGGCGGCGCTGCCGGCCGCGAGCAGATCGAGGAACCAGAGCCCCTCTTGTGCAAAGGACAGCGGCGCGTCCTGCGTTGGCGCGGTTGCAGGCCGCGATGCCGGCTGAGCACGCTGTTGCTGGAGTTTTCGCGCGAGCAGGCGTCGCCGGACAACCGCCATGTCGATGTCCCACGGGTCCTGCGACGGTTGATTCGGTTCAGGGACAACATCCATGGCGTGGCAGCAAAACGGTGGCGACTAGGCGCCGTGGTGGAGAAGGCGCTCGACGTCGTCGGCAGTGAGCCGATCGATCTCGTTCTGCAGCGCATCGCCAAGCGCGTCGGCGTCATCGATCGCGACCTGCAGCAACGCTGCGAAAGCCACCACCGTCGGCGCGGCCAGCACGGCCGCGGTGGACAACTCCACGCCCCAGGTCTCGTTGACCAGCTGCGTCAAGTGCGCTGCCGAGAGGGAGTCGCCTCCCAGCGCCAGGAAGTTGTCGTCGGGGCTGGTGACCGGCCGGCGCAGCAGTCGGGCGAAAAGCCTTGCGACGCGGGCCTCGATGGGGGTGAACGTGCGCGCGCCGTCGTTCGATGCGGCCGCGTCGCGCGCGATCGTCTCGTGGAGACGGCGGCGTTGCAGCTTCCCGCCAACGCCGGTGGGGATCTCGTTCAGGATGTGAATTCGCGCGGGAATCTTGAAGTTCGCGATGGTTCCGAAGAGCGCCGTGCGAAGCGCGTGCGAATCGGCGGTCTGGCCGCGCTCCAGCACCACGGCGGCGTGCACGTCCTCGCCGAGTGTCGGGTGCGGCACCGGGTAGGCGGCCGCTTGGGCCACGGCAGGCAGACGCAGCAATGCCTGCTCGATCTCGAGGGGCGCGAGTTTCTCTCCGCCGCGATTGATGATGTCCGCCTCGCGTCCGACGATGTACAGGTAGCCATCGGCATCGAACCAACCGCGATCGCCCGTGACGAACCAGCCATCCTTGAAGGCCTCGGCGTTCGCCGAGGGTGCATCTTCATAACCGTTGAACACTACGGGTCCGCGGGCCAGGATGCTGCCCGCGATACCCGACGGCTGTTCGCGGCCGTCGGCGTCGACGACGCGCAGCGCGGCACCCGCGGGCACGCCGACCGAGCCTGGCTTGCGCAAGCCGGGCGGCAGCGGGTTGCTGGCCATCTGGGTCGCGGATTCGGTCATTCCATAGGACTCGATGACTGGCGCGTTCCAGAAGCTCTCCAGCCGCTGCAGCAGATCGGGCGGCAGCGGTGAGGACGCCGAACGAACGAAGCGCAGCTTGCGCGTCGGCAGCGCGCCGCCGGCGTTCTGTACCAGATCGGCGATCGCACGATGGATCGTGGGCGCGGCCGTGTACCAGGTGGGCGCGAACTCGGCGATCCACGCTCGGAATGCGGCGGCATCGAAGCCGGGCGTGCACACGATGGACGACCCGGCCACAAGCGGCGCAAGCAGCCCTCCCACAAGGCCGTGGCTGTGAAAGAGCGGCATCAGGCACAGGCCGCGATCGTCCGGGGTCAGGGCGAGATGCCGCGCGATGTTGTGCGCGGAAGCGAGCACCTGCCGGTGGGTGAGCGGCACGCGCTTCGGTCGCCCGGTGGTGCCGGAGGTGAAGAGAACGAAGGCCGTGTCATCGGGCAGAGGGCCCTCGCGCATACCGGTTTCGGCGTTGTCCGTTTCTGTCGGCCCGGACAGCAGGCCCTGGAGGTCGAGCGAGAGGCTTGCAATTCGTTGCCGTCGTGCGAGACGCGCCGCAAGGGCGTCGTCCGGCAGACCCAGCACCGCATCGGCGCGCGCTTCGGAGAGCAGGGCTGCGAGCTCGGACTCCGTCAAGCGAGGGTGCAGTGCGACCACTGTGGCGTGGCAACCAATGGCCAGCATCGCGAGCGCGAGCGCCATGCCCTGGGGCAGGCACACGGCGATGCGTGAGCCGGCGCTCAGGCCGTTCGACGCCAACCATGCGTCCGCACGCGAGACGACACGAGACAGGTCGCCAAAGGTGACGCTGGGGCACCCGGGCGCGAGCAGAGCACAGAGGGAAGGTCTCTCAAGCGCATGGTTCGCCACCCAATGGCGCAAAGTCATGCAATCGGATCCGCGTGCCACACAAGGTGTCCTTGACAGAGTCAATTCAAATTCATTCTGGGCACGCTCGCGCCTGTGGGCTTGTAGGAGTACGACTGAACTTGGAGACGGCTCGTTACATTCGCGACTAGCATCTGTTGCTCAAAGAATTGACGTGAGCATGGATGCCTTTCTGAATCACGCGGAACTGAGGGACCTCGCAAAGCGCAGGCTTCCTCGTGCCATCTTTGAATACATCGACAGGGGCACCGAAGACGAGGTCGGTCTTCGGCACAACAGGGAGTCCCTGGACGCGGTGCGCATCCTTCCACGGGTGTTGACCGCTGGTGGCACCCGTTCGCAGGCCATCACGCTCTTCGGACAGGCATGCGATGTTCCCCTCATCGCCGCGCCGACCGCTTGTGCAGGCCTGGTGCGCTTTCGCGGAGAGATCGAGCTTGCAAGGGCGGCAGCGGCGAACGGGATGCCCTTCTGTGCCGCTCTGGAAGCCATCGAGTCGCTTGAAGATGTCACCGAAGCAAGCGAAGGAACCGTGTGGTTCCAGGTATACGTCTGGCGGGATGAACAGCGCGTGAGTGAACTGCTGTCGCGTGCTTGGGCCCTTGGCGTGCGCACACTGGTTGTCACGCTCGACAGCCCGGTCGAGAGCAAGCGCGAGTACAACGTGCGCAACGGCTTCGGCATGCCTTTCAGGCCCTCCGCGCGCAACGTCTGCGACGTGGCCCTTCACCCCCGCTGGGCGATCGGCGTTCTTGGCCGCTATCTGGCTTCAGGCCGCGTGCCTTCGCATTCGAACTATCCGCCGGGATACCGCAACACCCTCTTTGCATCGAGCAGGCCCCTGGCGTATGAGGAAGACCTCGGCTGGAAACACATGCACCGGTTGCGCGACGCGTGGAAGGGCAATCTGGTCCTGAAAGGCATCCTTCACCCGGAAGACGCGATCCTCGCCTCGAAGCTCGGGGCGGACGGCATCGTGGTGTCGAACCATGGCGGGCGCACGCTCGACAGTGCGGTCGCACCCATCGAGGTATTGCCGGAAATAGCGCGCGCGGTGGGTGACCGGATCACCATCCTGGCCGACAGCGGCGTGAGGCGGGGCAGCGATGTGTTGAAGCTGATGGCCGCCGGTGCCAAGGCGGTGATGGTCGGCCGGATGCTGCTCTATGCCACTGCCGTCGACGGGATGACGGGCGCTTGTCGCGCCATCGAGATCCTGCAGCGCGAAATCGACAGTGCAATGGCGATGAGCGGGTGCAAGGACATTCGGGGCGTGGACGTGTGGATTCGGGCAAAAGGTGACACAGATTCCGGCAAGTCTTGTCGCTAGTTCGCATCCGGATATCACCAGGCTTGGCGCGAATAGCGAGCGTCCGTGGCAGTCGTACGCTGCAGCCGAGCTTGACGTCCGTATCAGACTGACGCCGCTTCGACGAAATTCGGCCTGAACAAGAGCCGCCGCTCGCGATAGATGCCGATGGGGCGACGTACTCCGGCGCTGAGTCGTTGAGTGGACTTCGACGGCCCCACCTTCCGTAGTCACTCGGGTAATCCGGCCAGCCGCAGCCCTTCCGCGAACCGCGCTAAGTCTTGCGGGCGATGGATTGGAAGCCAGTCGTTGAGATTGGAGACGCGCAGTGAAGGATCGAGCGTGCGTACGCGCTGCATTGCCTCGCTCGCCTTGTCCATTCGTCCCGCGAGCGCATGACTCGCCGCCATCAGGCTGACCGCGGCCAGGAAACTCGGCAGATTCCCGACAGCTTTTTCGGCCCACGCGGAAGCGGCATCGAAGCGTCCCGCGAAGAAGTGCGCCAGCGCCATCCCAGCCTGCATCCTGAACATCTCGGGATCCAGGGGGCTCAAGCGAACGGCACGCGCGAGATGCTCACTCGCGGCGTCCGTCTCACCGTGGAGCGCGCGCAGGAAACCGCCAAGGAACCATGCGGTGGCGAGGTTCGGATTGAGCAGCACGGCCCTGTCGAGCAACGCGATGCCGCCATCGAGATCCCCGGCGAGATGCCCGAGTGCGTGACCTCCTCTTGTGAGCGCCACCGCATCGTCCCGGCCGAGTTCCACCGCCCGCCGCGCCAGCCGGATGCCCTCGGCGATCTCCCGGGGCCGATCGGTCATCCAGCCATTGACCTTGCGCCAGAAACAACACCAGGCCGCCATGCCATAGGCCGAGGCGAAGTCCGGATCGAGCTCGATGGCCCTGTAGAACAAGGGCAGCGCCGACTCGATGGATTCGCGCGTCCCGCTGTGCAGCCTCGCGGTTCCGCGCAGGTAGTAGTCGTAGGCGTCCAGGCTCTCCGTCGGCTTGCGCTTGGCGCGCTCGATTTCCGCCCGCTCGAGCTGCGGCGCGATCGCGCCGACGACGCTTTCCGCCACCTGGTCCTGCAGTTCGAAAATGTCGTCCAGCGTGCCTTCGAAGCGCTCCGCCCAGAGATGCGTTCCCGTCGTGGCGTCGATGAGCTGGCCGGTGATGCGCACCTTGTTGCCGGTCTTGCGCACACTGCCTTCCAGCACGTAGCGCACGCCAAGCTCGCGCCCGACCTCCTTCACGGCCACCGTCCGGCCCTTGTAGGTGAAGCTCGAATTGCGAGCGATGACGAACAGCCAGCGCACGCGCGATAGGGCGGCGATGATGTCCTCCACCACGCCGTCGGCGAAATACTCCTGATCGGGGTCGCCGCTCAGGTTATGGAAAGGCAAGACGGTAATGGATGGCTTGTCCGGAAGGACAAGCGCGGACGGCAGTTCCCTCGATTCACTGGAGGAGTGGTCGCCGACCGCCGAAGCGCCGTGCGGGCGTGCTTCCTCGACCTCGCCGACGAAGCGGAAGCCCTTGCGGGCGACCGTGCGGATCAGGCGTTGCGCCTCGCCGGTGTCGCCAACGGCCTTGCGAACGGCGTTGATGTGACTGGTGATCGTCGACTCCGAGACGATTCGGCCGCTCCATACCGCCGTGAGCAGATCGCCCTTGCTGACGACGCGGTCCCGGTTCCTGACGAGAAACAACAGCAGATCGAAGACCTGGGGCCCTACAGGCACCACTTTCCCGCGATGCGAAAGCTCCCGGCGTGCCGGGTCGAGCATGTAATCGCCAAACACAAGCTGCACAGTGGCATCCCCTGGTCGAATGCCTCGCCTCAGGCGGAGCAACTGGCGAGATTTTGCGTTCGTGGATGCTACGGCACCGCTTTTGGACGAACAAGCAAGCTTGCCTGAAGGGAAATTCAAGGTGAGGGCAAAGACTTCCCCGGGTCGCACAGGCATTCTCGACACATCGACGGCAACGGTTGCCGTCGGAAGAAACGGAGCAAAGCTATGAAGATTGTCGTGATCGGTGGCAGCGGCCTCATCGGAACAAAGCTTGTGAAGAACCTCCGCGAGCGCGGCCATGACGTGCTCGCAGCCTCCCCCAAAACGGGCGTCAACACCATCACTCGCGAGGGTTTGGCCAAAGCGCTCGACGGCGCCGAGGTCGTCGTCGATGTGGCGAACGCGCCGGTATGGGAAGACCAGGCCGTCCTCGAGTTCTTCGAGACTTCGGGCCGCAACCTGATGGCTGCGGAGGCCGCCGCCGGCGTGCGCCACCATGTCGCATTGTCGATCGTTGGTACTGAGCGGCTTCCCGACTGCGGCTATTTCCGGGCGAAGCTCGCGCAGGAAAAGATCATCAAGGCATCCACCATCCCCTACACCATCCTGCGTGCAACGCAATTCTTCGAATTTGTCGGCGGCATTACTGAAGCGGGCGTCGTCGGCGAAGAGATACGTCTGTCGCCGGCGCTGATCCAGCCGATCGCGTCGACGGACGTGGCCGCGGCACTCACCGAAGTAGCAGTCGCGGCGCCGGTCAACGGCACGGTGGAGGTCGCTGGTCCGGAGGCCATGCCGCTCGATGAACTGGGCAGGCGCTTCCTGCGGGCGACACATGATTCACGCAAGGTGGTGCCTGATGTCCATGCGCGCTACTACGGCGGCCTTCTCTCCGATCGGTCGCTCACACCCGGGGACAACTCACGCATCGGCGCGATCCGGTTCGAGGACTGGATGGCTGCCAACGCAGCAGCGACCTGAGGTGGTGGTAGTCGCGAGTCGAAATGAACATGTGCCTTGTCCATCCGGGAGACCCCATGACCCAGCGCATCCGCGATGTGCATCCTTCGGCCAAGTCACTCAGGATGCGGGAGTTCGAATTGAAGTCACTCGCCATGGCCTTCGCCTTCGCGCTGCTACTGGGCGTGGCGTACACCCCACGCTCGCAAGCGGCGCCTCATGCGGAGGTGAAAGAAGTGATGCTCAAGGACCTGCCCGACTTCCCGGGCAAGGAAGGCCTGCTCCTGGAAGTGCTGTATCCGCCTGGCAGTACGGACGAAGTCCATCGCCATGACGCGCACGCATTCGTCTATGTCCTGGAAGGCTCGATCGTCATGCAGCTCAAGGGTGGCGAGCCGGTGACGCTGCATGCAGGTCAAAGCTTCTACGAGGGGCCCAACGACGTGCACATCGTCGGCCGCAATGCCAGCACGACCAAGCCCGCGAAGTTCGTGGTGTTCCTTGTGAAGAACAAGGGCGCTCCGATCTTGACGCCTGTTCGTTGAACCCGGTCAGCCCGGGTTGGGCGAAGTCCAGGCAGCGAAGCCTTCCGTGGATAGGGCATAAGACTTTGCGGCGTGCGTTGGAGCGGCGAATAGGGAAGCCATGAAGCGCCGGGTGGAGGTCAGCAAGCAGCTTTTCCGGGCGTCTGCTGGGGCCGAATGAATGGCCTGCCCGGAGGGGATCGAACCCCCGACAACCTGCTTAGAAGGCAGGTGCTCTATCCAACTGAGCTACGGGCAGTGAGTGCGGGTGCGAATTCTAAAGCGCCGCGGATTCAGACCACCATCGGTGTCGCCGCGCCGTCCATCGAGATGATCGCGCCAGAGATGTAGCCCGCACCAGGCGATGCGAGGAAAACCACCACGTTGGCGATGTCCTCGGGCATGGCGAGTCGGCCGAGCGGCAGGCGCGACTGGGCGTCGCGCAGCACATCGGCTTCCGGGATCTTGCGCAGGCGCGCATCGGCCGCGATGCCCTCGGCCATGCGATCGGTGAGCGTCAACGCAGGGTTGACCGCGTTCACGCGAACGCCGCGCGGTCCGTACGCCGCGGCGAGGCCGGCCGTGGCCAGCATCAGTGCCGCGTTGGCGGCGCCGCCTGCGAGATGCGTCGGCGTGGCCACCTTGCCGCCCATCCCGATTACGTTCACGATCGCGCCCGATCCGCGTTCTCCCATGCCCTTGATCACAGGATCCATCACGTTGATGTACGTGAAGAACTTGGCCTGCATCGCGTCCTGCCAGTTCTGCGGCCGCAGTTCGTCGAAGGGCGTGCGGCGCGCGGCGCCAGCAGAGTTGACGAGGATGTCGATCGCCCCGGACTCGGCCTGCACCGCGTCAACCATGTTCTGCGCGGCGCGCGGGTCGGCCAGGTCTGCGCTGTAACCGCCGACCGCGTGACCTTCCTCCAGGAGCTGCGCTGCCGCTGCCTGGAGATGCTCGGGGCTTCGGCCCGCGATGCTGACCTTCGCGCCTTCCTTGAGGAACGCTCGCGCGCAGGCCAGTCCGATACCGCGGCTGCCGCCCGTGACGAGTACGTGTTTGCCGGTCAGTCGAAGGTCCATGTCGTCTCCGTGGATTGATTTCGCAATGGGCGGATTGTGATGCGAACGCGATCATGCTTGGCCCATACTCCGGGCATCTGAAACGTCATATGGGGTTGCGGATGAGATGTCTCCTGCTTGTCGCGATGGTCCTTCTCAGCGGATGCGCCGATCTTGGGAAGCCCGCGGGTAGCGCATTGGAACCACCGTTGGTGGGCAACTACTGCGCGGCGCCTGTCGAGGGGGCGTGTCTTGGCTGCGACGTCAGGTGCTTGTCCTCCGAGCGTGCGGTCTGCAAGTCCGGAGCGACCACCCGCGTTGCCGGGAATCCGCAAGGTATGTGTACGCGGGGGGCGGTGTGCGAATGCAAATGAAGAATGCCCGCGACGAATGACATCGATGCGGGTGTTTTCGCTTTTTCGTTTCTGTTCCCAAGAGGAAAGGCGATACCCGCCACCCTAAAATCGCCGCCGTGCCTCAAGTCGAGAACCTCAAGCCACTGACCAGCCTTCGTTTCGTCGCGGCCAGCATGCTCGTCGTGTACCACGCGGCAGGTGTGTTTAGCTGGCCTTGGGCCAACGCACTTCCGAAAACGATGGTTCATGGCGTCAGCTTTTTCTTTGTGCTCTCGGGCTTCATCCTGACGCACGTCTACACAAGCAAGCCAATGCAGAGCTACGGCTCGTTCATGCGCGCCGGTTCGCCCGCCTCTGGCCGGTGCATGCCTTTGCCACGCTCCTCCTGTTCCTGACGGTGCCGGCCATCTCGATGACCTATGACGGTCCGGGTGTCTTTGACAAATGGATCGTGCTCGGCGTGAATCTCTCGCTGCTGCATTCGGTGGTGCCGACCCTCTCGTACCTTCTTTCTTGGAACGCGGTGTCGTGGAGCATCTCCACAGAGCTCTTCTTCTATGCCGCTTTCCCGCTCCTCCTGCTCAACCTCGGGCAGACTTGGCTTCGAAAGACGCTAGGCGCTGCAGCACTGACCGTGCTGCTGATCGCGGGACTGGCCATCGCCAACGTGCCGCTTTCATCGCCCGACGTCAACAAGATCACCGCGGTAGGCGCAACCTACGGCAGCCCGCTCACACGACTCTTCGAGTTCACATTGGGCATGGCTTCCTGGGCTGCCTGGCACAGGTACGTTCGACATTGGCGGCTAGGTGTCCGCGTCTGGACTCTGCTCGAACTGGCGAGCATTGCTCTGGCCGCCTTGTGGATCTTCACAGCGTATCCGCAGATCGCCGGCGCGCTGAGTCCTTGGGTGCGGCTCTATACCGATCCTGCCGGCTCGTTCTGGGTCTTCCCATTCGCGGTCATCGTGTTTGCGTGTGGCAGGGGCGCTCTGTCGAGGGTGCTCTCCCTTCCTGCATTCATGTTCCTGGGCGAGATCAGCTTTTCCATCTATATGCTGCATCAAGTGTTGGTGAAGGTCTTCAGCGCTACGCTGTCATGGCCGGACGTGCCCGAGGTGGTATTTTTCCCAGCGGTGCTGCTTCTTGCCGCGGCGAGCTACCTGCTCATCGAAAAACCTGGACAGCGGCTCCTGCTTGGGAAGTGGCGTTTCGCAAGACCAGTCACTGCTCGAGCATGAAGTTCCACGAGCAGCGGCGGCGCATTCGGTCTCACATCGGTGCTTTCAGTTAGAAGAAGGCCATTTTTTTAGAAGCGGTGGCAGAAAAGCAAAACGGCGACAGCAACCGAAGTCACTGTCGCCGTTGGCGTTTTGGTCGGGGCGGCGGGATTCGAACTCGCGACCCTCTGCTCCCAAAGCAGATGCGCTACCAGGCTGCGCTACACCCCGACAAGCCCACGATTCTAACCCGACTTGAGGGGCGTTTTGGACTCAGATGATCAACGACGCTGATATTGCGTCTTGCCAAAGAGAATTTCGCGTTCCTTGTCGCCCGTGATCGGCGTGCGCAAGTCGGCGAGCACCTTGACGCCGCGCTGCACCGCCGGCCGCGCCGCGATGCCTTCGAACCACTGCTTCAGGTGCGGAAAGTCCTCGAGCGTGATGCCCTGGTTCTCGTAGCTGCGCAGCCAAGGGAAGATCGCGATGTCGGCGATGGTGTAGGTGTCGCCCGCGATGAACTTGTGCGTCGACAGCTGCTTGTCGATCACGCCGTAGATGCGCTTGGTCTCGTTCGAGTAGCGGTCGATGGCGTACTGGATCTTCTCCGGCGCGTAGTTTCGGAAGTGATGCGTCTGCCCGAGCATCGGCCCGACGCTGCCCATCTGGAACATCAGCCACTGCAGCACGTCGAAGCGGCCGCGGTCGCCTTCCGGAAGGAACTTGCCGGTCTTGCCGGCGAGGTAGACGAGGATCGCGCCCGATTCAAAGAGCGAGATCGGCTTGCCGTCCGGCCCCTCCGGGTCGGTGATGGCGGGGATCTTGTTGTTGGGGCTGATCTTCAGGAATGCGGGCTCGAACTGGTCGCCCTTGCCGATGTTGACGGGATGCGCCCGGTAGGGGAGGCCGCATTCCTCCAACATGATGTGAACCTTGTGGCCGTTCGGCGTGGCCCACGAATAGACGTCGATGGGTGCTTGGGACATGTTCTGTGGATCCGGGAGAGTGATGAGAGGCCGGCCAGCATAGCCGTCGTCGCCGATTCGTGCAGGCGGTGCTTTCAGGCCACCGCGCCCTCGCGTGCCGCCAGGTGCTGATGGATGAGCGCCACGACCGCCGCGCCTTCACCGATCGCTCCGCCGACGCGCTTGACCGATCCCGAACGCACATCGCCCACCGCGAACACGCCGGGCACGCTCGACTCGAGCGGCGCGGCCACCTTGGCCGGAAAGCCGCCGCGCGCCGCGGGCCCGGTGAGGACGAATCCATTCCTGTCGAGCGCGACGCCGCAGCCTCCGAGCCAGTCCGTTTCAGGCACCGCGCCTATGAACAGAAAGAGGTTGCGGGCAGGGCAGTCATGCAGTCCGTCGCTTCGGCGGTCACGCCAGGTGGCGCCGTTCAGTCCGGTGGTGGGCTCGCCGTGCAATCGCACGAGTTCAGTGTGGGGATGCAGCGAAATGTTCGGCGTAGCCTCGATGCGGTCAATGAGGTAGCGCGACATCGTGGCGGCGAGCGACGGGCCGCGTACCAGCACGTTGACCTTGGCGGCGTGCTGCGAGAGAAACACTGCGGCCTGCCCGGCAGAGTTGCCGCCGCCGACCAGGGCGACTTCCTGCTCCGCGCACAGCTTCGCTTCGAGCGCAGAGGCCCAGTACCAGATGCCGCGCCCCTCGAATTCGGCGATGCGCGGCACTTCGGGCCGGCGGTAGCGCGCGCCGCTGGCGATTACCACGGTCTTCGAGCGCAGGCGGCGGCCATCCACCAGTTGCACGGCGACCTCGCCCTTCGTTTCCGCCTCGGTGCAGTCGAGCGACAGCACCTGCGCCGGGATCAGCATTTCGACGCCGAACTTCTGCGCCTGCACGTAGGCGCGGCCGGCCAGCGCGCCGCCGGAAATGCCGGTCGGGAAGCCCAGGTAGTTTTCGATGCGCGCGCTTGCGCCGGCCTGTCCGCCGAAGAACCGGCAATCCACGACGATGACCCGGAGGCCTTCGGATGCCGCATAGACCGCAGTCGCAAGCCCCGCCGGACCTGCGCCGACCACGAGCACGTCGAAGAGCTCCTGACGCTCGATCGTGTCGACCATGCCAAGGCAGCGCCCCAGCGCGTTCTCGGTCGGGTTGACCGAAACGGAGCCGTCGGGGCACACCACCAACAGTTCGGCTTCCCCATATTGTTCGAGCAGGGCCGCGGCATCGCGATCCTGCGTCGCATCGACAACGTGGTAAGGATGGCCGTTGCGGCCGAGGAAGTTCTGGATGCGCAGCAGCGCCGCCGATTGCGGCGGGCCGATGAGGACCGGTCCGCTCGCGCCCGATTCGATCAGCGCCACCCGTCGGAGGATCATCGCGCGCACCAGGCGCTCCCCGAGATCGGCTTCCGCGATGATCAGCGCGCGCAACTGGTCTGGCGGCACGAGGAGAGTCTCGACGCGGCCTTCGGCGTGGCCGTCGACCAGGGCGGGTCGCCCGGAGAGTTGCGCGACTTCGGCCAGGAACTGGCCCGGGCCCTGGCGTTCGATCGGCACGATGTGTCCCAGTCCATCGCGTTGCGTGATCGCCACGACGCCATCCAGCACGACGAACATGCCCGGCCCGGTCTCGCCGGCGGTGAACAGGCAATCGCCGTCCTCGTAGTGGCGGATGGTGCCGAAGCGGCGGATGCGTTCGATGTCCGCGGCGCTGAGCACCGGAAACATCTGGTGGCGGCGGGTCTCGACCTCGATACGTACTTCATTGGCCATCAAAACTCCAAGGCTCCGTTGATCGAATCCCCGGCATTAAACGCCGATGCGCCGGATTTGGTGCAAGTCACGCAATTGCCACTGGATTGACACGCTTGTTTCACCACGGGTGCCGAGACTCCGTCCGCAGAAAGGGACCCCGCATGAAAGAACTGCCCACACCGACGTTTCCGTTCTCGCAACTGGGCCTGCGTGCCGCCCTCTGGCCCGCCCAGACGCCCGCACAGCGCTCCAATGCAATCACCGTGCCGCAGCCAGTGCAGCCGGTTGCGAAAGACACGGCGGGCGGTATCAGCGTGAGTTGGGCGCGTCATCTGGACGAAGTTCGTGCGGCGCAGCGTCTTCGCTATGAAGTCTTCGCCGGCGAGATGGGTGCGCGTCTTTCGACGCCGGTCGAAGGCCATGACGTGGACCTCTTCGACGACTTCTGCGAACACTTGCTGGTGCGCGACGACGCCACCGGACAGGTGATAGGCACATACCGGGTGCTCACGCCAGCACAGGCGCGCCGGGTCGGCAGCACCTACAGCGACACTGAATTCGACCTGACCCGGCTGCGTGATCTGCGTGAACGCATGGTCGAGCTCGGTCGCAGTTGTGTCCATGCCGAGCACCGCCAGGGCGGTGTGATTCTTGCGCTTTGGGGTGCATTGGCCGGCTTCATGAATCGAAACGGCCTCGACACCATGATCGGCTGCGCCAGCATTCCGATGTGGCACAACGGCGTCACCAGTGGCGATGCTGCTGCGAGCATCTGGCGCCAACTGTCGGCAACGCACCTCGCGCCGATTCAATATCACGTGCAACCGCGCCTGCCGCTGCCGGTGCACCGGCTCGACGACTCGATCGACATCGAACCGCCTGCGTTGATCAAGGGCTATCTGCGCCTGGGTGCCAAGGTGCTCGGCCCACCGGCATGGGATCCGGACTTCAACACCGCCGATCTGCCGATGTTGATGCGTATCGAAGACCTGCCGGCGCGCTATCGCAAGCACTTCCTGGGCAATCCGGGTGATTGAGAGACAGCGGGGCACTCGTCATATGACTGTCACGCAACTGTCATAAGCTGTCGTGTTTTGGTCTAAGGTTGCATCTGTGTCGGCTGCCCCTGAGTTCGTTGCCCCGTTGCCGGAAACCGGCGACACCCTGAGCGTCCCCGTCAAACCCGGGCTCACGCTGCTTGATCGTGACCATGCCATCCTGGCCTTCAACGAGCGCGTGCTCGACTGGGCTCATCGTCCCGAAGTGCCGCTGATCGAGCGGCTTCGCTACCTCACCATCGTTTCCTCGAATCTCGACGAGTTCTTCGAAGTTCGCGCCGCGCCGCACCTCGCGGCGCACATCGCCGGCGAACGAAAGGGAAACTACAACGTCGATTCGTTCGAGCGGCTGGCCGAAGCGGCGCATTCGCTGGTGGGCCGGCAATACGCGCTCTATAACGACGAACTCATCCCGGCTTTCGCTGCCAAGGGCATCCAGATCATCTCGCACGGCGAACGCAATGCGGTCCAGCGTAAATGGGTGCATGACTATTTCGAGCGCGAGGTTCGTCCGCTGCTCATTCCGGTCGGTCTGGATCCTGCGCATCCGTTCCCGCAGGTCGCCAACAAGTCGCTCAACTTCATCGTGCGCCTGAGCGGCAAGGACGCTTTCGGCCGCGAGAACCCGATCGCCATCCTCAAAGTGCCGCGCGTGCTGCCGCGCATGATCCGCATGCCGGCCAAGGTGTCGGGTGGCAAGACCCTGTTCATCGCGCTGTCGAGCGTGGTGCGGGCGCACCTGTCGAGCATGTTCCCGGGGCGCGAGGTGGGCGAGTTCTCCCAGTTCCGGGTGACGCGCCATTCCGATCTCGCGGTGGACGAGGAAGACGTCAAGAACCTTCGGACCGCGCTTCGGCAAGGTCTGCAGCATCGTCATTTCGGGCAGGCCGTGCGCCTGGAGGTGTCGTCGAGCTGCGCGGAATCGCTCGCCAGCTTCCTGCTCGCGCAGTTCGACTTGCCGCCGCAGGCACTCTACCGCGTGCACGGGCCGGTCAACCTCGCACGCGTCGCGCAGATGATCGATCTGCTGGACGAGCCGCAACTGCGCTTCCAGCCCTATCAGGCTTCGTACCCAGTGGCCCTGTCGCCGGGGCAGTCCTTCTTCGAGCGGCTGCATGAGGGCGACGTGCTGATTCACCAGCCGTTCGAGAGCTTCGAAGGCGTGCTCGCCTTCCTGCGCGAAGCGGTGTACGACCCGCAGGTGCTCGCGATCAAGCAGACCATCTACCGCACCGGCGCCGACTCGCAGATGATGGATCTGCTGCGCGAAGCCGTGCGGCGCGGCAAGGAAGTGACCGCGGTCGTCGAACTCAAGGCGCGCTTCGACGAAGAGGCCAACATCAACTGGGCCGAGATGCTCGAGTCGATCGGTGCGCAGGTGGTGTACGGCGTGGTCGGTCTCAAGACCCACGCGAAGATGCTGCTGGTCACGCGCCGCGATGGCAAGCAGATGCGGCGCTATGGTCACCTGTCCACCGGCAACTACAACCCGCGCACCGCGGCGCTCTATACCGACATCAGCCACCTGACGGCCGATCCGCTGCTCACGGCGGACATGGAGGCTGTATTCGTCCATATGGCCGGGCAGAGCCGATTGCCGAAACTCAACCGGATGTGGCTGGCGCCGTTCGATCTGCATCGCAACCTGATCGCACGCATCGATGCGCTGGGCACGGCTGCGGCTGCCGGGGAGCCCACGCGCATCGTCGCGAAGATGAATGCCCTGACCGACGAAGCGCTCATCGCCGCGCTGGTGAAGGCAGGGCAGAAGGGCGTGAAGATCGACCTGATCGTGCGGGGCGCGTGCACCCTGCCCGCCAAAGTGCCGGGGCTGACCGACAACATCCGCGTACGTTCGGTGATCGGGCGGTTCCTGGAGCATTCCCGCGTCTTCTACTTCAGGCAAGGCAACGACGAGTCGCTCTACCTGTCGAGCGCCGACTGGATGAACCGCAACATGCTGCGGCGCATGGAGCTGGCCTGGCCGGTGACGGATCCGGTGTTGCGCCAGCGCCTGATCGACGAATGCCTGGTGGCCTACCTGCACGACGGGCGCGACGCCTGGAACCTGGAGTCGGACGGTGTCTATCACCGTGTTTACAAGGACACCCACGCGGGCGAAGAGGGTGCATCACGCACCGTCGAAGCCCACGGCGCTCAAATGGCGCTCATGAATCGTTATGCATCGCGCGGATTCCGGCGCGCCGCACCACGGAGCTGACACCATGGATCTGATTTTCTGGCGCCACGCGGAGGCCGACGAGTGGGCCGAGGGCATGGACGACATGCAGCGCTCGCTGACGCCTCGCGGCGAAAAGCAGGCCAAGCGCATGGCCGCCTGGCTGGATCGTCAACTGCCGGAAGGCACACGCATCGTCTGCAGCCCTGCGCGCCGCTGCGAGCAGACGGTTCTTGCGCTCGGCCGCAAGTACAAACTGCGCAGCGAACTGGCGCCTGACACGACTCCCGATGCGCTGCTCGCCGCCGCGGGCTGGCCCAACGGCAAGTCGGTGGTGCTGGTGGTCGGCCACCAGCCCTCCCTCGGGCAGGCGATTTCGTTGCTGCTCGGGCTGCAGCAGGACAGCTGCCCGGTGCGCAAGGGCTCGGTCTGGTGGATCCGCACGCGCGAACGCGACGGCGACGTGCAGACCGTCGTGGTGACGGTCCAGGCTCCTGAGCTGATGTAAGTCTGCCCCCGCAGGGGCAGTTTCAGGCCGCGGCCTTCAGGCTGCCGGCGAGGTCGACCCGCCAAGTAGTCCTTTGCCACGCCACGACTTCCTCCCGTAGCAGATGACTCGACTGCGGGTACGACTCGGGCCAGTCAGAACGCGTGGTGATCGTGAACTGCCGGCTGCCCGCGGAATGGAGGATCCTGAAGCCTTCGAGGTCCGGATCCCGCCGCGCGTGGCAGAGGATGACGGCCAATCGCAAGGCGAGGAGTTGCCACACGAAGGCCTCGTCGTCGAGGACCATTTCCAGCTTGCGCAACTTGCCTCGATGCCCGAGCACGAGCTGGCTGAGCCAGTGCATCTCGTTGACCGCGAAGCCGGGCGCTTCCGTGTTGTCCAGGATGTACGCGCCGTGCTTGTGGTAGTCGCTGTGCGACACATGCGTGCCGATCTCATGCAGTTTGGCCGCCCACCCGAGCTTGCGTAGCGAGCGACCGGCGCGGCTGGTGGTGCTGGCGCCGCGTGCGCGTGGTTCGAGCTGCAGGAACAGCTCCGCGGCCGTGTCGCCGACCCGGCGGGCTTGCGCGGCGTCAACGGCGAAGCGGTTCGCCAACCTGCCGACGGTGGAACTGCGGAGATCAGCGACAACGTCGTCGCGTTCCAGCAATTCATAGAGCACGCCGTGCCGCAGAGCGCCCTGAGCGACCCGCATCTCTTCGATCTCGAGCAAGTCGAACACGGCGCGCAGCACGCTCACGCCTCCGCCGATCACCGCCTTGCGGTCTTCGCGCATGCCCTCGATGCGCAAGCGGTCAGCGCTGCCGGCCTTCAGGAGCCTGTCGAGCAGCCAGTCCAGCCCTTCGCGCGTCACGATTCCCGGCTCCCCGCCGGCGGCCGCGAGGACGTCGCCGACCGCGCCGATCGTGCCTGAGGAGCCGTAGGCCACGTCCCAGCGGTCCGGCACATAGGTGGAAAGTGCGTCGTCCAGCACCGCCTTGGCCGCGATCTCGGCGGCCCGGAAAGCGGCCGGTGTGAACAGGCCCTGCCCGAAGTGCTTCATCGACCAGGCGACGCTCCCCACGCGGTAGGACTCCATCGCCTCGGGCGTAAGCCCCTCGCCGAGGATGATTTCCGTCGAGCGGCCGCCAATGTCGACCACCAGTCGGCGTTCGCTGCTCGAGGCGTCGGTGTGCGGCAGCATGTGGGCGACGCCCAGATAGATCAGGCGGGCTTCCTCGTGGCCGGAAATCACGTCGATCCCGAAACCCAGAATGGTGCGTGCGCGCAACAGAAACTCGTCGCGATTGCGGGCTTCCCGCAGCGTCTGCGTCGCGACCGCGCGCACTTCTGAACGCTTGAAGCCGGCCAGCCGTTCGGCGAAACGGGCGAGGGTGTCCCAGCCCCGCTGCATGGCCTCAGGGGTGAGATTGCGGGCACTGTCGAGGCCGTTGCCCTGGCGGACGGTCTCTTTGATGTACTCGGTCCGGTGGATCTGGCCGTGATCGACCCGGCCGATTTCCAGTCGATAGCTGTTCGAGCCCAGATCGACCGCGGCGAGGCGGGTTCCGTTTTGCATGTTGAAGTTGGGATTTCGGGGCTTGATCGTAGCCGGACAGGGCGTGCATCGGCCGCATTCGGCGAGGGGACAAGGCTAGGTGCGCCATATGACGATTCAATGACAGCGTCACACATCGCATTCCAGCCTGGAGGGGGATTCTCCTCTGTCAGAGATGTCATAGCACTGTCACACAAGGTTTCTAGAGTCCGTGCCAACCCCTGAATGGGGGCTTTTGTGCATACCAAAGGAAGCCTTATGAAAATGACGTTCAAGTTCGTAGCAGCCGCCGGTCTGATCGCCGCCGCGTTCGCCGCGCATGTTTCCGCCTTCGCCGAAGAGGCCACGGGCGCCGGTGCCAGCTTCCCGGCACCTCTGTATTCCAAGTGGGCCGCCGACTTCAACAAGGCCACCGGCGCCAAGATCAACTACCAGTCCGTCGGTTCGGGCGCTGGCATCAAGCAGATCGACGCCAAGACCGTGGACTTCGGCGCTTCGGACATGCCGCTGTCGGACGACGAGCTCAAGAGCAAGGGGCTGATGCAGTTCCCGACCGTCATCGGCGGCGTGGTTCCGGTCATCAACATCCAGGGCATCAAGCCGGGTGAACTCAAGCTCAGCGGCCAGGTCCTCGGTGACATCTACCTGGGCAAGATCGCCAAGTGGAACGATCCAGCCATCAAGGCGCTGAACCCTTCGCTGAACCTGCCTGACGCAGCCATCGCCCCGGTCCGCCGCGCTGACGGCTCCGGCACCACCTTCCTGTTCACCAACTACCTGAGCAAGGCCAACCCCGAGTGGAAGGCCAAGGTCGGCGACGGCACGGCGGTCAACTGGCCCACCGGCGCGGGTGGCAAGGGCAATGAAGGCGTCGCAGCTTTCGTGAACCGTCTGCCCAACTCGATCGGTTACGTCGAGTACGCCTACGTCAAGCAGAACAAGATGAACTACGCCCAGATGCAGAACAAGGACGGCGCCTTCGTGTCGCCGGACGATTCCGCATTCAAGGCGGCTGCTGCCGGCGCGGACTGGAGCAAGAGCTTCTACCAGGTGCTGACCGACCAGTCGGGCAAGGAATCGTGGCCCATCACCGGCGCGACCTTCATCCTGATGCACAAGACGCAGGACAAGCCGGCACAAGCCGCAACGACCCTGAAGTTCTTCGACTGGGCCTACAAGAACGGTGACAAGACCGCTGGCGACCTCGACTACGTGCCGATGCCCGACAAGGTCAAGAGCGTGATCGCCACCGCTTGGGGTGACATCAAGGATGCCTCCGGCAAGCCTGTCGCTCCGGTTTCCGGCAAGTAAGCAAGACACCTGGCGCGCCAATGGGCAATCCGCTTGATGGCGCGCCGCTTTCGGAGCGACCTGTGTCATCCACATTTCCTGCGAACGCCACGCCGCTCGACGTGAACGTCGAGCGCGCCCGTGCGAAGGCAAGCCCGCCGCCGGCCAAGCGCCCGCGTTCCGGTCCCGCGGCCGATCGACTGTTCGGCCTCGCTGCCAAAGGCGCCGCGCTGCTCACGCTCGCGATGCTGATCGGCATCCTCCTTTCCTTGTTGGCTGGCGCCTGGCCAGCCATCTCCAAATTCGGTCTCGGCTTCCTCACCAGCAGCGTGTGGGATCCGGTGCAGAACGAATTCGGCGGCCTCGTGATGATCTACGGCACCTTGGCCACTTCGTTCATCGCCCTGGTGATCGCCGTGCCCGTGAGCTTCGGCATCGCGCTGTTCCTCACCGAGATGTCGCCGGCCTGGCTCAAGCGGCCGCTCGGCACCGCCATCGAACTCCTTGCGGCCGTGCCCTCGATCGTCTACGGCATGTGGGGTCTGCTGGTCTTCGGTCCGATCCTCGCCACGTACGTGCAGCAGCCGCTGCAGAAGCTGTTCGCGGGTGTACCGTACCTGGGTGCGCTGGTGTCCGGTCCACCGGTGGGCATCGGCATTTTGTCAGCGGGGATCATCCTCGCGATCATGATCATCCCGTTCATCGCCTCCGTGATGCGCGACGTGTTCGAAGTCACACCGCCCTTGCTCAAGGAATCGGCCTACGGGCTCGGCTCCACGACCTGGGAAGTGGTCTCGAAGGTCGTGCTGCCCTACACCAAGGCCGGCGTCGTCGGCGGCGTGATGCTCGGCCTCGGCCGCGCGCTCGGCGAGACGATGGCCGTGACTTTCGTGATCGGCAACACCAACCAGCTTTCGTCGCTCTCGGTCTTCGAGGCGGCGAACAGCATCACCTCGGTGCTCGCCAACGAATTCGCGGAAGCCGGCGCGGGCTTGCACCAGGCATCGCTGATGTACCTGGGCCTCGTGCTGTTCTTCATCACGTTCGTGGTGCTGTCGCTGTCGAAGCTGCTGCTGGCGCAGATGCGCAAGAGCGAAGGGAAGAAGTCATGACGACCGCTGAACGCCTGCTGAGCGCCAAGGCGCTCGAAGAAACGCGCGCGGCCAAGTTCGCCGGACGCAAGCGCATCAACATCATCGCCCTGGGGCTGTCGCTTGCCGCGATGGCCTTCGGCGTGTTCTGGCTCATCTGGATCCTCTGGGAAACGCTGCGCCTGGGCTTCGGCGGTCTCACGCTCGCCGCGCTGACCGAGATGACGCCGCCGCCGAATGAGGCCGGTGGCATCGCGAACGCGATCTTCGGCTCGGTGGTGATGGTGGCCCTTGCGACCTTCATCGGCGCGCCGATCGGCATCATGGCCGGCATCTACCTCGCCGAATACAACCCGAAGGGCTGGCTGTCGGCGGTCATCCGCTTTGTCAACGACATCCTGCTGTCGGCGCCGTCGATCGTGATCGGTCTGTTCGTCTATGCGCTCGTCGTGGCGCAGTTCAGGTC
>JAGIAI010000023.1 GCA_017744935.1 Variovorax sp.
AGCTTGTTCACTCGAAGGAGACGCAAGCTGCCCCGCGGCCAGCCAACCGGATCGGCATGCAGTTCACCAACCCGCCTGCACGCTGAAGTTTGAATCAATCGAAAGATATAAGGAGACATGAGACAAATGAATTACAAGGTACGACATTGCGCCGCAGCCGCCCTGCTTTGCGCCGCTTCCTGGGCCGGCGCCCAACCTGCTGCACCCGCGCCGATGCCGCCGCTCACACCCGAGCAACAGCGCTTTCACGACATCTACAAGGAACTGGTCGAGATCAACACCACGCATCTGAGCGGCAACAACACCGAGGCCGCGCAGGCGATGCGCAAGCACCTGCTGGATGCGGGTTTCAAGGCTGACGAAATCCAGCTCTTCGAGCCGTACCCGAACAAGGGCAACCTCGTCGTCCGCTTCAAGGGCACCGGCGCGAAGAAGCCGCTGCTGCTGCTCGCCCACATCGACGTGGTCGAGGCCCGACGCTCCGACTGGAAGACCGACCCCTTCAAGCTGAAGGAAGACGACGGTTACTTCACCGCGCGCGGCTCGTCGGATGACAAGGCGATGGCCGCTTCGTTCGTGTCGATCCTGTCGCAGCTCAAGCGTGAAGGCTTCAAGCCGAACCGAGACATCGTGCTCGCGCTCACCGCCGACGAGGAACTCGGCGACGTGCCCACCAACGGCGCCTTCTGGCTCGTGAACAACCAGCGCGCGCTGCTCGATGCCGAGTTCGGCATCAACGAAGGCGGCGGCGGCCAGTTGAACAACGGCAAGCCGGTGCTGCACCGCGTGCAGGTGGCGGAGAAGATGTACACCACCTACAAGCTCGAAGTGCGCGACGTCGGCGGCCACAGCTCGCTGCCCACGCCGACCAATCCGGTCTACGAACTCGGCACCGCGCTGGACCGTCTCGGCAAGTACCGCTTCCCGGTGAAGCTCGCCGAGGTCACGCAGAAGTACTTCGAACGCAGTGCGCAGTTCGAGACCGGGCAGACCGCCGAGGACATGCGGGCCGTCGCGTCCGGCAAGCCCGACGAGGCTGCCACCGACCGCCTGTCGAAGTCCGCGCTCTACAACGCGACGCTGCGCACCACGTGCGTGGCCACGCAGGTCACGGCCGGCCATGCGGAGAACGCGCTGCCTCAATCGGCGAAGGCCACGGTCAACTGCCGCATCCTCCCGCATGACGATCCGGCCGAGGTCGATGCAGCCCTGCGCAAGGTGCTCGAAACCCCGCGCATGAAGATCGAGCAGACCAACCCGCCGCTGAAGAGCCCGCCCTCGCCGCTCCGTCCGGACGTGGTGCAGGTGGTGGAGTCGCTCACGCAGCAGATGTGGCCCGGCATCCCGGTGGTGCCGACGATGAGCACGGGCGCGACCGACAGCCGCTTCATGCGCAATCTCGGCATCCCGATGTACGGCGTCTCCGGCATCTTCTCGGAACCGAGCGATGCACGCGCGCACGGCCTCGACGAGCGCGTCGCGATCCCGCGCCTCTACGATGGCCGCGAGTTCATGTACCGCATGGTCAAGCAGTTCGCGCAGTAAGCGCGCAAGGAGCGCCTGGCAGCACACCGCGCATCACGCGTGGTGGACCGCCTGGACGTAGGCCGGAAGGAACGAGCGCCGGCTTCCGTCCGCGAATTCGACGGTGATCGATGCCGCATCGGCGCTCACCACCTGGCCTTCGCCGTATCGCCGCACCTTGACCGCCTGCTGCAACGAGAACGCCGGCGCGCGCATGCGCCGCGTCGCGGGCCTGCGCAGCGGCGCGCGTTCGATGCGCGCCGCCGATGCGGCAGCGACCGCGGCCTCATGCCGCGCGATGCGCCGGCAGTTGTCGCAGGTGCCGCATCGCTCCTCCGGTGCCTCGCCTTCGAGGTACGCCAGCAGCACCTGCCAGCGGCATTGCCCGGTCTGCGCATAGAACACGATCCGGTCCAGCGCCTCGCGGTCCTGCACGCGCTTCTGGCGATAGCCGGCAGCCATCGCATGCAGCGCCTCGGGCGTCATGTCAGGGCTCAGCAGACGGATGCGACCGTCCGACATGGTGGTCAGGATGCGGCTGCCGCGCAGGAGGCTCAACGCAACGCGAAGCTTGTTGCGCGGAATCGGCAGTCGTTCGCGCAACTGCGCGAGCGTGATCTCCGACGCATCATCCGCCCCGGTCTGCACCGCGCGATACACCGCGTCGAGCTCTTCCTCCGCCGGATAGCGGCCGCCAAGAAAGAACTGCTGCACCGCCTTGTCGCGCCGCAGGAAGAGCAGCGTGCACGATGACGGCGCGCCGTCCCGACCCGCGCGGCCGGACTCCTGGTAGTACGCGTCCAGCGCCGAGGGCATCTGGTAGTGCAACACGAAACGGATGTCGGGTTTGTCGATGCCCATGCCGAAGGCGTTGGTCGCCACCATCACGCGCGCCTGGCCGGACATGAAGGCATCCTGCGCCTCCCGCCGATCGGCGGCCTTGCGGCGGCCGTGATAGAGCCCCACCGATTCGCCCGCATCGCGCAAGGCGTCGTGCACGGCCTCGGCGGCCCGTACGGTCGCGGTGTAGACGATGCCGCTGCCCTCGGTGCTTCGCACCAGTCCGATCGCGCGGCGCAGCTTCTCGTCCTCATGCGTGAGTTGCTCCACCGCGTAGTGCAGATTGGGCCGATAGGTGCCGGTGTCGATCCAGCCGCACTTCGGAATGCGCAGCCGCTTCATGATGTCCGCTGCCACTTCCTCGCTGGCCGTCGCGGTCAGCGCGAGCACCGGCGGGCGACCGAGCTTCTCCAATGCCATCTCGATGTCGAGAAAGGCCGGACGGAAATCGTGGCCCCACTGCGAGATGCAATGCGCCTCGTCCACCACCAGCAGCGACGTCTGCCGTTCGGTCAACAGGTGCAGAAACTCCGCATCAGCAAGCCGCTCAGGCGTGGTGAAGACGATCCGCGCGGTGCCGTCGCGCAGCGCCGCCTCGCCGGCGCGAATCTCGTCGACCGGCACGTGGCTGTTGAACTGCACCGCATGCACGCCGATCGCTTCGAGCTTTTCCTGCTGGTCTTTCATGAGCGCAATGAGCGGCGAGATCACCACCGTTCGCCCCGGCAGCATCAGCGCCGGTAGCTGGTAGCACAGCGACTTGCCGGCGCCGGTCGGCATCACGGCGAGTACGGAGCGGCCAGCGAGCACGCGTTCGATCACCTGCTGCTGGCCGGGGCGCAGCGACTCGAGCGCGAAGGCGTCACGCAGCGTGCGTTTGAGGCGGCTTTCGAGCGACATTCAGTCGACGTCCTTTCGCAGTGGCTTCCGGGCCAGTGCCGGATGCGGAAGACCATCTGACGACGGGCTGACGGGAACCCGAGTAGGACGATCGACACTCTCTCCGTGCGCGCGCCCTTGCGCTATCGCAGCTTGCCGAGCCACAGCGCGGTAAGCGCCGAGCGGTTCCGCACGCCGAACTTGCTGTAGATCGACTTGACGTGGAAGTGGGTGGTGTTCGGGCTCTGCTCCAGCGTCTGCGCGATCTGCTTCTCGACATGGCCGTCGAGCATTCCGAGCAGCACCCGTCGCTCGGCCGGCGTCAGCGGCGCGTTGGCGATCAGCAGGCCGTGACTGAGCAATTGCTGCCGATAGAACCAGCGCAGCCCGCGCATCACGAAGCCGAGAAGGGTGCTCTCCGACGCGGAGAACCGTGGCGCGTCCGCGTCACGGAAGATGAAGAGATGGACCCGCACGTCGTCGTTGAGCGCGAGACGAACGGACATGCTGTCCGCATGCCCGACCGCCAGGTAGTGGCGGCGATAGTGCTCGCCCTCGAACCACTCGGGCGGAAGCGCATCGAAGAGCCGGCGCGTGCGAAAAGGTTCGTCGCCCGACACGGCCAGGATCTGCGACAGGTCGACCTTGGACGTCCAGAGCGTGTCGAACTGCTCCTGCACCGAAGCCGCGACCGGCGCAACCGGATGCAGCAGCCGGATCAGCCGGGGACGCCACCCGAGCAGCGGATCCGACGGCGCGGGCGAGGGCAATCGCACGACCACCGACCACAGCGCGTTGCGGGCCCCGAACATGGCGCACAGCGCCCCCAGCAGGTGCATGAGCGCAGCGTCGCCGTCGCCAACCGAGAACTCGGCCAACTGGTCCCAGAGTGCGTAGACGGCGTCGCTCCGGGAATTCATGGAATCCGCGCTTGAATGCATGTCGCCCCCGAAAGAGTCTGCGGGCCGCAGACGTCGGCGAGCATAAAGGGCCTCGGGCCACCTTTCCAGGTAGTACCCAGACGCATCGGAGCGCACGATATTCAGCGCGGCGGAATCCAGGGCTCGACCAGGACGCCTGTGCAGCAGTCGCCGTCGTCCGCAGACTGCGCGGCTTCGACCAGCGGGGTCCACGTCGGCGCGCGAAGGAAGTCCGACAGTGATGCGCCGGCAAGCGCAAGGAGGATCAGGATGGCCAACACCTCGAATTCACGGGCGCGACCGGGATCGGCATCGATCTTCATTGCAGCGCCTTCCATGCGAGCGGCAGAAGAATGCAGGCGACGAAAGTGGCCACGTAGACCGGGGGCGTTCGCCTTGCAGCCATGGAGAGGCGTCGAAAGAGTCGGTCGAACATCGCAACTTTTCCTTGGGTGAATCGCGCTGCGTGCAAGCGTAGGAAATCGCCCATGGCGCCGCGTCATCCGAAGCAATGACGAACACACAAGCTCATCAAAAGAAAGGAGTTCGACATGATCGGTTTGGAAGGAATCACCGCCCAGCAGCTCTCCGACCTGATCGGATCGATCTACGACTGCGCCCTCGACCCCGGGCTCTGGCCGGCCACCTGTCGCAGCATCGCCAACCTTTGCGCCAGCACCGGCGGCGGCATCTGCGTGCATGACCTGAAACAGGTGCAGAACGATCAGCTCTTCGTCTTCGGCTACCAGGCCGAATTCCTGGAGAAACTCGGCAGCCAGTTCGCAGAAAGCCCCATGGCCGCTGCCGACGTGGTCTCGAATGTCGGCGACGTGAATTCCCTCGCCGTGGAGCCCCGCCAGCTGCTCGAAAGCCGGTTCTATCGCGAGGTGCTGGAGCCCTATGGATTGACCGACATGATCTGGTTCCCCGCGCTGCGCACCGGCGGGCGGATGGCATCGCTGCATGCGTCGCGCAATGACGCGCGGCCCTACTACCAGCAGCACGACCTGCGGCTTTTCAAGCTGCTGTCTCCCCACGTGTGCCGCGCGCTCGCGATCTCGGACGCGCTCGACATCCGCGCGCTCCGGTCCGAGATGCTCGAGAAGACCCTGGACGGCCTCGCCGCCGGCGTCTACCTCACGGCCAGCGACGGCCACGTCGTCTACATGAACGCCGCGGCCGAGCGTCAGGTGAAGGCCGGGCATTCGATCCGCCTCGCGAACAACCGGTTGTCAGCCATCGACCCGGCGGCTCGGGCAGCATTGGCCAGGAACATCGACGCCGCGACGCGCGCGGATGGCGGATCACCGTGGAACGAGCATTCCGTCGCGCTCCCCGATGGCACCGGCAGCGGCTACGTGGCCACCCTGCTGCCCATCGAGAACGGTCAGCGCAACGGGATCCTCGCGCCCTTTGCCGCCTCGGTCGCCGTGTTCATGCAGGACCCGATCCAGGTCCCGCTCATGCCGGGCGAGGCCTTCGCGCGGCTGCACGGACTGACCGGTGCCGAACTCCGCGTTCTGCTGGCGCTCTCGCAGGGGCTCGGCGGCATGGAATCGGCGGAGATGCTCGGCATCAGCGAACCGACAGTGCGCACCCACCTTCAGCGCATCTTCTCCAAGACCGGGACGTCGAGGCAATCTGATCTCCTGAGCCTGCTGCATCGCTCCACGCCGCCGGTTCGCGTCGAAGCGCACGTGGTTTGAGGCAGGCGGCCTCGCGCTGATCGACCGCTCGTCAATCCGTGCACATCTTTCGGACTTTCGAGCCCCCTTCCTACAACGCGGTTGAGTTCGCAGCAGGACGATCCCAGACGTCGGCACCCGCCGGCAGCCTGTTTTCGTCCGAATGCAATGACCGAAGCCAACCCCGGAGTACGCACGATGAAAGACGATCAAGACCTCAGCCAGACACCCACCGTACGCGGGCGCGGCTTTGCCGGCATGGACCCCGCACGCCAACGCGACATCGCCCGTGAAGGCGGACGCGCCGCACACGAGAAAGGCACGGCACACGAGTTCAGCCCCGCGGAAGCACGCGCTGCCGGCTTGAAGAGCCGGATGAATCGCATCGCTCGCGAGGCCGAGCAGCAAAAAGAGGGCTGATCCCGCGCTCGACTAGCTGCAAGAGGCCCCAAGGGGCCTCTGCGCGAGCAGCATCAGTGCTTGCGACTGCGCATTTCATCGCGCAGCGCCTTGATCTGATCGTGATTTCTCTGGGCCCCGTCGGCCTGGCGTTGAACCAGGTCTCGCACCTGCGGGGGCAAGTCTTCCTTCAATGCCTTGCGATAGCGGGCCACCGCGGTGTCCTCGCCGCGTTCGCATTCCTCCAGCATCGACAGGGCGCTGTCGGCACCGAGCGAGCCCTTTACGTGAAC
Organism: Variovorax sp.; assembly: GCA_017744935.1. Taxonomy (GTDB): domain Bacteria; phylum Pseudomonadota; class Gammaproteobacteria; order Burkholderiales; family Burkholderiaceae_C; genus Variovorax. The sequence continues at coordinate 6,541 of JAGIAI010000023.1, forward strand.
CCAGCCGCGATGGATCGCACCGGTGACGGTGCCGCCCTCGTCTGTCTTGCCGCCGCACTCGCGGATCGCCGTCATGAGTTCGTTGCCGGCCGAGGCGCAGCTCGCCGCACGTTCGCGGAAGACCGTCTTGAGCTGCTGCGAATCGACCTCGTCCGCGCAGGCGCGGAAGCCGTATTCCCCGTCGCGTGAAGTCTCCAGCAGGTCGTTGAGCACGTCGACGACCTTCTTGTTCGAAACGGATGCGGAAGTAGCAGTCTGCATGTTGACTCCATGAAAAGAGAGGTTGAACAAAGGTGTCATTCCATGGTCGCCGGCCGGCCCGCATGCCGTGTCGTCATGCGCAGGCGGAGGGTGTAAGCCTTCTCTTGCTGCGCCCATGCTGGGTGCAGTCCCTGTGCCGCCACCTGCATGAGAAAGATTCCTACGTGACTATCGGCCCGCCAGGCCGAAGGTTCGCGTTTCCAATCCGCCATCCGCGAGAACACCGAGCCTCACGTCACGGAGTCACGTCATGACCCGTAAAGACCCCCGGACATTCCTGGAGCGCGCGCTGACGGCCATGAAGTCGTCCGCGACCTCCTGCGAGATCCGTACCGACGAGCGCCGGAGAATCCCCGACCGGACCTCGCCCGCGGGCGATCCGCCGAGTTGGACCGTGCGGCCCTATCTCCGTGCACGCGAAATCCGCGTCGGCTGGAGCGAGGGCCTGCTGATGGATAGCGACGGCACGCCGTGCAATGGCGGCCTCTGGCATCCGGACACCGAATACAACCGGTTGCTGCTGCTGTCGGCGATTGCGGAGGGGCAGCGCCTCTTCGGTCTCACGACGCACTGGCTCGAGGAACGTGACGCCTGAAGCGCCACACCACCGGACCGCAGGACAGTGCGACGCCTCGCCCGGGGCCGCTTCCTACATCCAGGAAGCGAGTGCCCCGGTAACTTCCTGCGCGCACCCAAGGAGAGATCACATGCCAGACAAACAGGCGGCCATGCAGCTTCACGCCGAAGTGACGGTGACCGAGGACGACGAAGTCCGCTACTGGATGGACACGCTCGGCGTGACGGAGGAAGCGCTCAGGCGCGCAGTTGCCGACGCCGGAACCCGGCCCTGCGACGTGCGCGACTACCTGGGTGCCCCACCCGGTAACGCGGTCTAGTCCGCTCCCCACGACAGCCGGACGCCGGACCATGGCAGACCGTGCGGGCGCGGTCCGGGGCCGTGTACTCTCATGGACCGTCGAGGGACATCATTTCGGCACCGAGCACGAACGGGCCACCCGCAACGAAGTCTCCCGACGCCTTGCGGCGCTCAAGCGATTCGATTTCGGGGGCGAGTTCGACGCCAACCTGCATGCCGACCCTGCAGGCCCCCGCTATTTCGTGCCCAGCGACACCCTGCACGTCGACACGGCCACAGCGCTCGGCATCCGCGGGCCCGACGATCTGTTCGGCGGTGTCGTGCCGCATCCGTTCGTGGCGTCCAAGGTCATCACGCATTCCCTGGTGCATCCCGATGCCGCGCGGCCCGATGGCTGGGTGGCGCGTTTCGGCGATGCGGTCGCGGACGCCACGCTGAAGGGCTTCTCCGCCTTTACCCGCATCGATGCGCTGCAGGCCGGCCGGCAACTGCTCGCGGACGGCGAGGTGCGCATGAAGCCGGCGCGCGCCGCCGGCGGCAAGGACCAGTGCGTGGTGGCCGATGAGGACGAACTCGCGCGCCGGCTCGATGCCCTGGACCCGGAAGAACTGCGCACCTTCGGCGTCGTGCTCGAAGAAAACCTGAGCGATCCGATCGTCCACAGCGTGGGCCAGGTGCGCGTCGACGGCATCGTCGCCAGCTACCACGGCGTGCAGCGCGAGACGCGCAGCAACCGCAACCACGTCATCTACGGCGGCACCGACCTGCACATGGTGCGCGGCGATTTCGATGCGCTGCTGCGGCAGCCGCTCGCGCCGGGCGTGCGGCGCGCGGTCGAACAGGCGGCGCTCTACCACGCTGCCGTGGTTGACTGCTACCCCGGTTTCTTCGCCTCGCGCATCAACTACGACGTGGCGCAGGGCCCCAACGGGCGCGGCGAGCCGCGCAGCGGCGTCCTCGAGCAGTCGTGGCGCATCGGCGGCGCGACCGGCGCGGAGGTCGCGGCGCTCGAAGCCTTCCGCCTGCGCGAAGATCGCGCCGTGGTCCGCGCCTCGTGCGTCGAGGCCTACGGCGGCACGACTCCGCCGCCGGGCGCGACGGTCTATTTCCATGGTCACGATCCGGAGATCGGGCCCATCGCCAAATACGCTTTCATCCACCCCGATGCCGACCCTGACTAGAACCATCGAGATCCCTGTCGACGACCAGCACATCGACGGCACGCTGGTCGCGCCCTCCCACGTCATTCCCGGCTTGCTGCTCGTGCACGGCTGGGACGGCAGCCAGGCGCAGTACATCGCACGCGCGCACGAGCTCGCCGCATTGGGCTGTGTGTGCCTTGCAATCGACCTGCGAGGCCATGCGCGCCATCAATCGCAGCGCCTCGCCGTGACGCGCGGGGACAACCTGCAGGACGTGCTCGCCGCCTATGACGCGCTCGCGGCCCATCCGAGCGTGGACGACAAGTCGATCGCGATCGTCGGCAGCAGCTACGGTGGCTACCTTGCGGCCCTCGCGAGCGCGCTCCGCCCAACCCGCTGGCTCGCCTTGCGCGCGCCGGCGATCTACCGCGACGAGAACTGGGACGTCCCCAAGGGCAAGCTCGACCGCGAGGACCTGAACGCCTACCGCCGCACCGCGATCCGGCCCGAGGAAAACCGCGCGCTACAGGCCTGCGCGGATTTCCGCGGCGACGTACTGGTGGTCGAATCCGAGATCGACAAGACCGTGCCGCACGAGGTGATCGAAAACTACGTCCACGCCTTCAGGCATGTGCGCTCCATCACCTACCGCGTGCTCTCCGACGCGGACCACGCGCTGTCGACCGATGAGATGCGGCACGCCTACGGAATCCAGCTCGTGAGCTGGATGACCGAGATGGTGCTCGGTGCCAAGGCCGCGGCCGGAAAGATCCGTCCGGTGCCGCGCGTGCCCGCGTAGAGGCATACTCGGCGCCGAACATAACTCGTCAGATCAAGCCGAATGGACAAGGAAGTCGATCCCGCGGTGCTCGGGATCATCAATGAAAAGCGCCTCATGGGCGAAAAGCGCACGCCCGTCGACATCATTGCGCGCATGGGCGTCTTCGAAGCCCGCGAAAAAGCCGGCGACCTCGCATGGATCGCCACTGGTGACAACCTCAACGTCATCGCCACGCTCTGGGCGGAACTCGTCAACGTCAGCGCCGACGGGCGCTGGTTCTACGTCGAATCGCTGAATCCGCAAGCCCGCATCGGCGGCGGCGACCGCAGCGCGCTGCAAGCGCAACGCGCCAGGGACCGGCACGGCCTGCTCAAGCGCGCCTACGACGCCGACCGGGGCGTGCGCGTCGTGCTGCAGACCAACCGCGTGCCGGTGCTCGAAATGGAGTCCGACAAGACGGCCAAGGTGTCCGTGCGCGTGCCGGACGACGACGAATGGCACATCGCCGACTGGAACGCCGACCAGCAGATCGTGGTGCTGGTGCGAGGCGCCCGCGGCTGGACCCCAAGCGACCCGGAGATGAAGGCTGCGCGCAGCCGCGCCGCCATTCCCGAGCCGGCTCCGGAAGCGGATGCGCTTGCCGGCCCCGCGTCGCCCGAAGAACTGCACGCGGCCGCGATGGAGCACCTGACCAAGCATTTCGCGGGCTACGGCTACAAGGCCGAAGATGTCACGGCGCAAGGGCTGGGCTACGACATCGAGGTTTCGGACAAGAAGGGCAAGACGCTGCTGAAGATCGCGGTAAAGGGCGTCAAGTCCGGCGCGCCCGGCTTCCAGCTCACCAGCGCGGAGCGCGCATGCGCCAAGGCAGGCGATCCGTGGCGTCTCGCCGTCGTCAGCGACGCGCCCGGACCTGCGGCGCAGCACAAGCTCTTCAGGGGCTCCGAGATCGACAGCGCGCCCGGGCTGCAGCCGTCGTAACGGTCAGCCCTCTTCCGCCAGCGCCAGCAGCACATCGAGCAACACATCCGCGCCCCGTAGCAAGTCCGCGGGCGCGGTGTGTTCGCGCGGGTTGTGGCTGATGCCCAGCGCGCTGGGCACGAAGACCATCGCCGAACGGCAGATGCGCGCCATCATCTGCGCGTCGTGCCCGGCGCCGGAGGTCATGCGCCGTGTCGCATGGCCTCGTGTCTGCGATGCACGTTCGATGATCCGCACCAATCGCTCGTCAAAGACCACCGGCTCGAATCGCACGAGCCGGCGCGTCTCGATGCGCACCGATTGCTCGTCGGCGAGCTTCTCCACGAATCCGGCAAGCTCTCGTTCGGAGCGCTGCAAGATGGCCTCGTCGGTGTTCCTCAGATCGACGCTGACCTTCGCGCGCGCCGGGATCACGTTGATGAGATTCGGGTGCAGATCGACAGCCCCCACGGTCGCGACCTGGCTTCCGCCATAGCGCAGCGCCAGTTCGCGCACGAAGACCGAGATCGCCGCCGCGCAAAAACCGGCATCGCGCCGCAGGCGCATTGGCGTGGTCCCCGCATGGTTGGACTGGCCGGTGATGGTGAACTCCTGCCAGGAGATGCCCTGCAGGTTCTCGACCGCGCCGATCTGCACGCCTTCGGTTTCCATGACCGGGCCCTGCTCGATGTGCAGTTCCACGAAGGCATGCGGCACGATCGATCCGCACGGCATGTCGCCGGCGTAGCCGATGCGCGCAAGTTCATCGCCCAGCCGCGCGCCGTCGGTGCCTGGTGCGTCGAGCGCCTGCTCCAGCGTGAGGCCACCGGCATGCACCAGCGAGCCCATCATGTCGGGCTGGAAGCGCACGCCCTCCTCGTTGGTGAAGGCCGCGACGACGAGCGGCCGATGCGTCACGATGCCGCGCTCGTTGAGCCAGCGCACGAATTCGAGCCCCGCCATCACGCCGTAGTTGCCGTCGTAGCGGCCGCCGGTCGCGACGGTGTCGATGTGCGAGCCGGTCATCACCGGCGGCAGGCCGGTCTTGCCGCGCCGGACGCCGAAGATGTTGCCGATGCGGTCGACCGACACATCGAGATCCAGTTGACGCATCCATGCGACGAGCCGGTCGCGGCCATCGCGATCGGCATCGGTCAGCGCAATGCGACATACGCCGCCCCCTTCGATCGCGCCGATGGCTGCATGCGCCTCGATGCGTTCGATGAGCGCCGCCTCGCCGACCGAGCGTTGCTGCAGCCACTGTCGCTGGGCCGCAAGCACGGCATCGTGCGAACGCCCGACGAGGCTTTCGTACACCGCCGGTGCAGTCGCGCCTTCGGTGTTGATGACGAGGACGCGGGCATCCGCCGTGAGGCCCGCCTGCTGCCGCAACGCCTCGTCGCGCGCGATGCGCTGGAGCGCGGCCAGGCCAGCGACGCCGGACTCTCCGGCGACGACCGGCACATCGCCCTGCGAGCCGTCCGCCAGCATGCGCATCGCCTCGACCGCCTGCGCGTCGGAAACCGTCATGAAGACGTCGACCGCCGGCTGGAGAAAGCGCCACGCGAGCGGCGATGTCTCGCCGCACGCAAGCCCTGCCATCACCGAATCCACGCTGCCGGTCGCGCGCGCCGGATGGCCTTGCAACGCGCTTTGACAGAGGCAATCCGCCTGCTCGGGCTCCGCGACGATGAAGCGCGGGCGGTGCTCGCCGTAGCGCTCGCAGAAGTGGCTCACGATGCCGGCCGCCAATCCGCCGACACCGCCCTGCAGGATGACGTGAGTCCACGGGCAGGCGCCGGAAGGCGCCATCTCCAGCAGTTCTTCGGCAACCACGCCGTAGCCCTGCATGACGTCGCGCGGCACGTCCTCATAGCCTTCGTAGGACGTGTCGGAGACCACTTCCCACCCGTTGACGCGCGCGAGACGCGCAGCCTCCTCTACCGACTCGTCGTAGTTGCCGGCGATGCGAACGATCTCTGCACCGAACGCGGCGATCGCGTCCTCGCGCTCCTGGCTGACATGCGCGTGCAGCACGATCACGCAGCGGCAGCCGATGCTCTCTGCAGCCGCCGCGAGTGCACGGCCGTGGTTGCCGTCGGTGGCACTGATGACGACGAAGTCATGCAGTTCCGCCGCATGCGATCCGCGAAACAGGTCTTCGGCGCGCCATGCGCGATCAGGCCAGCGGCGCAGCACCAGCCGAATGAGCGCATTGGGTGCCCCAAGGGCTTTGAAGCTGCCAAGGCTGGAACGCTTCGATTCATCCTTGATCGTCAGTCCGCCGATGCGAAGCGAATCCGCGAGGCCGGGCAGCGACCACGCGGGCGTCGGATGCGGCGAAAGCCGCTCCCATGTCGAAAGCCGCAGCCGGCTTGCACGCCCCTCGGCAAGGCTGAGAACGGATTGGAGATCGGCGTCGTACGGACGACGGCTGGCGCGGAGATTTAGCAGAAACATGTCAGTGGGAACGTGGCAACCGGATGCGCGCCAGTTCGGCGAAGTAGCGCGCACCAATGGGGAGGATCGAGTCGTTGAAGTCGTAACGCGCGTTGTGCAGCGGCACAGCGCCGGGGCTGTCGCCGTCGCCATTGCCGATAAACACGAAGGCGCCGGGAATGTCTTGCAGGAAGCGGCCGAAGTCTTCGGAGATCATCATCGGCGGCACATCGCCTTCGACATGCGCCGCACCTGCGATGGCGCGCGCCGCCTCCACCGCGACAGGCACGCATCGCGGCCAGTTCACCGTCGGCGCGAACTCGTGGGTGTATTCAACGACGCATCGCGCGCCGTGCGCGTGGCAGATGCCTTCGCACAGTTCGCGCATGCGCTTTTCGAGCACCGACTGCACCTCCGGCGCGTAGCTGCGCGTGTCGCCCTTGATGACGACCTCCGTGGGGATCGTATTGCGGATGCCGTCGGTGATGAACTCGGTGCACGACAACACCGCCGAATGGCGCGGATCGACCGAGCGCGCGACGATGGTCTGCAGAGCCAGCACGATCTCCGCGCCGATGAGCAGCGGATCGACCGCCATGTGCGGCCTTGCCGCATGCCCGCCGCGGCCGGTGATGCGGATCACGAAGTTGTCCTCGCTCGCCATGATGCCGCCCACGCGGGTCGCGAAATGCCCGGCCGGCATGCCGGGGATGTTGTGTGCGCCGTAGATCTCGTCCATCGGGAAGCGCTCCAGCAGGCCGTCCGCGAGCATCGCCGCGGCGCCCTTGCCGTGCTCTTCCGCTGGCTGGAAGACGAAACGCACCGTGCCGTCGAAATCGCGTCGGGTGGAAAGCAACTGCGCCGCCCCGAGCAGCATCGCCATGTGGCCGTCGTGACCGCAGGCGTGCATGCGGCCCGGATGGGTCGACACGTGGGCGCGGTCCGCCGCGGTCTCCTGCATCGCGAGCGCGTCCATGTCGGCGCGAAGCCCGATCACGCCGCTTCCGGTGCCGACTTTCAGGTTCGCGACGACGCCGGTGCCGCCAATACCGCGATGCACTTCCAGTCCAAGCATGTCGAGGATCTGCGCGACGCGGCCCGCCGTGCGCTGTTCGTCGAAGCCCGTCTCGGGAAAGCCGTGGAAGTCATGGCGCCAGCGCACCCAATCGGCTTCGGGGGCGATGTCGTTCGTGGTTTGCATGGTGGCCGGCTCCTGCTGGTAGTCAATAACAACCCCGATCCGCCCACATTTACGCGAGCGCCATAACAATAAACCTGCGAATGGCGCTCTGAATATACCGACATACGTTTCTCAAAACCCTTGGAGTCGAGTGCCTCCTTCTCACCCTGAGCTGGTGGGTGGAGTTGACCCGGTTCCGTGGACACATCAAGCTTTGTGTTCAAGGAGTCGAAGATGTCCAAGTCCAGACCGCCCTATCCGGCGGAGTTCCGCCAGCAAATGGTCGAACTCGTTCGAGCCGGACGAACGCCGACAGAACTCTCGCGTGAGTTCAACGTCACGGCGCAATCCATCACCAATTGGGTCGGCCAAGCCGCCATCGACAGCGGCAAGCCGCTGCCAGGCAAGGAAGGCCTAACCACGGCCGAGCGGGAGGAACTGGTCCGACTGCGCCGGCAACTGCGTCAGGTTCAGACGGAGCGCGACATCTTGGCAAAGGCCACGGCCTGGTTCGCCGGTCGCAGCGATGCGACGTCCACGAAGTCTTCGGACTCCTGATGGCGAACCAGGCCAACTTCCCTGTGCGAACGATGTGTCAGGTTCTCGGAGTGTCGGCCAGCGGCTTCTATGCGTGGCGCGAGCGCTCTCCTTCGCAGCGCGGCATTGCCAACGCGGTGATGACCGAGCGCATCCGTCAGATTCACCAGGACTCCTACGAGTCCTACGGCATGCCAAGGGTGCGCGCCGAGCAGCAGCCGGCACCGAGCCGACCCGCTTGCCGAACGTCTCCTTACGATCGGACTCGATGACCACTTCGAGCACGAAGCCGCTGATCAGCCCTCCCCTCCCCAAGGACCGTTCCCGTTCCTCACGTGTCCTTGGCGCCGCCCGCCGAAAGCTCGATCAGAGCGGCAATCCCCTTTAAAGGTTTGGCAGACCAGGGCACCACGTACGTCTTGCCAGCAAGGCCTCGAACCCTGTCCAACTGCTTTGCCTCGCCGGCCATCCGCGAGGCCAACAGCGGATCCCGACTGCCACTCGCCATCAGGCTGCGGTTGACGACCCACGCAAACGGTTCGATTTGCGCGCGACGAAGGTCGTCTTGCAGCGCCGCTGCCTCCGACACCGGCGTGACTTCGGGCAAGGCGACGATGATGATGCGTGTGTAGTCTGGGTCCTGAAGACGCATCAGCGGGGTCACGATGCGGCCCGTTCCTTTGCCCTCGAACTCCCGAGCCATCTGGCGGTGGTATGCACCTGTGGCGTCCATGAGCAGCAGGGTGTGCCCTGTGGGGGCCGTGTCGAGTACGACAAAGGAACTGCGAGCTTCACCCACTGTCCGCGAAAAGGCATGAAAGACGGCAACCTCCTCAGTGCAGGGAGAACGCAGGTCTTCGAGCAGAAGCGCACGGCCCTCCTCGTCCAAATCCTTGCCTCGACTGGCCAAGATCTTTTCAACGTATCGCTGAGTCTCAGCAAACGGGTCGATGCGACTCACCTCAAGCCTGGGCATCTGGCCTTCGACGGTTGAGGCAAGATGCGCTGCAGGGTCCGTGGTCGAAAGATGCACTGACCTGCCGCGTTGGACCAGCGCGACCGCCAAGGCCGCGGCAATCGTTGTCTTTCCCACGCCGCCCTTGCCCATCACCATGACAAGTCCATGGTCCTGCTGTGCGAGTTCATCGGCCAGCGCGTGAAGCCTTTGAACCTCTCTGGGAACCGCTGGCACCATGGCGTCCGCTAAGGCAATGGTCGCCTGCGGTGCGAGCAAGGCTCGCAACGCCGGCAAACCCACCATGTCGAACGAGCGCAAGGGGATTTGGTCCTGCGGCAGCGCCCGCAAGGCATCGGGCATCTCCGCTAGGGCCTGCTCGCCAATCCTCTGCAAGGCATTGGCCACCGCATCGTCGGGCAAGGTCGCCCTGAACACCGCATTCACAAGAAGACGCTGGTTGGCCAAACCCAGTTGCAGCAGTTCCTGATGCGTGCGCGCCGCCTCGCGAAGGGCGCTACCGTCAGCGCGCGTGACGAGTACGACGGACGTCTGTTCCAAATCGGAAAGCGCCTTGAGCCCGGTTCGGAAGCGCTCCTCCTGCATCTTCAGGCCGGAGTGTGGCCCAAGACACGAGGCACCGCGGTCGTTGCCTTCAAGGAACCCCGTCCACGCTTTGGGAAGACTCAGCAGTCGCAAGGTGTGCCCGGTGGGCGCGGTATCAAAGACGACGTGGTCGTAGCCCGCTGCGTCGCCCGCCAGCAGACCGATGAATTCGTCGAAAGCCGCAATCTCGGTCGTGCAGGCTCCCGAGAGCTGCTCACGGACGGCATCGCGCTCGGCCGTTGAACTGCTTGCAGCCATCTTGTCCAGGACGCGAAGACGATAGGCCTCCGCAGCCGCGTCCGGGTCGATGTTCATCGCCCGGAGCCCCGAGGCGCCCCGCACCTCGCGCGGCTGGTCCGACAGGGCCACGCCGAGCATCTCATCGAGATTGGAAGCCGGGTCGGTGCTGACGAGCAACACACGCTTCCCCGCGTCGGACAGGGCCAACGCACAAGCGCAGGCGATGGAAGTCTTCCCGACGCCCCCCTTGCCGGTGAAGAACAGGAAGTGGGGGGCGTCACGCAGCAATGAGAGGGTTGGTTCAGCCTGGACCATGAATTTCCTTAAGAGAGGTTTGTTCACGGTACGCGATGCGCACCTGCCATCTCTCGCTTACGATCGAGGAGGGACTCCCTTATTGAAGGCTAGAGGGGCCGTTACGGAAGTACCGGCTCCCCCTCTATCAAGACAGGTCTCGTCCTGCGGCTTCGCTGCGAAGTTTCGGCGCTGACATCGGGCACGCGCATTACTTCGCCTCGGGCGGCGCAGGCAATCGGGTCAGTCCCGGACCACCCCTCATGCCCGGGCCCCACATTCCATGCATCAGGGACATTGCACTTTGCATCGTGGCCCAATGTTCCTCCAGTAGTTTTTGACGCTGCTGTGGGTCCTGGGCCTGCCTGAGAGTGTCCATCTGCTGCTGCATCAGCTTGGCTTTGGCTTGGAACTCCGCCGACCTCTGATCGAAGGCCTTTACGTCCGGGGCGGACGAGCCGGGGACGCTGAACTCCTTCGGCTGCGCAGCGGCAAACTGCGGAGTCAGTGAGGAAGCAGCCACGACAGCGACTACGGCAGCAATGGATGAAATGCGTCTCATAGCGGATCGTTCCCAAGTGATGTCTTCCTGAATCCTAGGACGCCAGGATGGATGGGCGTTGACGCTCGTCAAAATGCGCGCAAGGTCAGAACATCGGCCCGGACACTCTGCATCGACCCACCGGCCAATCGCGCTACCGTTGCGGCATTTCGTCGTGCATGTGGTGGTGTCCAGCCATCGCATCAGGTCCATGGTCGGAAAGCTGGGCGTCAAACCAGTCGTGCAGTGACGAGACGAGCTTCGGGTCTGCGGTCCGATAGGTCAGTTCGGCGCCGCCAGCAACTTCCCGGTAGTCAATGGCAATCTTTCCGGGCGCAGCAGCTTCGAGTTGCGCAAGACCGGGCATGTGCTCGCCGTGGATATGGGACGGCCCCGAGAAGTCCCCCTTAAGGAACTCGCCTTGAATCTCGCGCAGGTGCGCTCGTACCAGCGCGACCTGCCGCTTGTCGGCGGCGTTCTTGGCCACGATTCGCTGGAGGCCACCCTCGGCAGTCTTGGTAAAGATGTGCGTCGTGGCCTTCAGGTCGAACAGCATGACGTCCCCTCCCCGTCGAGCGATCTCGGCCTGACGTGTCGGGTCGGCGGCTTGTGAACTCAAGGGCAGAAGAATGAGGGCTGCGACGACGACGCCCCATATGCGATTGGTCATAGAAGAACCTTTCCAGTCGAGACGTTAGCTGGCCAACGCACCGACGGTGGCAGGGGACTCGACGTTTGCGTCAGGGTGCGAGTGAAGAGGCAGTGCATTCAGAGGAATGCGCAGGTAAGCAACCCCGTTGTCATCGGGCGGAGGCAGCCGCCCGGCCCGCACGTTGACCTGAATCGAAGGAAGAATGAGGCTCGGGACGTCCAGGGTGGCGTCGCGCGCGGTGCGCATCGCGACGAATTCGTCCTCGCTGATGCCGTCGCGCACATGGATGTTGCGAGCACGCTGCTCTGCCACGCTCGTCTGCCATTGAGGTTGTCGCGATGCAGGCGGGTAGTCATGGCAGACATACATGGCCGTATCGGCTGGCAGGTCCAGCAGGCGCCGCATCGAGGCGTACAGCTGGCGCGCGTCACCGCCCGGGAAATCCGCTCGCGCGCTTCCTACGTCGGGCATGAAGAGCGTGTCGCCGACGAAGACTGCCCCGTCGACCAAGTAGGCCATGTCTGCGGGAGTGTGACCCGGCACCAGCAGTGCAGTCGCTTCGGTGTCGCCAATCTTGAAGACCTCGCCATCCTTGAAGAGATGGTCGAACTGACTGCCGTCCGGCAGGAAGCTGCGCTCCAGGTTGAAGAGCTTCTTGAAGGTCGACTGGACGACGCGAATGTTCTCGCCAATGGCGATGAGCCCCCCCACTTGGTCCTGAACATAGCGCGCGCCGGACAGATGGTCGGCGTGGGCGTGGGTTTCCAGAATCCAGTCGACTTTCAAGCCGTTGTCCCGGACGTAGGCCAACAGCCTGTCCGCCGAGACGGTGCTGGTGTGACCAGACTTGAAGTCATAGTCCAGCACCGGGTCAATGACGGCGGCCCGCGTCGTTGCGTGGTCCCATACGACGTACGAAATCGTCCACGTCGCGGGGTCGAAGAAGCCTTTGATTGTCGTGCGGTTCGTCATGAGGGACCTCAGTCAATTCCAGGTTGATGTCTATTGACTTTATATTATGTATCTTCACATAATATGTCAATCGAAACCATCAACCAGGCTCATGAAACGCTCACCCGTCGTCGACCCTCAAGCCCTGCGCGGCGCCGCGGGCACTGCCGTCGCAGCACTCAAGGTGCTCGCTAATGAAGACCGTCTTCTCCTCCTGTGTCAGCTCTCGCAGGGCGAGATGTGCGTGAGTGATCTCGAAGAAGCGCTGAACATTCACCAGCCGACGCTCTCGCAGCAACTGGGCGTGTTGCGCAACGAGGGGGTGGTCAGCACGCGCCGCGAAGGCAAGAACATCTTCTACAGCGTGGCCGACCCTTCGATGCTCGAAATCCTCGCCCTTCTTTATCGTCTCTATTGCCCAAAGGAAGAATGATGTCCATTGACTGGAACCACTTCACGCCCCTTGCCGCTCTGGCCGGAGGTGTGCTCATCGGAATTGCCGCCGCAATGTTCGCGCTGCTCAACGGGCGCATCGCAGGCATCAGCGGGGTGCTCGGAGGCCTGCTGAGGCCGTCCAAGGGCGATATGGCCTGGCGCGTCGCGTTTGTCCTTGGCCTGGTCGGCGCGCCAGGGGTCTATGTGCTGTTCGCGGCGTTGCCCAAGCCCCAGATCGACGCGAGCTATGGCGCCCTGATTCTGGCTGGCCTGCTTGTTGGCGTAGGCACGCGGTATGGCTCCGGCTGCACCAGCGGCCATGGCGTCTGCGGGCTGTCTCGCCTTTCGCCGCGTTCACTCGTGGCCACGGCCGCCTTCATGGGCGCCGGCTTCGTCACGGTCTTCGTGACGCGTCACCTTCTGGGCATCTGAGGAGTTTCACCATGATTGTTCTTGCTTCACTGCTCGCTGGCCTCGTCTTCGGCCTCGGCCTCATCGTCTCGGGCATGGCCAATCCGGCCAAGGTGCTCGGCTTCCTGGACGTGACCGGCACCTGGGACCCGTCCCTGGCTTTCGTCATGGGAGGCGCCATCGCCGTCGGGGTGATCGCTTTCGCAGTGGCCGGTCGCCGCACCAAATCCCTGCTTGGCGCAGAAATGCGCCTGCCCTCGGCGCGCCACATTGACCGCCGCCTGATTGCGGGAAGCGTGCTCTTCGGCATCGGCTGGGGCATCGCGGGCTTCTGCCCCGGGCCGGGCCTCGTTTCGCTCGGGATGGGCGAAGTCAAGGCGCTGGTCTTCGTGGTCGCAATGCTCGTGGGCATGGGCGTCTTCGAGCTCTTCGAACGCCGCAAGCGCCTGCCGATGCCGCGCGCTGCCTGAATTCGGCCAATGACGAATATGGTCGCCTGGCTCGCAGCGCTGGCCACGATGGCCATCCTCGTTGCCTACGAGGGGGCGCTGGCCTTCGGGCATCGACGCAGGCCCGGACAGCTGGCTCGAACTGCGCATGCGGCGCTGCGGGAGGAATGGTTCGAAGCGGTCTCGGCGCAGAAGGGCTCGGAAATTCTGGCGGTGCAGACGCTGCGCAACTCGCTGATGTCGGCCACCATGACGGCGTCGACGGCCGTATTGGGCCTGATGGGCACGGTCACCTTGGCCGCGCCGTTGCTGCGTGCGACCCTCGGCGATGTGCCCGCGATGCCGGGCTTCACCGCCCACCTCGCGCTCGAACTCGCGCTCATGGTGCTGCTGTTCGCCTCGCTCGCATCGTCGGTGATGGCCGTGCGCTACTACAACCATGCCGGGTTCATTGCAGCGATGCCGGTAGACACCGACGCGCGCCGTTCGTGGAGCGATGCTGGCAAGCTATACGTGCGCCGCGCCGGCATCCTCTATAGCTGGGGGCTCAGACACCTCATACTCGTTGCGCCTATTCTGGCCTCGATGGTGCACCCGGCCGCAGGGCCCGTTGCGGCTCTCGGCGTCGTCGCAGTACTGCTCAGCTTTGACAGCTTTCAGAACAACGAGGGACGCGCCGCTGGCGCCCTGAGGCACGAGCCGCCGCACCCGAAGTGACGGCTCCAATGACCGCTTCGACGTGAATTAGAACGTGATTTTTAATATCGGCTCCTGGCCGTGACGCGAAGGTTTTCCACGTTGCGGTAAGACCGCAAAGGGCACGGAGCCGCTGATCCGCCCCACCCTCCCTAAGGACCGTTCACGCTGCACGACGGTAGTCGACAGATGGATCATCAAAGCAGCTGGTGACCTGAGCGCACCCTGAGGGCCCAACGGGAGCAAACATTCGGCCTCCATGGCTCGAAGCGGTTCTTCGAGTCTTAATGTTGTAGTCTCCGAAGCGACTCTCAAGCCACGTTAGCTCGGCATCTCGCGCATGAAAGCCTCGCGGATGCGGCGTGGCCGATGAGACTTGTTTCCCCGCCCGCCCCCTCCAGGGATGGGAGCTGTGAGCAAGAGCGTTCCACTAGCCGCATCAAACAGCCGCCCACTCAACGTTGACGTCAAGACCGCCAAGTCGGCTCGACCGTCCGATGCGGACCGCTGCCTGCTGTGCGGATGCGACCCTCCGCACGATGGACCAACCCAGGCCGCTGCCACTCTCGCCGCTGCCGAGCACGCGAAAGAAGCGTTCTCCGCAGCGCGCGATGTCTTCATCCTTCATGCCGGGGCCGCTGTCCTCGACCGCGAGTCGCACACGGCCTTGCAAACACTCGACTTCGATGTGGACCGCCGCTCCGGCCGGGCTGTAGCGGATTGCGTTGTCGACCAGATTGCGCACCAGCACGATGAACAGCATCGGATCGCCACGGACCACGCATTCGCCCGTCGCGTCGACTTCGATGGTCTGCTGCTTACGGATGGCTTCGGGCGCGACTTCGGCCACCACGCCGCGCACCAGGGCGCACAGTTCCACCGGCTCACTCTGGAGGTCTGCGCCGGCCTCCAGGCGCGACAGCGTCAGCAACTGCTCGACCAGGTGCGCGGCCCGGTCACAGCCGGCGAGCGTCGCTTCGAGCGCATGGCGCCGACGGCCATCGTCGGCCTCGGCGAGCGCGACCTGCGCCTGTGCGCGAATGGCGGCGATGGGCGTGCGCAGTTCGTGAGCGGCGTCGGCCGTGAAGCGGCGTTCCGACTCCAGGAGTTCACCGATGCGGCGGAACAAGCCGTTGAGTGCGTCGAGCATCGGCGCCATTTCCGACGGAGCGCCGTCGATCGCGATCGGGCTCAACGCCTGCGGCTCGCGTCTGGCGAGCATCTGGCCGAGCCGCCTGAGCGGCAGCGTGCCGCGACGGACCGCCCACCACACGGAGAGCGCAAGAAGAGGTAACGCGACGAATGCCGGCCAGAGCGCGCTTCGCAGCACGGCCCAGAGAATCGAGGATCTCGAATCCAGACGCTCGCCCACGTACACCTGCACATCGCGCTCGCTGCCGTAGGCTGCGAAGACGCGCCATGTCGAACCGTCGATCCCGGTCGTGCTGAATCCCGCGTCGAAGTGCCGGCCGGGGTCGATCATCGGCCGGGCAGGCGCGTTGGCGGAACGCAGCGTGAGCCGGCCTTCATGGAAGACCTGGAAAGCCACCTTGGGCGCGTAGCGATGCAGGACCGGGGCCTCGACGCCCTGGCCCTCCTCGGACGGCTCGTGCATCTGCTGGGCAACCAGCATCGCGGCTGCCTGCGCCAGATGGCCGTCGAGGAGTTCATCCAGCTCGTGGCGCACGTCGAGCCAGGTCATCACCGCGGATGCGAGCCACACGCAGGTCACCAGGCCCAGCACGAGCGACAGGAGGCGACCCTGGAGCGAGCGGGGCATCGTCATCAGCGAACCGGCTTGTCGCGCACGAGCATATAGCCCACGCCCCGCACGGTCTGGATCAGCGCGGCGCCGAGCTTGCGGCGCAGGTGATGCACATGCACCTCGATCGCATTGCTCTCCACTTCCTGGCCCCAGCTGTACAGGCGTTGCTCGAGTTGCTCGCGCGAGAGTACGCGTCCGGCATTCAGCATCAGCGCGTGCAGCAGAGCGAATTCGCGAGTCGGCAGTGCAACCGGCTTGCCCCCAAGGTGCACCGTGTGTGCAGCCGGATTGAGCTCGACATCCTGGATGCGAAGACATTCCTGTGGCTGGCCGTGAGCGCGGCGAATCAGGGCTCGCAGGCGCGCCGCGAGTTCATGCAGGTCGACGGGCTTGACGACGTAGTCGTCGGCCCCTGCGTCGAGCCCGCGAATGCGGTCTGGCACGCCGTCGCGCGCCGTGAGGACCAGAATGGGTATCGCAACGCCAGCCTTGCGCACCGCGGCGAGCACGGGCAGGCCGTCTTTCAGCGGCAGGCCCAGATCGAGGACTGCCGCCGCATAGGGCTCCGCGCGCAGTTCACGTTCGGCAGCCTCGCCGTCCCGCACCCAGTCGACCTGGAAATCGAGCTGTCGCAGCCCCGCACGAAGTCCATCGCCGAGCAGGGGGTCGTCTTCGGCCAATAGAACACGCATGGGGTCAATCGTCGTCCTGGCTGGCCGCTTTTCCGGATACAGCGGCCGGCCCGTTGTCGCCACCCGTGGGCGCACTGTTCCATTGCGTCCACCAGAAGCCGAACACCGCGACCAGCATGAGGACGCCGACACTGCGCCAGGCGCGGCCCACGCCGTCCTCGGGGCGGCCCGTCTTGCGGCCGGTGATCATGGCGCCGATCAGGTTGTCGCGATGCAGCCAACTTCCGAGGAGCACGCCGGCAATATGAACGCCGACCACGCCGAGCATGATGTTGGCCGCGGCTTCGTGGAACTCTTCCAGCCACTCACCTCCGGTGTCCTGGTAAGTGGCCCAGCCCGACGCCGTCACCGCGAGCGTGAGTCCGAGCAGCGCAACGATCGCGATGGCGCCCGCGGGGTTGTGCCCGGCATAGTGCTGCGTTCGCCCGCCAAGCACGCTGCGAACGTAGTCCATGACAGCCGCCGGCCCGCGCACGAAGTTCGAGAAACGTGCATGGCGCGTGCCCACGACGCCCCACAGGAGGCGAAAGACGACGAGGCCCGCCATCGTGTACCCCAGCGTCACATGCACCAGGCGCCACGACTCGCGCTCCGCGGTGAGATAGGCGCCGGCAAAGCACAGCACGATGAGCCAGTGGAAGACGCGCACCGGCACGTCCCAGACGAGGATCCTGGCGGACCCCGGGCGGGCGCTGTCGCGTTCAGCGGGGGTAGCGGACGTTGCGTTCATTGAAATCTCCTTGATCGGCTTGGGCGTGGCAGGCTGCGCAGTTGGAAGCGCTCTTGACGCCGGGCAGGTTCCAGATGGCGGGCGGTACCGCCCGGTGCTTCCGGACGAACCAGGCAGAGCGGGTGATACGGTCTTCCGGTGGCGGCTCGCTCCGCCGGCCGCTGGTGGCCGCATTGGCGCTCAGCCAGCCTGCCAGCGCGCTCACGGTGTGGGGGTCGAGCGAGGCATCGGTGCCGTAGTGACGGGGCAGGGTCGCCAGGATGCGCTGCCACGAGGCCGCAGGCAGCATGCCGGGCGGATAGGCGATATGGCAGGCGGCGCACTCCTCGCGGTACTTCGGCAGCAGGGGCACACGCGCGACACCGCCTTTCTCGTCGGCCCACGACGTGGAACCGAAGAGCGCGGCAAGCATGCAGGCCCATGCGCGTGCGTGGCGAAAGCGGTCGGCCATGGTGGGAATTCCCGTGTGAAGTGTCTGCATCGTCATCGCCTCAGGGCTTGAGCTGGATCAACCAACTCAACACGTCGGCCTTCTCCGCGGCGCTGCACTCGCGGCCCACCACGTCATTGCAGTTGCGGTGGAACCACTTGTCAGCCTTGGCGGCATCGGTGAACCGCGCGGGGTTGAAAGCTGGCGCCAGAGGGGCAATGGGCTTGCCGGTCGCGGCGTGCCGCCCGGGCGCGGAGGGCACCGCGCCGTGGCACGAGGCGCAACTCCAATCTCGCCCGTGGCGGCTGTTGAACATCGACTGCCCTCGGGCGGGGTCCGCGGCGGCTCCTGCTTCCCCGACGTAGCCGGCGAGCAGCTCCGCGGGGGTGGCGGCGCCAGCCCCCGGCGCGATGAAGAGAACAGCGATGGCGGCGATCCAGGCCGCGACGGGTGCGGACCGCTGACGTGCGGGCCGGTGCAATTTCAATAACCTCATGGCAACTCCTTGGAGGCCCATCGTGTCGCCGAGGTCTTAGCGTTTCCTTAACGCGGCGTCCCGCAACCCGGCCCTCCCCGAGCGCAATCGCCTGCCGGCCTGCCACCCTTTGAGCCAGATCAAGGGCTGTCGTCACCGAATGCTGAAACATCGGACATGGCCGCCCCATCGCTTCCACCCGTCTTTCGTGCCCGCGGCCTGGGCAAGACCTATCACGCGGGAGACGTCGACGTGATCGCCCTGCGCGACGTGGACATGGACATCGAGGCCGGCGAGTTCGTCGTGCTGCTCGGGCCGTCGGGCAGCGGCAAGTCGACCTTGCTGAACATCCTCGGCGGCCTGGAAGTGGCCACCACGGGCAGCCTGCGCTACCTGGACCACGACCTGACCTCCGCCGACGACGAAGCGCTCACCCGCTACCGACGCGAGCACGTCGGCTTCGTCTTCCAGTTCTACAACCTCATCCCCAGCCTGACGGCGCGCGAGAACGTGGCGCTGGTCACCGACATCGCCGCCGACCCCATGCCCATCGACGAAGCACTCGAACGGGTCGCGCTGACGGCCCGCCGAGACCACTTTCCGTCCCAGCTCTCGGGCGGCGAGCAGCAGCGCGTGGCCATTGCGCGCGCCATCGTCAAGCGGCCGCAGGTGCTGCTGTGCGACGAGCCGACCGGAGCGCTGGACTATGCGACCGGCAAGCTGGTGCTCGACGTCATCGCGCGCATCAACCTCGAGCTGGGCACCACGGCGCTGGTGATCACGCACAACGCGGCGATCGCCGGCATGGCCGATCGCGTCATCTACCTGGCGGATGGCCGGATCCAGCGGATCGAGCGCAACACGAAGCGGGCGACGTCCGCGGAGCTCGCCTGGTAAGAGCTGGCCATGAAAGCACTCGACCGCAAGCTGCTGCGCGACCTGCGCGCGATGTGGAGTCAGGCGCTGACGATCGCGCTCGTGGTGGCCAGCGGCGTGGGCGGCTTCCTCACGAGCCTTTCCGCCGTCGATTCGCTGGCCGTGGCGCGCGACAGGTTCTACGCCGAGGGCCGGTTCGCGGACGTCTTCGCCACGGTCAAGCGCGCACCGTTGGCGCTGGCCGAACAGCTCCGGACGCTGCCGGGCGTGGCCGACGTGCAGCCGACGATCGAGGAGGTGGTGCGCATCGACATCCCCGGCATCAGCGATCCGATACTGGGCCAGCTGATCGGCGTGGACCGTCGGCGGCCGCCGCGCCTGAACCAGGTCGCGATCGTCGAGGGCGCCGGCCTGTTCGACCAGACCGGCATCGACGAACCGGTGCGCGACACCATCGATGCGCTGGTGTCGCAAGGCTTTGCCCAAGCGCGCGGTCTGCGCCCCGGCGACTCGGTTGGCGCCCTGGTCAATGGCCGCAAGCGGCGCCTGCGCATCGTCGGCGTCGCGGTGTCGCCGGAGTTCGTCTTCGCCGGACTCTGGGGCATGCCCGACCAGCGCGGCTTCGGCATCTTCTGGGTCGACCAGGAAGCGCTGGCCGCCGCCTACGACATGGACGGCGCCTTCAACACATTGGCCGTGCGGCTCGCGCCCGAAAGCGCACGCCGCGTCACGGAGGCCGAGGCGATCGACGCGCTCGCGCAGCCGCTGGCGCGCTACGGCGGCACCCTGCCGCGCGGCCGCATCGACCAGACCTCGCACGCGATGCTGGACAACGAGATCAAGGAGCAGCGCGTGCTCGGCACAGTGCTGCCGTCGATCTTCCTGAGCGTGGCCGCCTTCCTGCTCAACGTGGTGATCTCGCGGCTGGTCGCCACGCAGCGCGAGCAGATCGCCGCCCTGAAGGCGCTCGGCTATTCGAACAGCGCGATCGCAGCCCACTACCTGAAGCTGGTGCTGCTGATCGTCTCGCTGGGCATCGGACTCGGGATGGCGCTCGGCGACTGGCTGGGTGCCGCCTTCGTCGGGCTGTATGCCGAGGTCTTTCACTTCGCGCACTTCGAGCACCGCACGGACCCCAACCTCGTCCTGCTGGCAGGCGGACTGACGTTGGGCGCCGGGGTGCTCGGCACCCTTTCGGCGATCCTGGCCACCGTGCGGCTGATGCCCGCCGAAGCCATGAGGCCGCCGGCACCCGGGCGCTTCCGCCGCACGATCGCGGAGCGGCTCGGTTTCACCGGCATGAGCCCCGCACTGCGGATGATCCTGCGCAACATGGAGCGCAAGCCGCTGCGCACCGGCCTGTCGATCGGCGGGATCGCGGCTGCGCTGGCCATCGTCGTCATGGGCAACTTCTTCCGCGACGCGATCGAAGTGATCGTGGACAGCACGTTCAGGCTGTCGATGCGCAGCGACGTGTCCGTGTGGATGACCGAGCCGGTCGACGGCGCCATCGCGCTGCAGCTCGCGCGCCTTCCCGGCGTGCTGGCCCATGAGTCGCTTCGCGACGTGCAGGCCACGCTGGTCAACGGGCCGCGACGCCAGCGCGTGATGGTGCGCGGCGGACCGGTGCGCAGCGAGTTGCTGCGCATCATCGACGTCGACGGAATGCAAACACTGCCGGACGGCGACGGCATAGTCCTGACCGACCGCCTGGCCGAAAAGCTCGGACTGCGGGTGGGCGATGCGGTGCGCGTCGACGTGCAGGAGGGCCGCCGCCAGCTGACGCTGCGGGTGGAAGCCACCGTGCGCGAGATGATGGGCCTCAATGCCTATATGAATCGCGCGGCATTGAACCGTGCGCTCGGCGAGGGCGATGTGGCCACCGGCTTCGTGCTGGCGCTCGAACGCGGCAGCGAGGCCCGCTTCCTGCAGGCCACGCAGGGCCTGCCCCGTGCGGCAGGCGCCTTCAGCAAGGCGACGATGCTGCGCAACATGCGGGAGGTGACGGCACGCAACATCCTCATCATGAGCACGGTGCTGACCCTGTTCGCGGTCGTGATCGCCGTGGGCGTGGTCTACAACAACGTCCGCATCGCGCTCGCGGAGCGCGCCTGGGAGCTGGCGAGCCTGCGTGTGCTGGGCTTCACGCGGACCGAGGTGTCGGGGTTGCTGCTGGGCGAGCTGGCGCTCGGCATCGCGGTGGCGTTGCCGCTGGGCATGCTCGGCGGCCTGGGTCTGGTCCACGTCATCACAGGCCTGCTGAAATCGGACCAGTTCTTCTTTCCGGTCGTCATCTCCGCGCGCACCTATGCGCTGGCGGCGCTGGCGATCCTCGCCGCGGCGGCCGCGAGCGCGCTGGTGGTGCGGCGGCGCATCGACCGGCTCGACATGGTCGCCGCTTTGAAGACGCGGGAGTGAGCGTGACATGAAGCGAAGTAACCTGGCCATGACGATCGCCGCGGGCGCGGTGCTGACCGGCCTGCTGGCCTGGGCGTTCGCGCCGCGCCGCATCGCTGTCGAGGTGGCGACCGCCACCGTCGGGCCCTACGAGCAATCCATCTCGGAGGACGCTCGCACGCGCCTGCGAGACCGCTACGTCATTACCGCACCGCTGGCCGGACGACTGGCGCGCGTCACATTGCGCGAAGGCGATGCGGTGGCAGCAGGCGACACGGTCGCGACACTGACGCCCGTTCTCTCGCCGATGCTCGACGAGCGCACACGTCGAGAGCAGGACACCCGGGTGGAGGTCGCCGAGGCCATCGTCCAGCGCACAGATGCCAATGTGCAGCGTGCCCGCGTCGCACTCGAGCTGGCGCGATCGGAACTGCGTCGCTCCGAGAAGCTGGCGCGCGACAACTTCATCGCGCCGGCCAAGGTGGAGTCCGACCGGCTCCTGGAGCAGGCCGCTCAGAAGGACGTCGACGCGGCGCTGCAGGGCCGCCATGCCGCGGCGCATGAGTTGGAGACCGCGCGCGCGGCGCTGCTGGTGTCACGTAGTCCTCCGAGCCAGGGAGGCAGCTTTCAGCTGCGCTCGCCGGTCGCGGGGCGCGTGCTCAAGGTCGTGCAGCCCAGCGAGACCACCCTGGCGCTCGGGGCGCCCGTGCTGGAGGTTGGCGACATCTCGCAACTGGAAAATCGTGACCGAGTTGCTGACCACCGACGCCGTGCAGACGCAAGTAGGCGCGGTGGTACGCATCGAGCGCTGGGGCTCGCCCGGCACGCTCGAAGGCCGTGTGCGGCGCATCGAGCCTGCCGCGTTCACCAAGGTATCGGCCCTCGGCATCGAGGAGCAGCGGGTCAACGTGATCATCGACATCACGAGCCCGCCGTCTTCGTGGCAGGCACTGGGCGACGGATACCGCGTGGGCGTGCGGATCGTGACGGTGGACCGCCCCTCGGTGCTTCGCGTTCCGGTGAGCGCGGTGTTCCCCGTGCCCGACGAAGGCATGGACGTGTTCACCGTCATGGAGGGACGAGCGCGGCTCATGCCGGTCGAGATCGGGGGACGCAACGGCACCGAAGCCTGGGTGCAGGGCGGCATCCAGGCCGGCGCCGAAGTGATCGTCTATCCGTCGGCGGCTCTGCGCGACGGCGCGCGCGTGACCAAGCGCAGCGTTCCCCTGGTGCGGCAAAGATGAGCCAAACCCTACACTTTGCAGACCAACAACAACCGGAGGATCGTCTCATGAAAATCCTAGTCGCCACCGATGGGTCCAAGAATGCGCTGCGCGCGGTTCAATATGCGGCCACGCTCGGGCACCTGCTTCGCACCAGATCAAACAAGATCACGCTGATCAGCGTGCACGACGACTCCGGACTGCGGCATGCCAAGGCGGTCGTCGGCAAGGCAGAAGTCGCGGACTACCTGCGCGAGCTCAGCGAAAAGGAGCTCAAGCCGGCCCGCAAGTTGCTGCAAGCCGACGGCATCGGCTACGACATCGAGATCCGCACCGGCCACGTGGCGCAGGAAATCGTGGCTTGCGCCGCCAAGGGCAAGTTCGACATGATCGTGCTTGGCTCGAAGGGCCGCAGCGCAGTGGCCGACCTGTTGATCGGCTCTGTGGCGCAACGCGTGCTTGCCACCGCGAAGCAGCCCGTCGTGGTGGTGAAGTGATCGGCCGACGCGGGGCAGCCCGCTATACGGCCCCATGAGCGAGGCCCCGCCCGCATCTGCGTTTCAGTCCGTGGGCGGCGGCCTGAGCGAAGGCGAGGCGGCGCTGCGGCTGCAACGGGACGGCCCGAACGAATTGCCGGTCTCGCGCCCCCGCGGCCCGCTGCGGCTGGCGATCGAGGTGGCGTCCGAGCCGATGTTCCTTCTGCTGGTGGCATGCGGCGCCATCTACATGGTGCTCGGCGATCCCCAGGAAGCACTGATGCTGCTCGGCTTCGTCTTCGTGGTGATGGGCATCAGCTTTTTTCAGCAGCGACGCAGCGAGCGTGCACTCGATGCATTGCGCGACCTGTCCAGTCCGCAGGCACTGGTTGTTCGCGGAGCGACGGCACGCCGGATCGCCGCGCGGGAGTTGGTGGTGGGCGACGTGGTCTTGCTGGCCGAAGGCGACCGCGTCCCCGCCGACATGGATCTCGTCGAGGCGTCCAACCTCGCCGTCGACGAATCGCTACTGACCGGCGAATCCATGCCGGTGGCCAAGGAAGCGGCGGCGTCGCAGCAGGCGATCGACGCCGCAAAGGTCTTCTCCGGCACGCTGGTGACGAGCGGCACCGGGCGCGGCTGCGTGATCGCCACCGGCGAGCACAGCGCGCTAGGGCGCATCGGCAAGTCGCTCGCCGGCATCTCGGCCGACTCCACGCCGACCCAGCAGGAGACGCGCCGCGTGGTCAAGCAGGTCGCAGCCGTTGGACTGTCGCTGGCCGGCGTTCTCGCCATTACCTATGGGATCACCCGGGGCGACTGGCTGCACGGCGTGCTCGCAGGGCTCACGCTTGCGATGGCCATCCTGCCGGAAGAACTCCCGGTCGTCCTCACGCTTTTCCTGGGCCTGGGCGCGTGGAGGCTGGCACGCGAGAAGGTCCTGGCCCGCAGCATCCCCGCCATCGAACGGCTCGGCGCCACCACCGTGTTGTGCGTGGACAAGACCGGCACGCTGACCGCCAACAGGATGAACGTGCGGCGACTGTGGTGCGAGGCGGCGGTCTACGACCGGCTGTCATCGGCGGGCCGGGTGCTGCAGGAGGAGTTGCACGGCGTCCTCGAATATGCCGTGCTTGCCAGCCATCGGCAGGCCTTCGACCCGATGGAGTCCGCCATCGCCGCAGCGGGACAACAACTGCTCGCAGGCACTGAGCACCTGCATACCGAATGGACGCTGGTCGACGACTATCCCCTATCGCCCGAGATGCTGGCCATGTCGCGCGTTTGGCAGTCGCCGGATCAGCGGGACAGGCTCATCGCGGCCAAGGGTGCCCCGGAAGCCATCGTCGACCTCTGCCACATGGATGCCGGTGAGGCCGCGATCGTGGCCGCGCAGGTGCGATCGATGGCGCAGGACGGCCTGCGCGTGCTGGGCGTGGCGCAGGCCACCTTTGGCGCGGTCGCGCTGCCTGAACTGCAGCACGACTTCGAGTTCCGGTTCCTCGGGCTTGTGGGTCTGGAAGATCCTGTGCGACCCGAAGTTCCGCAGGCCATCGCCGAATGCCGAGACGCCGGCATCCGCGTCGTCATGATGACGGGCGACCATTCCGCGACCGCTGTCTCGGTGGCGCAGCAGGCCGGCCTGGCGACCGATGCGCCCCCCATCACCGGAGCCGAGCTGGCGGCACTGTCCGATGAAGACCTTCAAGTGCGGCTCGCTGAGGCACACATCTTTTCTCGCGTGCAGCCCGACCAGAAGCTGCGACTCGTTCGCGCGTTCGTCGCGCGCGGCGATGTGGTGGCCATGACCGGCGATGGCGTCAACGACGCACCCGCGCTGAAAGCGGCCGACATCGGGGTCGCAATGGGTGCTCGCGGCACCGAGGTGGCACGCGAGGCAGCCGCGCTGGTCCTTCTGAACGACGACTTCGCCTCCCTCGTGACGGCGGTGCGCTACGGGCGCCGCGTGTTCGCGAACCTCCGAAAGGCGATCGTCTTCGTGGTGGCCGCACATGTGCCGATCGTCGGCCTGTCCATCGTCCCGGTGCTGCTGGGCTGGCCGATGCTGCTGATGCCGGTGCACATTCTGTTCCTGCAACTGATCATCGATCCGGCCTGCTCGGTGGTGTTCGAGGCCCAGCCACTGGAAGCCGATGCCATGAAGACTCCGCCTCGCCGCGCGGATCAACGCCTTTTCGATGCGGCCTTGCTGGTCCGCGGCCTCTGGCAAGGTGTCGGCTTGCTCGCGTTGCTAATGGCGGCCTACGGAGGTGCTCGCCTGCTGGCCCGGCCGGGCGTCGATGGCGACGACCTCGCGCGAACACTGACCTTCATGGTCCTCGTACTATCCAACCTTGCGCTGATTCAGGCCAACCGGTGGTGGGCCAATGGCTCGTGGCGCGGCGACCGCGAGTCGAACAGACTGTTCGCCTGGATCGCGCTGGGTACGATCGCGTTGCTGGGGCTCGTGCTTGCCGTTCCTGCCGTGAGCCGCCTGTTCTCGTTCACGCCGCCCTCGCCCATCCTGCTGGTCGCTGCGCTCGGCGCTTCGGGCTTGAGCTTTGCATGGTTCGAGTGCACCAAGCGTTTTCTAGTTGAGCAAGGTCCACTCGACGGTTCACGTTAGCTGGTTTGGCCACTACGAATCAGCTGTCTGCAGTGAAGCCAATCGACTTCACGATGGGTCCCCATCGATCGTAGTCCGCCTTCAAGCGCGCCGCCAGCTCCGACGGCGAGGAGGATGTCGCTTCGAGGCCCATGGCGGCCAACCCTTCGACGACATCGCTGCCCGCCAAGGCAGGACGCAGCGAGGCATTGGCGCGTTGAACCACTTCGGCCGACGCGTTGGGCGGCAGGAACAGGCCGAACCACTCGGAGAACACCATGTCCTTGATACCCTGCTCGGACAGCGTGCTCACGGAAGGGACGAACTTGTTGCGAACGGATCCGGTGGTCGCGAGCAGGCGGCACTTACCTCCTGCGAGGTGCGGCAGGAAGTCGCCGACCGGACCCGAGACAGCGGCGAGCTGACCACCCATCATGTCCAGGATCGCAGGCTGCGTACCGCGATAGGGAATGTGACGCAGGTCCACGCCGGCCGACTTGCCCAGCAGCACACCCACGAAATGGGGCACGGAGCCGGCGGCGGGCGATCCGAAAGCCGCTTTTTCGGGATTCCGCTTGACCCAGTCCAGAAACTGCGGAACCGTCTTCACGCTCTCCGGCACCGCGGTTCCAACTGCGAATCCAAAGTCGAACACGCAGCCGAGCGATACGGGGGTGAGGTCCTTGATCGGGTCGTAGGGCAGCTTGCGGTAGATGTGCGGATAGATGCCCAGCATCGACATCGGCGTCTGCAGAATCCAGGAACCGTCAGCGGCCATGTTCTTCATCGCCTGAATCGCGATCTGTCCACCCGCGCCCGTGCGGTTTTCCACCACGACAGACTTGGCATAGCTCCCGGTCATTCGTGCAGCCAATCGCCGGCACAAGGTGTCCGAGGTGCCACCTGCTGCGAAGCCGGTCACGAAGCGAGCCAGATCGAGTTGGCCGGGTTGTGCCCATGCGGGCAACGCTGAAGCGGCAGTGACGGCGGCGCCGTAGCCAAGGAAGTGGCGTCGTTTCATCGAGATGTCTCCTGATCAAAAAAGCAATGAGCGGCCGCGGTAGGCGCCGCCCTGTGTCTGCGGAATTCGAAGGCAACGGAGTCTCGGCCAACCGTGCGATCGCGACAATCGACGGTTTCTGTCGAATCGATCAGGGTCGCTTCACAATCGGCTGGGCCGAGTTGAGGTCTTTCATTCGCTCCAGGAGGAACTCACTGAATCCCTCGGCGGCAGGGGGGATCGAGCGCGCGAGAGACCGATACAGACACACCTGGCGGATGGTCTCGGGATCGGTGACGCGTCGAGGAACCAGTCCGAAGCGCTCTGCCAGAACGCCCACGTAAGCGGGCGCCAGCGTGGCGGCGAGGCCCTCGGCGGCCATCCCGAGCGCGGTCGTGACGTTGTCCACCACGTCGACGGGTCGAATTCGCTCTCCCTCGGGTGCGTTCAGATGCATCCGAGCCACGCTGCGCTCGTGATCCCGCCCTGCGGCGACGAGTTGCACGTCGCGCAAGTCCGCCCAGGTCAGGCGGGCGTGGGCTGCGAGCGGGTGATCTTCCGAGCACCAAAGCACCCACGGGCTGTCGAAAACCGCGTCGCGACGCACCGTCTCACCGTACGGGCGATCGGGGCCGAGCGACAGGTCGACATCGCCGGACTCCACGGCCTCGACCAGCTGGTCGACCGGAATGTCACGGATGCGTACCGTGACCTTGGGACGTTCATCGCGGAACTGCCGCACCAGGCGCGGAAGCACCGTGCCCGCAAGCACCAGCGGCGCCCCGATGCGCACCACGCCCGCCGCCCTGTTGCGCACGTCGGCGGCGGCGGATTCGGCGAGCTGGACATGCCGGAGAACGGTTTGGGCCGAACCGAGAAAGTCGCGGCCTGAACTCGAAAGCCCCACCCGGCGGGTACTCCTGTCGAACACCCGAAAGCCCAAGGTCGACTCAAGCTCCGCCACCAGTTGGCTGACCGCAGAAGACGTGAGGCCAAGCCGCTGGCTTGCAGCCGCGAAGCTTTGCAGCTCGGCAACCGCAACGAAGGCTTCGAGTTGGCGAAGGGTCACACGGGTCAAAGGCATGTGTTCATTATCAAGCTGCGCTGTCGAATCAGCCAGAAAGCGTCGCTTGTTCCGCAGGGTGGCTGACCGCAGACTTGCGCCTCCTTTCGTAGCCATCCATTCAAATGCTGAGCCCCGAGAAACATGTCGAACTCGCCCGAGAGCTGCACCGGGCCGAGCGGTCACGCCTGCAGCTTGCGCAGTTTTCACGCAGCTACCCGGCCATGACGATCGAGGACAGCTATGCCATCCAGCGCGCCTGGATGAACCTGAAGCAAGCCGAAGGCCGAAAGGTGATCGGGCACAAGATCGGGCTCACTTCGCGTGCGATGCAACTGGCCAGCCAGATCACCGAGCCTGACTACGGGACCTTGCTGGACGACATGCTGGTGCGCGACGGCGCAGAACTCGAGGCCGCACGCTTCATCGTGCCGAGATTCGAAGTGGAGTTCGCCTTCATCCTGTCCCGGCCGCTGCGGGGACCCGCCGTCACGGTCTTCGACGTACTCAACGCGACCGACTATGTGGTGCCGGCGCTGGAGCTGATCGACGCGCGCATCGAGCAGTTCGATCGGGAGACGAAGGCACCGCGCAAGGTGCTGGACACCATCGCCGACAACGCCGCCAACGCGGCGATCGTGTTCGGCAACCGGCCCGTGAAGCCCGACCAAGTGGATCTGCGCTGGGCCGGCGCGCTGCTGCTTAAAAACGGTGCGGTGGAGGAATCCGGCCTCGGCGCCGCAGTGCTTGGCCATCCAGCCAACGGTGTGGCCTGGCTCGCCAACAAGCTTTCCTTGCATGACGAGGAACTGAAAGCCGGCGAAATCGTCCTCGGGGGTTCCTTTACCCGACCGGTGCCATGCGCCGCAGGCGACGTCTTCCATGCGGACTACGGCGTACTCGGTTCAATTTCGGTTCGATTCGTCTGAGACACCCATGCAAACACCTGACAATCAATTCAAGAAGGCCTTGGCTGCGGGCGACCCGCGCATCGGCCTGTGGCTGGCACTGGCGGACGGCTATGCGGCGGAACTGTGCGCCACCTGCGGATTCGACTGGCTGCTGATCGATGGCGAGCACGCTCCCAACGACCTGCGCAGCACCTTGGCAGCGCTGCAGTCAGCGGCTGCCTATCCTTCGCACCCCGTGGTGCGTATTCCCAAGGGCGACGACGCCTTGATCAAGCAAGTGCTCGACATCGGCGCGACGACCTTGATGGTCCCGATGGTCGAGTCGGCAGAGCAGGCCCGCCAACTGGTCAAGGCCATGCGCTATCCCCCGCAAGGCATACGCGGCGTGGGCAGCGGCATCGCGCGCTCGGCGCGTTGGTCGCAATACCCGAACTATCTGCACGAGGCGAACGAGCGCGTGTGCCTGCTGGTGCAGGTCGAGACGCGTGAGGCATTGGCACAGGCCGGCGAGATCGCGGCCGTGGATGGCGTCGACGGCGTCTTCATCGGGCCGTCGGACCTCGCGGCCTCATTCGGTCTTCTGGGCCAACCGGCCCATCCGGATGTCACGAAGGCGATCGAGGAAGGTATTCGCGCGATCAACAAGGCCGGTAAGGCACCCGGCATCCTCTGTGCCGACGAGGCACTGGCTCGCCGGTACATCGAGGTTGGCGCGAAGTTCGTGGCCGTGGGCGTGGATACCAGCCTGCTCGTGAAGACGGCAAAGGCATTGGCAGGCCGCTTCAAGGACGGTGTTTCAGCCGCGACGCCCTCTGCGACCTACTAGATGAGCGACCACCTCACTGCCCTGCGTGCTGCCTTTGCTGGCCGCCTGGTCACCGATCCCACGGACATGTCAGCGTTTCTCACGGACTGGCGCGGCAAGTGGACCGGACGGGCGATCGCGATCGCCCAACCCGACAGCGCCGCCGATGTGGCCGCTGTGCTCGCCTGGTGCGGCGCCCACCGCGTTCCCGTGGTGCCGCAGGGTGGCAACACGGGTCTCTCGGGAGGTGCCACGCCCGATGACTCCGGACGCGCCCTGGTGCTTTCGCTCACCCGGCTGAATCGGGTGCGGCGAGTCGACGCTGTCAACAACACCATCGAGGTCGAAGCGGGCGTGACCCTGCAGCAGGTGCAGGAAGCCGCCAGAGAGGCCCATCGCCTGTTTCCCTTGAGCCTCGCGGCCGAGGGCAGTTGCACGATCGGAGGCAATCTTGCGACCAACGCCGGCGGTGTGCAGGTTCTGCGCTACGGCAATGCGCGAGAACTTTGCCTCGGCCTTGAGGTCGTCACGCCCGATGGTGAGGTGTGGAACGGGCTGCGTGGGCTGCGCAAGGACAACACGGGCTACGACCTGCGTGACCTCTACATCGGCAGCGAAGGGACGCTCGGGGTGATCACCGCGGCGGTTCTGAAGCTGCACCCGCTGCCAGCGGCGCAGGTCGCCGCTTTCGTGGCAGTGCCCTCGCCGGAGGCGGCGGTGCGGCTGCTGGAGCTCGCCCAAGCCCGCATCGGTGCTGCGCTCACCGCCTTCGAGTTGATGAGCGATACGTGCATCGGACTGGTCGAGAAGCACGTTCCAGCCGCGCGGCACCCCCTGAACGAACGTTCCCCCTGGTACGTGCTGCTCGAGGTCAGCGACACGCGCAGCGAAGCCAGCGCTGTCGAAGCCATTGAGGGATTGCTCGAGGCAGTCCTCGATGCCGGGCTGGCGACCGACGCGGCACTCTCGTCGAGCGTGGCGCAGTTCCGCGCGTTGTGGGCGCTGCGGGAGGACATCTCCGAATCGCAGGCCGCCGAAGGCAAGACCATCAAGCACGACATCGCCCTGCCGATCCCTGTCATCCCGGAGTTCATCGAGGCCATGGAGGCCGCGATCGCGCGAACCTTCCCGCGTGTTCGGCTGGTCGTCTTCGGGCACCTTGGCGACGGCAACCTGCACTTCAATGCCTCTCCCGCACTCGAGTTCGCTTCAGGCGAGGGCGCTTCGGCTTTCACGGCGCTGGAAGCGCCGCTGAACCAGCTGGTGCACGACGCCGTCGCCGCTCGCGGCGGCTCCATCTCCGCCGAGCATGGCCTCGGTGTGCTGCGTCGCGACGAAGCAGCACGCTACAAGTCCCCCGTGGAACGCAAGCTCATGCAAGCCATCAAGTCGGCGCTCGATCCGCATCAACTCATGAACCCGGGCAAGTTGCTCGCTTGACCGGAAGGAGAAACATCATGACCACGCTTCAGGTGGCGGACATCACCGTCTCACCAGACCACTACATCGGAGGACGCCGCGTCGCCTCGTCGGAAACATTCGAACTGCGCAGTCCTATCGACCAACAGGTCCTGGGTCGCATCAGCGAAGGGACGGCCGAACATGTGGAGGCCGCCATCCAGGCGGCACAGAGTGCATTTCAGGGGTGGAGCGCGATGACAGCCGCACGGCGCAAGCCCTATCTAGATCGCTTCGCGCAAGAGATCGGCAAGCGGGCAGACGCCTTCTGTCTGCTGGAATCGAACGACGCCGGCGTCCTTCTCTCGCGCATGCGCCACGGCGTGGTGCCTCGCTCGATGCTCAACATCTCGTACTTCGCCGAGCACGCGCTGACGCTGCAGGAGCGTCCGATCGAGACCGAGCAGGCCAGCCACATCGTGCGCCACGACCCTGCCGGCGTGACGGTCATCATCACGCCCTGGAACTCTCCCCTCCTGCTTTCGACCTGGAAGCTCGGACCGGCGCTGGCGGCGGGCAACACCTGCATTCTGAAGCCGCCAGAGTGGGCTCCGTTGACATGCTCCCTGCTGGCCGATGCAGCGCACGCGGCAGGCCTGCCCCCAGGCGTCTTCAACGTGGTGCAAGGCACCGGCGCCAGCACGGGCGCAAAGCTGGTCTCGGATCCCCGCATCGCGCGCGTCTCCTTCACAGGGTCCGTCCCGACAGCGAAATGGATTGCGCAGGCGGCAGGGGCCAATCTGGTGCCTTGCAGCCTGGAACTCGGCGGAAAGAGTCCATTCCTCGTCCTGGAGGATGCAGACATCGAAGGCGCCGCCGCCACTGCAGCCCTGATGTACCGCAACGCCGGACAGGTCTGCCTCGCAGGCACCCGGATCCTCGTTCACGAGAAGGTGGCGGAGCGATTCGTGGCGACCATGAGAGGCTTCGTCGAAAACTTGCGAGTCGGAGACCCTCGCGAGGAATCCACCGAGATCGGTCCGATCATCCATCCACGCCAGGTCGAGCGCGTGCAAGGCTTCGTCGACCGAGCCGTAGAGGCAGGGGCGAAACTGCTGTGGGGCGGGACGAAGCACCCATACGGAGCCCAGTACTTCGCACCGACCCTGCTCACGAACGTCGCGCAGGACAGCGAGATCGTGCAGAACGAGGTCTTCGGCCCCGTCCTGACGCTGCAGACCTTCGCAAGCGATGAAGAAGCGGTGGCCCTCGCGAACGGCACCGACTATGGTCTCGGCGGAGTCTGCTATGGCGAGGTCGCCCATGCGACCGAGGTCGCACAGGCGGTGCGCACCGGCTTCATCTGGATCAACTCCTTCGGCATCCGGGACCTTGGCGCACCGTTCGGCGGCATCAAGCGTTCGGGCATCGGCCGCGAAGGCGGCGACTGGAGTTTCGAGTTCTTTTGCGACGTCAAGGACGTCGTGGTGCCGAAGAAGCCCTTCCGGGCGAGCTTCAGCCAACGCTAGCAAGCAAGGAGCAGCAAATGGGTCAAATCATCGGCGCGGCCATCGTGTCGCACCACCCCGGCCTGATGCAGTGCGAGGACTTCCGCAAGATGCAGGGTGCCGGCGAGGATTCCAGCCTCATCGAAGGCTATGCAAGGCTTCGAAAGAAGATTGCCAGCGTCAAGCCGGACGTGGTCGTCGTCTTCGATTCACACTGGTTCACCACCGGCTTCCACCTCGTCGACGGTGGCAAGGCCTTTCGCGGCACCTACATCTCTGACGAGATGCCGTGGTATCTGCACGGAGTCCCCTACGACTACCGCGGAGACCCGGAGCTGGCGCTGGAGATGGAGGCCGTGTCGCGCGAGCACGGCGGCTATGTTCGGGCGGAGCTCAATCCCGACTTGGGCAAGCAGTACGCGACCATCAACCTGATCAAGCAACTGCACCTGGAACTCAGCGACATCCCCGTGGTCGCCGTGAGCTCCTGCCAGAACTGTGATTGGCATCACTTTCTGGAATCCGGCGCTTCGATCGGCGAAGCCATTCGGCGCAGCAACCGACGCGCGGTGCTGCTCGCATCGGGCGCCCTGAGCCACAAGTTCAACAGCATCGACTGGAAGCCCAACCACCCGCGCATCTTTCACGAGACCAACGTGTCCCGGCCCGAGAACGTGGAAAGCGACAAGGGTGCCATCGCCTTGATGCAGCAGGGGCGGCACGACCTGATTCTGGAGCGATGGGATGCGGACTACCGCAGGAAGCCATGGGAGGCTTTCGGCGCGCACTATCTGCAGATGCTGGGCGCGCTCGGAGGCAAGGAGTGCCGCGCCGTCGGGGAGCCCATGTCGGAATACGAGAACGCCCGTGGAACCGGAAACATCCACATATGGTTCGAGACGCAACGGCATCTCCGAGCCGATCAGCCCGCCGCAAGCAACGAGTTCACATTGGCCCAGGCCTGAGGCCGATCACGCAGAGCGAGACAAACACCATGAATTTCGAATTCCCCATCAAGGAACTCCCCGCGGTCATGCGCGGCCCTCGCGTCGAGCGGCGACGAGCACTCATCGGCGGAAGCGCCCACTGGGGCACGATGAGGGCCGACGGCCAGCTCGCGCTCGATGACGGGCGAGTCATCGAGCCGGAGTCGGTGTCATACCTTCCACCTGTGGACCCGAGCAAGATCATTGCAGTTCACATCAGCTACAGCTCTCGCAGCGTCGAAACGCGCAACAAGCCGAAGCCCACGGAAACGCCGACCTACTTCACGAAGCCGCCCACTTCATTGAACGGCCACAAAGGACAGATCCTCAAGCCGGCCGACTGCAAATACCTGAACTACGAGGGCGAGTACGCCGTCGTCATCGGCAAGACCTGCAGGAATGTGACACCGGACGAAGCTTGGGACTTCATCGAAGGCTTTTGCCCGGCCCTTGATATGGGCCTGCAGGATTTCCGCGATACAGATCAGGGGAGCATGCTGCGCGTCAAGGGCGCGGACACGCTACTTCCCATTGGCCCGGGCATCGTGCGTGGCGTGAACCTCTTCGAGCAAACCCTGCGCACCTATGTCAACGGGCGGGTCGTTCAAGATGCGCATATTGGTGAAGAGACGATCTGGGGTCCTCACTACGTGATCGCCGATCTCGCTCGACATATCACCCTGCTGCCGGGGGACGTGATCCTGATGGGCACGCCGTGTCATTCCCGGAGTGTCGATCCAGGTCAAACGGTCGCATGCGAGATCACCGGGCTGGGCCGGATCGAAGGCACTGTCGTCGGCATCGATGCGCCCCGAGCAGCCGCGCTGGGTGTTGGCCACATGCCTACCGACACCCCGGAAGTCCGCCGGGTCGCACTCGGCTTTGACGAGCGTGTCGCCGATCACCTGAAGAGCAACCTCCGCCAAGCGAGAGAGACACACTGATCGTCGGTTCGGACATTCGGGCGCACTCGCACCGAATGCCTCGTCCAGCGCGTTGCGCCTGTGCGCGCGACACCCAACGTGAATCCCTCCGACACGAGAACCGCATCCCGCATGACCATGAACCCTTACCGCAACTACATCGGCGGCGACTGGACCGAAGGCCAGGATGCGGCCGCCAATGTCAACCCGTCGGACACGCGCGACGTGGTCGGCCTGTATGCGCGCGCCAGCCGCACCGATGCAGAGGCCGCCATCGCCGCAGCGCAGGCCGCTCAGCCGGCCTGGGCTGGCGCGTCGCCGCAGCAGCGCGCCGATGCGCTCGACCAGGCCGGCAGCGAGATCCACGCCCGCCGGACAGAACTGGCCAACCTGCTCGCGCGCGAGGAAGGCAAGGCGCTGCCCGACGCGCTTGGCGAGGTCGTCCGTGCCTCCCAGATCTTCAAGTTCTTCGCCGGCGAGGCGCTGCGCGCCGGCGGCGAGCTGCTGCCCTCGACCCGTCAGGGAATGAGCGTGGGGATCACCCGCGAGCCAGTGGGCGTGGTCAGCGTCATCACGCCCTGGAATTTCCCGCTGGCCATCCCGGCCTGGAAGATCGCGCCGGCCCTTGCCTACGGCAATGCGGTCGTGTTCAAGCCCGCCGAACTCGTGCCGGGCAGCGCCTGGGCGCTCGCGGAGATCCTCAGCCGCTGCGGCCTGCCCGCGGGCACTTTCAACCTCGTGATGGGCCGGGGCCGGGAGATCGGCGATGCCCTGCTCGAAGACCCACGCGTGGCAGCGGTCACCTTCACGGGCTCGGAGGCCACCGGTCGCAAGGTGGCACAGGCCTGCGTCTCTCGCCCTGGGGCCATGGCGAAGTTCCAGCTCGAAATGGGCGGGAAGAACCCGCTGGTGGTGCTCGACGATGCCGATCTGGATGTCGCGTTGTCCTGTGCCATCAACGGTGCCTTCCATTCGACAGGCCAGCGCTGCACAGCTTCCTCGCGACTGGTGGTCACCGATGGCATCCACGACCGCTTCGTCGCCGCCATGGTCGAGCGCATGCGCGGTCTGGCCGTGGGCGACGCCCGCGCGCCCGGGACGGTCATCGGCCCGGTCGTCGACGGGAAACAGCTCGAGCAGGACCTCGACTACATCCGAATCGGCCGTGAAGAGGGCGCGCGCCTGGCCGCTGGTGGCGACGCCATCGCCCACATCGACGGCAAGCCGGGCTTCTATCTGGAGCCCGCCCTGTTCACCGACACCACCAACGCCATGCGCATCAACCGGGACGAGATCTTCGGCCCGGTGGCGACGGTCATACGCGTGCGCGACGCCGACGAAGCCTTGGCCGTTGCCAACGACACGGCGTTCGGCCTTTCCTCCGGCGTGTGCACGACATCGTTGAAATCCGCTGCACGCTTCGAGCGGCACCTTCAGGCCGGCATGGTGATGGTCAATGCGCCGACGGCAGGGGTCGATCCGCACGTGCCCTTCGGCGGCCGCAAGGCGTCGAGCCACGGCCCCCGGGAGCAGGGCCGCTATGCAGCCGAGTTCTACACCACCGTCAAGACCGTCTACGTTCAACCCTGAGGAGATCGACCATGGCTGCGTCGCTTTTCAACTTCCTGCGGACTGCATCGGATACGCCCGCCTTGCACGAGGGCCCAGCCCTCAGCCGGCGGCGTCTGCTGGCAGCCGGGTGCCTCTGCTGCGCCCTGCCCTTCGCCCGAGCACAGTCGGCCGGACCGCTGCCGGCCCAGGCACTGGCCCACCTGGAAGCGGCCCGGCGCGCCGCGGGCGACTCCCTTCGCGCGTACATGCGCCTGGGCGATGGCATCGCACCCACACCCAGCGCGCCGCCCGTCTCGCCCGATGCGCTGATGGCCCTGCCCGCACCGGCCCCGGGCTGGGCCTTCGACAACCTGTGCTTCGTGGGCAACCGATGGGTGAGCGCGTGGGGCCTGACCACCCCGGAAGGCCTCGTCGTGATCGACGCGATGGACAACGACGACGAAGCGCGCAATCTGGTGGCGGCCGGCCTGGGGAAGCTTGGACAGGACCCCGCCACGATCCGGGCGGTGCTGATCACGCACGGCCATGGCGACCACTATGGCGGCTTCGGCCACCTGAGGTCCATTTCCGGCGCCCGGGCGGCCATGAGCGAGGCCGACTGGACGATGACGGAAACGAAGCTGGAATTCGACCGGCCCGACTGGGGCCGCCCGCCCAGACGCGACCTGGTGCTCAAGGAAGGCGAAGCGCTGCGCTGGGGTGATACGCAGATCGACGTGCTGCTCACGCCGGGCCACACCATGGGTACGGTCTCGCTTCTCTTCGATGTGCGCGAGGGCAAGCGTCGCCACCGCGCGCTCCTGTGGGGCGGCACGGCCTTCAACTTCCAGCGCAGCCCCGATCGCATGCAGAGGCTGCAGGCCTACATCGACCAGACGGAGCGCGTGCGCCGCCTGGTCGAGGCGCAAGGCGTCGATGTGTTCATCTCCAATCACGACCTCTTCGACGAGGCAGTGAACAAGCTGCAGGCCCGGCAACAGGGAGGCGCCGGCGGCAACCCCTTCGTCATGGGCACGGAGAACGTCGTGCGAGCGTTGACGGTGATGAACGAGTGCGCGCGGGCCACGAAGGTGGTGTGGAGCGCCTGAACGCCCACGGGGCGCGCAGGCCTTCAACACCATTTGCACTCGATCGTTCATCCCCATGAAGAAATCGTGCTGGCCAACACTGTTGATCGCGGCGCTGGTGACGCTGCTCCTCCAAGGCTGCGCGTCATTGCTGCCGCCCCCGAAAGATCGACAGGCCGATACGGCCATCGCTGCCAGCACGGCCACCGCCCTCGGGCGCATCGCGGCGCAGAGCGTTCCTGCGGGAGAGTGGTCTGGCCTCCGGCCACTGCCGTTGAGTGCTTACTCGATGGATGCACGGCTGGCTCTGGCGCGCGGCGCTCAAAGTTCGCTCGATCTGCAGTACTACCTGCTGCAAAACGACGTCACGGGGCACGCACTATTGCAGGCAGTGAAAGATGCAGCGCTTCGTGGCGTGAAAGTGCGGGTGCTGGTGGATGACATGTATACGGCAGATAGCGACAGCATGTTGCTGGCGCTGGCGGCCTATCCCAATGTGCAAGTCCGGCTCTTCAATCCGTTTCCGACAGGAAGAGCCTTCTCGTTGACACGCTGGGCATCTTCATTGCCGGACTTCGCGCGCGTGAACCACCGCATGCACAACAAGATGTTCATCGCCGACGGTGCGTTTGCCGTTGCGGGCGGACGCAACATCGCCAACGAGTATTTCTTTAGAGACGAGAAAGGAAATTTTCTCGACTTCGACCTGCTGATAGCCGGATCTGCAGTGCCGAAGATGCAGACCATTTTCGATACCTACTGGAACAGCCCGCATACCTATCCGCTGCATGAGATCGTATCCAGCCAAGAGACAGCCCAAGCGCTTCGGGCTTCCTTCGAACAGCTCGTCGCCGGCGCGGAATCGGCCTACCCGGAACTGCCACCGGACTTTCCTGACCTGCTCGGCTACCTGCCGCTCTCAGCCGACCTCGAAAGGCGAACACCACTCAAGATGCTGTACGGAACGGTGGACGTGTTTGCCGACAGCCCCGAAAAGGTCAGCGGGCGCGCCGAGCAGGGGAATGACTCCAGCACAGTCACTTCGCACGTGATCGAAGCCATGCGTGCAGCTCGCTCGGAAATAGTGTTGTCTACCCCCTATTTCATCCCTGGAGAGCGCGGCCTTACGCTTCTGGACGAACTCCGCCAGGATGGCCGACACGTTTCGCTCCTGACCAACTCGCTGTCGTCCAATGACGAACCCTTTGCAAGCGCAGCCTATGCCAGATACCGTGTGCCGATGCTCAAGCTGGGTGTCGAGATCGATGAAGTCGATGCGAATCAGCTCAAGCAACTTGCAATGCGTACGACGGGTGTCGGCATGGATCAAGGCAGCTTCGATCATGCCAAGCCGTCATCGGGCGCGACGGCGTTGTCGCTGCGAAACGCTGTGGGACGTTCGCACGCGAAGCTGCTGGTGATCGATCAACGCAAGAGCTTTGTCGGTTCCATGAACATGGACCTGCGCTCCTCGCGCCTCAACACCGAACTCGGCCTCATCATTGATTCGCCGGATTTGGCCAAGGACATCCTTGCACTGGTCAATGGAGCGCGTTCGTCGGGCACGTATCACCTGCGCCTGGTCCAGCCAGGTGATCAATTGCAGTGGGTGAGCATCGAGAACGGCGTCGAAAAGGTCAACGATCATGAGCCCGAAGTGGGCATGGCAACTCGCCTGCAGTTGCTGCTGTTCTCTCCATTCATCGACGAAGGTTTGCTATAGGTCGCGTTCGCCTGCTATCGATCCGGGTGCAGGCGCCAAGGCCGCAGGGTCCAGGGCGAGCGCAGGTTGTACGGCACCGCAATGAAGGTCGCCTCGATGCTCGTGATCGATCCACCCTGGATCTTGAAAAGCTCGAACACGCTCCAGGAATGCGGTTCTCGGAAGATGGACTTCTTCTCTGTGCCGTCGGTGAGCGTGAAGCTGTCCAACACCCCCTTGTGATCGATGAAGGCACGGCACATCACCAGTCCGCGCGGCTCGTCGACCAGGAAGTACTCCCGATCCCGCACGCGCGCATTGAAGCGGTAGTTGCCGAGCCGGAACAGGCGCTCGACATCCGCGAATTCCATACCGTTCTCGAAGCGCTTCGTGTCGGCCGCGAAGCGCGTACCGCGGATCTCGCCCGTGTTGTTCTCCAACGTGGAGAAGTAGCCATCCGAGAGGCGCACCATCTCGTCCCGGGTGTCCCGGCGCGAAGCAGGCACTTCGCTCTCGAGGTCCGGGTCATGGGCGAACGAATGAACATCCCCGATGGGAGTGGGCGGCCCGCTGAGCAGCCGCCGTGTCGAAAGCACATGCTCGATCTCCGCGATCACGCCGTCCTTCACCTTCAGCCGCACCGCCAGAAATCCCGGCGTGTCATTCATCATCACGGCGGTGAAGATGCCGACCTGCCCGGTCGTTGCGTCCGACAGCGTCAACGCGGGACCGACCTCGCGCGTCACCGCGTCCCAGCTCGCGTCGGGGAAGTCCATCTCGACGCAGTTCTCGGTGAAGCGGACGTTGCCCGCAATCGGCGCGAGGCGCGGGTCATGGGCGACATAGGCGGCGCGATAGGCGTCGGCGATCTTTTCAAGTTGCTGATTCATTCTGTTCTCTTCATGGGTCAAAGCGGAGCGAGCAGTTCGAGCAGCTGACCTGTGTCTGCGAGCCGGTCTAGCCCCCATACAGTCTCCACCGC
The DNA here is from genome assembly GCA_017744935.1 of Variovorax sp. Classification (GTDB taxonomy): domain Bacteria; phylum Pseudomonadota; class Gammaproteobacteria; order Burkholderiales; family Burkholderiaceae_C; genus Variovorax. The sequence continues at coordinate 46,534 of JAGIAI010000023.1, forward strand.
GTTCTCGATGCGATCTCCCGGGAGGGAGTGCTCCGCATGACGGCGGAACTTGGCTTCCAGCGCCGCATCGTCCAACTCGGCGGGCGTCCCGTTCGTGCCATTGGCAAAGAGCGTCTCGGCCACCAGTTCGCGCCCGTCGACCAGGGTGATCTCCACCCGGGCCCACCAGCTTCGAGGCTCCGTGCGGCGCACTTCGAGTGAATGAGGGTCCGCGTGCATCGTCACTCGCCGCGCAAAGGTGTGTAGCTCCATGCGCGCAAGCGTGTCATGGCTCTGCCAGCGGGCATCGGGCGGCACGCCGTGCGCGACCAGCGCCATGCAGAACGGCAGACTGAACTGGACATCGATCTGGGTGCGTGTGTCATGCGGCGTCGGATTGGCAACGAAGCGCGGGCCGTGCGTATGAACCGCCTCGATCTGGTCCGGCGTCAGCCGGTGTTCCTGAATGAGCCGCTGCATCAGATCGAGCTGGCTGTGGAAGAAGCGGCAGCATGGCCACGGCTTGTACTGCTGATCCAGGAACGCCCATTGGCGCCCCAGTTCACGCGTGACCAGTTCCGGCTCCCAGCGCCCCGTTGCGTTGAAGCAGGCGAAGCCATGCGGTGCGTCCAGCACGCGCGGATGGCCTGTGAAGCCCTCGCGGGCCAGCAGCGCAGCCTGCAATGCGTTCTGGGCCAACAGACCGACAGGCGTGTACTTGGCCATCGACTTCGGCATCGCCTCTTCCCAGTCGCGCGCAACGGGCAGTGTGCAGAAATAGGCTGCAAGACCCAGCGCATGGCTTCTCTGCGGGCGTGTGTGGCCGAGCAGGCGGCACGCACCCAGCGCGGCGCCAATGATCGATTCGTTGTTGATCCCGAAGGCCTCCGGCGTGCTGCCCGTCTCCGTCAGCGACTTGATCATCGCGCTCGACGCACGATTCAGGCGGACGCCGATTTCATGCGCGACAACCAGCGCAGCGATGAGTTCGGCGCCGCTGGAATGCATTGCCTGCGCAGCCGCCAGGACAGTGGGCAAGGTGATCGGCACCACGTGGGGCAGGCTGTCCTGGTCCAGGGCATTGATCAGTTCAGCATTCGCGAAGGCGGCCGCGCTCGCGCCGATGAGGGTGCCCTGCCCGATGACCATTGCTTCAGGCGGTCCGGCGAGGCGCTTCGCATGCAGGACCGCGATGCGTCCCTTGTCGACCGCATGCCCGCCCAGCGCGCATCCCAACGCATCCAGCACGTAGCGCCGCGCTTCATGCACCACCGCAGCCGGCAGGTCCTCGAAACGGGTATCGGCACCGAATTCGAGAAGACGATCGGTCAGGCTGGTCATGCGAGCTCCTTCACGCTGGTGCCGGCAAGCAGATTCGCCAGTGGCTTCAACGAATCCATGCGTTCGAGCATGGCCACCCCATCGATCAGCCGATCGGCATCGCCCGGATCCAGGAGCCCGGAGAACGCCACCTGGCGCCGGAACTTGTCCTCGATCTCGCCCACGCTGGCATGCTGAAGGAGCGGGCTGCGCGAAGGCGCGGTGGCCGTGCCCTCGAGCTTCCGGCCGTCTCGCAACACCAGAGACAATGCCGCGCCGGTGGCACCGGCCGGCAAGGCCTGAATGTCCACGCGCTGCGCAAGCGCGCGCAGCGCGGGGTCGCGCAACGCTTTCTCGGCATAGTGCGGCTGGGCAATGCCCCCGCGAAGCAACGCACAGGCCACCATGTGGCGATAGCTGAAGATCGCGTCGCCATGAGGGCACCCGCGAGGCTCGAAGGGCTTGGCGCAGAAGTTCGCCAACGCCGGCGCAGGCAGGCGCAGCACCACCGATTCGACGGCATCAGGGGCAAAGACCTCGCGCGCGCTCGCCTCGAGCGTGGCCTCGATGGCCACATGCGTGGCCATGCAGGCCGGATAGGGCTTGAAATAGGCCTCGCCCCAGAACCGGCGCCCCAGGTCGCGCACGAGGATGTCCGGGTCGGAGCAGCCGGCGGTGTATTGCCTGAAGAAGGCAAAGCGTCCGAGCAGCGGGTCTTCCATGCCTGTCCAGCCGCCTGCGGCCAGTTGCGCGGCCAGTACTGCGTTGCGCGCCGCCGTGCCCTGTGCGAGCTTGAAGTCCGTGGCACCGTCCCAGATGTTCTGGATGGTGCCCCCGATCTGGTCCACGACGATGCCGAGGGCGTGGCGCATCTGCCCGGGAGTCAGTCCCATGAGTTGTCCGGCCGTGACCGTGGCACCCAACGCCGCGTACGTGGCCGCGCCATCCCATCCCTGCGAGAAATCGAGGCCCGACGCCGCGAGCACCCGCGCGGCCACGTCGTCACCCGCCACGAGGGCCGTGATCAGCTCGCGGCCGCCGAGTCCGCGCGCTTCGCACAACGCGAGCGCGGTCATGACCGTGGTCGCCGCATGATGCGACGGGATCAGGCGCCCCTCGATGAGCACCCCCATGACCTCGTAGTCATAGGAACGCGCGAGGATCGCGTTCACCATCGACGCCCTGGCGGCCGGGACCCTCAGGCCGCCCGCGCCCACGATCGTGGCGTCGGACCGGCCGCCCTCCTCCCTCGCAAGCGCCACGAGCGCATCGCACCCGGTCGCGCGAGTGCCACCCAACGCGCAGCCCAGCACGTCCAGCACGCGAAGTCTTGCCGCGGCCACCGTCTCCGAATCCAGGTCCTCGAAGCGCAACTGGCTTCCATGCAGCGCAATGAGGTTGCTTGCCGGGATGTTCGTGTCGATCGAGCTGTTCATTTGTCCCCCTCTGTGCGCACCGGCGTGAGCTCCGGCCGCCGAATGCGTTTGAGGATGCGCGTGCGGTATTCGGAAAAGCGCGGATCAGCTTTCGTGCCGATCTGTTCGCGCGGTGCGTCGAGATGCACGTCCACCACTTCCGCGACGGAGGCCGGCGCGCCCGACAGCACGGTCACCCGGTCCGAGAGATAGACAGCCTCGTCGATGTCATGCGTGACCACGACGATGCTGATGCCCAGTTGCCGCCGCAGGTTCAGCAGCAGGTCTTCCAGATCGAAGCGGGTCTGCGCATCGACCGAGGCGAAAGGCTCGTCCATGAGCAGGATGTCGGCTTCGTAGGCCAGTGCCCGCGCAATCGCGACGCGTTGCTGCATGCCGCCGGAGAGTTGCCATGGATAGCGATGCAACGCCTCGCCAAGCCCCACGGATTCGAGCGCCTGCTGCGCGCGGCGCAGGCGCTCGGGCTTGGGCACCCCTTTTCCCTGCAGCGGAAAGGCGACGTTGCCCAGCGCGTTCATCCACGGCAGGAGCGAGCGGCCGTAGTCCTGGAACACGAGCCCGATCTCCTCGGGCGGTTCGCTGATCACCCGGTGGCCCACCGAGACGCTGCCGGCGCTCGCCGTCTGCAGCCCGGCAAGGCAACGCAGCAGCGTCGTCTTGCCGGTGCCGGAAGGACCGACGATGCACACCAGCTCGCCCGGCTCGACCCGCAGGTCGATGTCACGCAGCACTTCTTTTGCCGCCGGGCCCTCGCCGTAACGCTTGCCCAAGCCGCGCACCACCAGCGCATGGCCGCGCGGGCGCGCGACATGCACCTGGGCGGGCGGCACCACTTGAAGTTCTTGCATCTTTGTCTCCATCTCCATCGAATCGTTTGGCCCTCAGGCGGACTGCCCGAGCAACTGGGCGCGCGCGAAGTGCCACCTCAGGAACCACCGTTCCGCCAGCACGAAAGTGGTGCTCAGCGCATACCCGACCAGGCCGATCAGCAAGGTGCCGCCCCACGTCTGCGGCACATCGAAAGCGCGGCTCGCGTTGAGCACGTAGTAACCCATGCCCTGCTGCGATCCGTAGATCTCGCTGACCACCATCACCACCACGCCCACGGAAAGCGCGACCCGCACGCCGGCCACGATCTGCGGCGCGGCGGCAGGAAGCACCACCCGCCTGATGCGCAGCGCAAGCGGAATCCGGTAGGCACGGGCCATGTCCAGTTGCCCCGGCTCCACGCCGCGCACGCCGTCGATGGTGTTGAGCAGGATCGGCCACACGCAGCCCAGCGCGATCGAATACACCTTGGGTAGCGCACCAATGCCCAGCGCTCCGATGAAAAGCGGCACCAACGCCACCTTCGGCATCGCGCGGAAGAACTGCAGCAGCGGATCGACGACCCGATGCACCGCCGGCATCCACCCGAGCAGCAGGCCCAGCGCAATGCCGACAGCCGTGGCAAGGCCCAATCCCGCCGCGAGATTGCCGAGGCTGAAGAGGATGAAACCGGGCAACGGGCCCCGTACGAGATCGGCCCAGGTGAGCGAGACGATCGTCGCGAGCGGCGGGAAGTAGATGGACTGGCTGCCCGCACTCGCCCACCACCAGAGCGCGAAGAGCAATACCGGAAGCCAGAAGCCCTCGACGGTACGGCCGAACGTGGATCGTGCGTGCGTCTTGCTCATCGGACCTCCTGTGCGGATGCGTGCCACGCGAGAAGCACGCGTTCCAGCCGGCTCAATGCGCTGCTGACGGCGAGTCCTATCAGGCCGCAATAAAAGACGTACCCCATCACCAGAGGAAAGTTCGCGCCCTCCTGCGCCTGGGCGATCTCGCGGCCGAGCCCTGGCGTCGCGCTCAGGAGTTCGACGCCGATCGTCACCAGCAGCGCAAAGGTCGCGGCGATCCGGATGCCGGTCGCAATGAATGGCGCGGCGGTCGGCAACATCACGTGGGTGAAGCGCAGCCTCGCGGGGATGCGAAAGGCGCGTGCTACGTCGCGCACCACCGGCTCGATGCTGCGGGCGCCGTAGGAGGCCTGCAGAAGAATTGGCCACACCGTCGCGAGCGTCGCGACCACCACCAGCATCCGGGGCGTGGTGCCCAGCAGAAGGACCATCACGGGCATCAGCGCCACGACCGGAAACGAGCGGCCCATGTCGACCAGAAGCCGCGTGGACCGGTAGATCGCCGAGTTCGCTCCGATCGCGATGCCCGCGGGCACACCGATCAGCGTCGCGGCCAACAGACCCAGCAGCGCGCTGGCAAGCGTCCTGCCCAAAGCGACCCAGAAGCCGGCCTCCAGCGGCAGGCGCGCGACGTGTTGCGCCACCTCCGATGGCGGCGGCAGCAGGGAAGGATCGATCCAGCCGAGCCGCACGCCCGCCTCCCACGCGACCAGCACCACGGCGCACACCAGCGCCTGCCCCGCATACAGCCGGGCGCCCTGCAATGGCCGCGCTTTCATTTCGCCACCGCCTGTACTGCGAGCAGTTCTTCCATCGCCGGCACACGCGGAATCCATCCGAAGTCCTTCATCAGCAACGCCATGCGCCCGAGCGCGGCCTTGTCGATCACCGCGCTGAACGGCGCAATGTCACGGCGCTTGATGAAATCCGGAGGCAGCTTCGTGTACTTGAGATCCACGTCGCGCACGAGTTGCGGATCGCGGTTGGCCACCTCGAAGGCCTCCGTCATGGCGGCGACGAACTGCTGCACCACCTTCGGGTTCTTCTCGAGGTAGTCCGACGACGCCGCAAAAGCGATCACCGGCGAGCCTTCAAGGTACTTCGTGAGGTTCGGCTCCACCGGGCGGAAACCCGAGTTCATCATGACGCCGAGGTAAGGCTCGAAGGGGTAGACCGCATCGACCGTCCCCTTCTGCGCCGCGGCCTGCATCGCGGGCACCGGCATCTCGACGAAGGAGATCGCGGCCGGGTCCATGCCCAGTTCCCGTGCGCCTGCCATCACCATCAGGTGCGGCTGGCTGCGAAGACCGCCCATTGCGACCGACTTGCCTTTGAGGTCGGTGATCGTCCGGATGGGGCTGTCCTGCGGGACCAGCATGCGGGCGGAGCTCGGCACTGCCGAGCTGGTGTTGAGCGCAGAGGCGACCAGCTTGACCCGCAATCCCTTGGAAGCCGCGTTGATGACTGACAGGCCGCTCGCCAGCGCGAACTGCGCCTGCCCGCTCAGCAACTGCGGCATCATCGCGTCCGCCGTGGGCGCGGGTCCGATCTCCACATCGAGCCCATGGCGCGCGAAGATGCCCTGGTCGCGCGCGAGGTAGACGGGTTGCGAAGCCACGGTCTGCACCAGCACCTTCAGCGGTGTGGTCTGCGCAGCCACCGGCGACGCCACCGGCAGCAGCAACGCCAGTGCGGCAAATGCCCCTCGGATCCTCGGCATGCCGGTCACCTTCACACCACCGCGTAGTAGTCGAAGACGGTGTGATCCGGGTCCGGCAAGCGCCGGCCGCGGCCGACGATCACCGTCCTTGTCAGCCATTCGTGCGGCCCCACCGGCGCATCGAAGATCGGCGTGATGTGAAAGTAGGTGTTGCGCTTGATCTTGAAGCCCTCGGTCTTCTTCTGCTCGTCGGTCAGGAGCAACGGCTTGCCCTCGTCATCGCGCCCATAGAGAAAACCGCGGTTGTTGATGTAGATGAGCGCGCCATCGCTCGCCTGGAGCATGTAGTGCGCGTTCAGTTCCGCCACGCCGTCGGTGCGGCCGCGTGCGTAGTCGCCGCCGCTGTAGGGCATCACGGTGCCTTGCAGCCTCGGGCCTGTGATCTCGCCCGCGACGGGCGGCACGTAGACGCGGCCGCCCATCGGCGTGGTCGGTTCGAGCCGCATGCGTTCCTTGAAGAACATGCGGATCTGGAACACGAATTCGAGCTTGAGGGCTTCCGGCTGCACGGGAGGAAGATTGGGCGTCATGCGGGTCTCTCTTTCTTGGTTGCGTCACTTGGTTGGGGCATTGGCGTCCACGAGTTCGCCAGCGCTCGGCGCGCGGGTGATCCATCCGTTGGCCACCATGGCATCGGTCATCTTCTTGAGCGCGGCCACGTCGACGACCGCGGAGAAGGGCGAGATCTGTCGGCCGCGAATGAACTCCGGAGGCAGCTTGGTGTACTTCACGTCGACGTCGCGCACCGCTTCCGGATGGCTGTTGGCGAATTCGAAGGCTTCGCTCATCGCGGCGACGAAGTTCTTCTGAATGGCCGGATTGCGATCGAGAAACTCCTTGCTGCCCGCGAACGTGACGGCGGTGGCACCGCCCATGAACTGGGAAACCGACTCCTCGACCAGACGGAAGTTGCCCGACGCGAGCGCGGCGGACTTGTGCGGATCGAGCGCGTAGATCGCGTCGACGGTGCCCTTCTCGGCCGCGGCGACCATGGCCGACGTCGGGATCTCCACGAATGAGATCGAAGCAGGATCGATGCCGGAATTGCGCGCCGAAATCAGCATGCCCAGGTGCGGCTGGTTGCGCAGGCTGCTCAGCCCCACCTTGCGCCCCTTGAGATCGGCCACGGTCTTTACCGGACTGCTGCTCGGAGCGATGAGCGCCGCCGTCGAGGGCTGGCCCGAGTTCAGGTTGGACAGCGCGATGCGGATCGGCAGGCCCTTGCTGACGGCGGTGACTATAGCCAGGCCGCTGGACATCGCGTACTGCACCTGCCCGTTGAGCAGCAGCGGCAGCATCGCATCGGGCGGGCCGCCAGGAACGATCTCCACATCGAGGTTGTGGCGCGCGAAGATGCCCTGGTCACGCGCGAGGTACACCGCCTCGAAGGCCGTGGGCGCGACCATGACCTTGAGCCTGGCGGGTTCCGCGTGCGCGAAGACCGCGATCGTCATCGCCAGGGCCGCGATGAGCGCAGGGAACGCGCGACGCGCGACTTGCAGGAATGCTTGCATGGGTTGTCTCCTTGTCGAAATGGAAGGGCCGCTTCCTGCGACGGCCCATGGTGCTCACACGAGAAAGCTGCGGACGATGCGGTTGAATGCCTCCGGTTGCTCGACGTTCGACAGGTGGCCGGCGTCGGGGATGACTTCTGCCCGCGCGCCGCGAATGGCGGCGGCGATCGACTCGGCCAGTGCGGGTGTGGTCGCAAGATCGGCCGACCCGGTGATCACCAGCGTCGGCGCGGCGATTCGCGAGATGGTCTCCCGCTGATCGGCTTCGCGCAGCGCGGCACAGCAACCCGCATAGCCCACCGGCGACATGCCGCGCATGCGCGCCACGATCTGCTCGACGGCCTCGGGATCGCGCGCCTTGAATGCCTCTCCGAGCCAGCGCCCGATGGTCGGCGCCGCGATGGGCGCCATACCTTCGCCCAGCGCCGTCTCGATGCGGCTGTTCCACATGTCGCGCAGCGGGATGTGAGGCGTGGTGTTCGCAAGCACCAGCCGCCCGATGCGCCGCGGCGCGTGCGTCGCGATCCACATGCCGACCATCCCGCCCATGGAGAGGCCCAGCAGATGCGCCTGTGCAATGCCCTCTGCGTCGAGGACGGCGAGCGCATCGCGCGCCAGTTCGCCGATCTCGTAGATGCCCTCGGGTGCATCGGACCCGCCGTGTCCCCGCGCGTCGTAGCGCACCACGCGGAAGCGATCGGCAAGCGCTGCAACTTGCGGCGCCCAGGTGTCCAGCGTGACCCCGAGCGAATGACTCAGGAGAAGCGGCACGCCGTCCTCAGGACCCTCAACACGGTAGTGGATGCGGGTGCCGTCTTCGGCGCGTGCGTATCGTCTTTCGATTGCTTCGATCATTCGGACTTCCCATCTTGCCAGCCCAATTGCGCCCCGCTGACGAAATCGCCGTGGAAGGTCATGCGAAGCGGGATCGGCAGCTTCACAGTCGCCACCGGCCCGGCCGACAGGTCGGCCGTATCGAGCACCAGCAGTTCCGCGCGCTTTTCCGCAACCCGGTTGACGACCGCCAGCAAGTAGCCGTCGCCTTCCGGCGCGTCGTCGCTGCGCTGAACGAAGACCGGTTCCTGCACCACCGATGCGGCGCCGACGAAGTAGGAGTGCACGCGGCCGCTCTGGTGGTCGATCGCCGCGACAGTGTTGAACACCGTGTCGGGCGCGCCGGGCACCCGCGGGGCATCCGGGTCCTTGGCCGCCATGAAGCCCCAGCGGTACGGCAGCGTCGCGCGACGCGGATCGCACTTGTAGAAGTCCGATGGCATGGCCGACAGTCGCTGCTCGACAAAGCGCTCGCTGTCGTTCGCCATATCGCAGGTCCAACGCGTGAGATAGGAACGCGCCTTCTCCGGGTCCCATGCCTTTCCTTCTGCATTGGGCAGATAAGAGAACCCGTTGATCTCACTCACCGTGAGGTCGATGTGAACCCTGGAGCCTTCGTCGAAGGCGTTCATCGTGTGGAAGGACCAGCGCGCCGGCCCGCGGAAGTAACGCACGTCCTTCGCGGTGCCCTTGCGCGGCAGCACCGCGAGCCAGGTTTCGCGACCGTCATCCCAGGCGAAATGCGCGCCGCCCTTTCGCATGCGCGGCAGATCGGCGACCGTGGGCATGACCGGGAAGATCACGTACTTCTGCGTCAGTGCGAAGTCGTGAACCATGCTCGCGTACGGCGCCTCGAACCACGCCTCGTGCGTGAGCGTCCCATGGCCGTCGGCCTCGCAGTATGCGATGTCGGAGCTGGCCAGGCCGCCGGCCTCCGTACCGTAGAACACCAGTTCGCCGCTCACCGGATCGAACTTCGGATGCGCCGTGAAATGCGGCGTGCGCTGGCCTTCGAAGCGCAGCTTCCCGCGAGTCTCCAGCGTCTCGGGGTCCAGCCGGTGAGGAAGGCCGTCTTCCTTGACGGCAAAGAGTTCGCCGTCGTACCAGAACACCGAGGTGTTCGCCGTGGTGCGATCAGCGCCATGCACTTCGGGGTCATCGGTGAACGGATTCCGATAGCCGCCGAAAAGCGCGCGGCGCGCCTGCCTTTCGAGCTCGAACTTTTCGGTGCGCACGAAACGGCTCCTGAAGTCCACGTGCCCGTCGCGAAAGCGGAACATGCTCACCACGCCGTCGCCGTTGATGAAGAAGTCGTCTGTGCTCTTCGGAGGAAACTGCGGGTCCGGGCCACACCGGTAGAAGCATCCTTCCAACGCGGGCGGAAGCGTGCCCTCGTATTCCAGTTCGAAGATGTCGCACTCCAGGCGCTGAGGCGCCATCGGTCCGCGAAATCCCGGATGCGCCGGGAACAGCACTGCCATTTCTTTGTCTCCTTGGCCGGGTCGGATACGGCCGTTTGCCGTACTGGAGCGCAAAGAACAGGCCAGCATGCACCGCGCACGCACCGCTGCCAGCGGATCCGACGCAAGTCGTTGATGGCGCTCGAGATTTCGACTATCCCCGGGGGTGAACACCGATGGTGCACACGCGGCCGATTCAGAAAATATGAGCAATCCGCTCAAGACACTCCGCAATTTTTCTGACACCTCATGCCGACGACCGCGACCGATGCCGACGTTCTTGCGATGGTCACCTTCAGCCCGGAGGACGGTCGCATCTGGTTCAACCACCGCCGGATGATGATGCTGGACACGGTGTCGTTCGCCACGCTGCGCGACAGCCTGATCCGCAACCTGGGCATGCGCCCCGCACGCGCGCTGCTGACCCAGGTGGGCTACCAGTCGGGCGTGAGCGACGCCGAAATGCTCAGGCGCGACTGGCCCGACGACTACCGCGAGCGTTCGCGCATCGGCACGCGATTCCACGGCTTGGCCGGCATCGCGAAGGTGGAACCCGTGAAGACGGACTTCCGGCCCGACGAGGGGTACTTTCGCGGCGAGTTTCTCTGGCGCCACACGGTGGAGGACGACGCCCACATCAAGACGCATGGCCTCGGGACCGATCCCGCGTGCTGGATGGAACTCGGTTATGCGACCGGCTACCTCAGCACGATCTGCGGCCAGCTCATCGTCTTTCGCGAGATCGAGTGCCGCTCGATGGGCAGCGAAGTCTGCCGTGTGCTTGGACGACCGGCGGGCGAATGGGGTGACGTTGCAGAAGACCTGTCCTATCTCGGCCTTGCAGACATCAACGCAAGACGTCGGCGTTCTCCTGAAGCCGCAGTCGCGATGCCCCAACACGCTCTCGCCTCGCCCGATACGCCGGGACGCGACGTCGTGGGCGAATCCGCAGCCCTGAAAGCGGCGACCTCGCTGCTGGGGCGGGTCGCGCCGACGCGCGCGACCGTCCTCGTCACCGGCGAAAGCGGAACGGGCAAGGAGCTCTTCGCGAGAGTGCTTCACGCGCAGAGCAAGCGCAGCGGCGGCCCTTTCATCGCCATCAACTGCGCGGCAATTCCCGAGAACCTGATCGAGTCCGAGCTGTTCGGCGTCGCCCGCGGGGGCTTCACAGGTGCAGTCCAGAATCGCGCCGGACGCTTTGAGAGGGCGGCGGGCGGTACGCTGTTCCTGGACGAGATCGGCACCCTGTCGATGGCGGCGCAAGCAAAAATGCTTCGCGTGCTGCAGGAGCAGGAGGTCGAGCGCGTCGGCGCCACCGGCACCGTCAAGGTCGATGCGCGGATCGTCGCCGCGACGAACGTGAGCCTGCGCGAAGCCGTCGCGCGCGGCGAATTCCGCGAAGACCTTTTCTACCGCCTCAACGTCTTCCCGATCCATCTGCCGCCGCTCAGGGAGAGGCGCGATGACATTCCGGCACTGATCACGCACTTCATGCGGCGTTTCAATGCGCTGCACGACAAGTCGGTCGGCCGCCTCACGGGACGCGCCATGCAGGCTCTTCTCAACTACCGCTTTCCGGGGAACATCCGCGAGCTCGAGAACCTGATGGAGCGCGCGGTGATCCTCGCCGACGGCGACTGCATCGATCTGCCGCATTTGATCTCCGATGGGCACACCCTCGATTCGTCGTTCTATCGATTCGATGCGAGCGGCATGCTGGTTAGCGACACCGAAGCCGCCCGCGTATCGGCGCGACCTGCTGGCATGGAGGTTCAACTCGAGGCATGGGCGGAACAGGTGGTCGACGCGTGCCAGCACGGCCCCAAGGGACAGTTCGCGGACATCGAGGAAAAGGTCCTCGGTGCAGTGATGACCGTGGCCCTGGAGCGATCGAAGGGCAACATCGCTGCGGCGGCCCGGATGCTGGGCATGAAGCGCCATCAGTTGGAATATCGACTCAAGGCCAAGGATCGCCCGGCCTAGGAACTGCGACGCAAGTCCGTGCTCAGCAACGCTAGCGCGCGACCAACCGAATCTCGTCAAGCAGGTCGTCGAGGGCACCCTTCAGCGTCTCGACCGTCACCTGATCAACTATCTGTCCGTCCTGGAAGCGAGATGGGACGTTGGGAATCGCCACATGCGGACGCAGGATTGGACGAGCCAAGGTGGCGGCAAGGGCCTCACGGATCTGCGCTTGCGCGCGTACGCCACCCAGCACGCCGGGCGATGCGGTGATGATCAATGCCGGCTTGCCCTTCAGGGGAGATGCGAAAGCGGGACGCGAAGCCCAGTCAATGGCGTTCTTCAGCACGCCGGGCATGCCGTAGTTGTATTCAGGCGAGCAGATCACCAGGCCGTCAGCGCCCGCAATCGCCGCCTTCAGCTCTACCACCCCTTGAGGGGGCGCGGCGCCATCCTGGTCTCCATCGTAAGGAGGGACTTGCTCCAATGTCATCAACTCCAGCACCACGCCCTGAGGCACGAGCGTACCTATATTGCGCAGCACGGCAGTGCTGTGGGAGTTCCGCCGGAGACTTCCAGAGATCGCCAGAAGTCGCACAGGGGCCGCGCCCGCCGCATCGGGAAAATCACTCATTTCGTTGATCCTTGTTCACCTTGCACAAATCCAAGTTTATGCACAAAATACAATCCATGCAGAAATCAGATGCCATGCTGCGCGAGCCCACCCTTGTGGATCAGGCCTTCGGCCGGCTGAGGCAAGACGTCCTCAGCGGTACGTATTCCGCGGGAGCGAAGCTCAAGGTAGAGGAACTGCAAAGCGCCTACGGTTTCTCCAGCAGTCCTCTGCGCGAAGCGCTCAGCCGGCTTGCGCAAGAGGGTCTGGTGCGGGCTGACGAGCGCCGAGGATTTCGGGTGGCTCCGATCTCACTGGAGGACATGTCGGACATCACGCGAATGCGTCTGATGCTTGATGTGCCAGCCCTGCGCGACTCGATCGCGCACGGCGACGACGCATGGGAAGGAAACGTCGTGGCGGCATTTCACCGCCTCGAACTGGTCGAGTCCCGCCTGTCTGATGGGCCGGTGATCCTGGATGAGACCTGGTCTGAACTGCATCGCGGCTTTCATTTGTCTCTGCTCGCCGCCTGCCCTTCGGAGCGGCAGCGGCGCTGGGGCGAGAGCTTGTTCGACCAGGCCGAGCGCTACCGCCGGTTCAGCGGCCGGTTTCGCAAGGTCGCCAAGCGCAAGGCAAATGAACACCGCCGAATCATGGATGCAGCGCTTGAACGGGATGCCGATACCGCGTGCGCACTGCTGGAAGAACACATTCTCAACACCCTCCGCAACGTGAAACAGATCCTCAAGGACCAGGCGCCATCCCGCCTGAGCTGACGCTCTCTTCACCGGACCTCCTCATCTTTTCCCGCGGAGACGCTTGGAACATGCTCACAGTACAGCGGCCCACTCCATCCCACTTCGGTATCTACGTCACCGATCTGGAAAAGATGGTGGCCTTCTATACCGAGACCTTCGATCTCACCATCACCGACCGCGGTGTGGGACGCACCTTCCAGAACCATCTGGTCTTCACCAGTGCCAGCCCCGACCAGCATCATCAGTTGGTCTTGGCCTCGGGTCGACCGGCAGACGCCCGCTTCAGCACCGTGATGCAGATCTCCTTCGTGGTGCCGAGCATCGAGCATTTGCGTGACATTTCCAAGCGCGCCCACCAGCGCGGTGCCACTGCCATTCGCGGGCTCAATCATGGCAACGCGTTGTCGGTCTACATGCTCGATCCCGAGGGCAACACTGTAGAGGTCTACGTTGATATGCCGTTCTATGTTGCGCAGCCGCACGGCGACCCGCTCGACCTGACCAAGGACGACGAGACCCTCATGCGGGAGACAGAAGCCATCTGCCGCCGCGATCCCACTTTCATGCCGATCGCCGAGTGGCAAGCGCGGTTCCAGGCGAAAGCCCCTGCGCACTATCCCTCGAGTCCGACCTGAACCCACTGGCGCGTTACTCGCCAATTCATCACCCTTATCAAATCGGAGCATTCATGAAACTTTTGTCTTTCAAGCACCAGGGGCGTGAGACCTGGGGCGCCGTCGTCGGCGACGGCGTTGTGGATCTGGGCAAGGCCTATCCGCAGCACACCACGCTGCAGGACTACATCGCCTCGGGCGACTATCTCCGCGCGGCTCAACACGTCGAAGGGCTCGCGATTGCTGCCAAGCTTGCAGAAATCACGTATTTGCCCGTGATCACGCGGTCGGAAAAGATCATCTGCGCAGTGCGCAACTACATGGACCACCACCAGGAGGTTCTGGCGGCAGGCATGCATCGCGAGCTTTCGGAGTTCCCGCCAATCTTCCTGCGTGTCTGGCGCTCGCAAACTGCCCACGACGCTCCCATCGTGCGCCCCAAGGTCTCCGAGACTCTGGACTGGGAGGGCGAACTCGCTGTGATCATCGGCAAGGGCGGCCGTGACATCCCGGAAAGCGAGGCGTACAAGCACGTCGCCGGCTACTCCTGCTACAACGACGGCAGCGTGCGGGAATGGCAATTCCACGCCAAGCAGATTGCCTCTGGAAAGAACTTCGAATCCACGGGCGGGTTCGGCCCCTGGATGGTCACAGCCGACGAGATCGAGCCGGGGCGCGCACTCAAGCTGGAGACCCGGCTCAACGGTGAGGTCGTGCAGTCGAGCCATACCGGCCACATGATCTTCAATATCCCGCAGCTGATCGCCTACTCGTCGACCATCTTTACCCTCAGCCCTGGTGACGTCATCGCCACCGGAACGCCGGCCGGAGTGGGCTGGAGCAAGAAACCCCCGCGATTCATGAAGCCTGGCGACGTCTGCGAGGTGGAGATCGAAGGGATCGGCGTCCTGCGCAATCCGATCGTCCAGCAGGAATAAGCGGCCGCAAGGCAACGGCAGCGCCTCTGCCCGTTCGCGGCACTCTGCGCGCGGTGCGCAAGGCGCACCATGCGAAGCACCCCTGCCTGCTAACGCGGGCGGCGCCAGTCAAGAAAACCAACGGAGACAATCATCATGCAGCGCAGACAAGTTCTCGCCGCAGGCCTCAGCCTTGCCTGCAGCATTCCAATGATTAGCCAAGCCGATGGCTATCCGGACAAGCCCATCCGCGTTGTGCAAGGCTTCGCAGCGGGCGGCAATGCAGACACCATTGCCCGGATCGTCGGCGCCGAGATGAGCAAGACCTTGGGCCAACCCTTGATGGTAGACGCATTGACCGGAGCTGGCGGCACCATCGCGTCCGGGGCGGTAGCACGCGCAAAGCCCGATGGCTACACGCTACTGTTGGCCACCGGTGGTCACGCCGTGGCGGGAGCACTCTATTCCAAGTTGAGCTACCAAACAGTCACGGATTTCCAGGCGGTGTCGACCATCACCTTCTTCCCATTCCTGATCGTGACCCGGGCAGACTCGCCCTACGCTTCACTGGCGGACTTGCTCAAGGCTGCGCGGGCCAACAGCGGTTCCGTTTCGTACGGCACGGCCGGCATCGGCTCTACGCACCACTTGGCGGGCGAGTTGCTGGTCAAGATGTCCGACACCTCGATGCTCCACGTTCCCTACCGCGGCGACGCCGCATCAATCACGGCACTGCTGTCTGGCGAGGTCCCATTCATCATCGCGCCACCCACGGCGGTGATGGGCAACATCAAAGCAGGCAAACTTCGACCCTTGGCGACCACAGGTTCGCAGCGCTGGAGCCAGATGCCGGAACTGCCGACCGTATCGGAACAGGGCGTGCCGGGCTACGAAGTGACCTCTTGGGCCGGTCTGATGGCTCCAGCGGGCACACCCCGTCTCATCGTCGACCAACTCAACGCGGCCGTGCAAAAGGCGTTGCAGGTTCCGCAGGTGCGAGCGCGCCTGGAAGAGATGGGCGGCGATGCTCGCGGCAGCACGCCTGAAGCCATGGCGACTATGCTGCAAAACGAGCTTAAGAAGTGGACGGTTGTCGTCAACGAGGCCCAAATCCCAAAACAGTGAGGTTTCATGACCCTGGTACAAATTCGCAAGCGCAGCCTGACCATCGAGACGGTCTATCACGAAGGCGGCCCACCACCTGAGCAGCCGTTGAAGCTGGCGGCAGCTTGCGCCGTCATCCGCAACCCCTATGCCGGCCGGTACGAGCCAGACCTCATGCCGTTCATGGCCGAGCTACGTGACCTGGGCACCTTGCTCGCGACCGAGCTGGTACAGACCCTTGGCCGTGACCAGGTCGAGGTGTACAGCAAGGCCGCGATCGTTGGCGTCAACGGTGAGATGGAACATGGCGCCGTTTGGCACGAGGCCGGCGGTTGGGCGATGCGAGAAGTTCTGGGGCAGCCCAAAGCGATCGTGCCGGCCGCCAAAGCCGTGGCTGCGACCGGCTACCGCCTGATGGTGCCTTTGCACTACATCCATGCCTGCTACGTGCGCAGTCACTTCAACAGCATGGAAATCGGCATCCAGGATGCACCCCGCCCCGACGAGATCCTGTTCGCTCTGGTGATGGGAACCGGCGGGCGCGTCCACGCGCGCCTGGGTGGCCTCACCAAGGAGCAGGTATCGGTGAATGACGGCCAACGCTGACTTCAAGCGCACAACGAGAGATCGATCATGTCAACGAAGATGAAGGCGGTCCAGGTGAGCGTTCCTGGGGGACCGGAAGCGCTCGAAATGGTGGACCTGCCGGTGCCAGAGTGTGGGCCAGGTGAGGTCCGCGTGCGCGCCCGCGCCATCGGTGCGGGTGGGCCCGACGTTCTGATCCGCAAAGGCATCTACAAGTGGATGCCCCCTCTACCCGCCATCCCTGGCAACGAGATGGCTGGCGTCATCGATAGCGTCGGAGAGGGGGTGCCCAATGAGCTGCTAGGGCGCCGAGCACTCGTGAGCTCTCGCGAACTCCCACAGCGTGGCGGTTGCTACGCAGAGTACATCGTGGTCCCGGCGCAAGCGCCCTTCATGCTTCCAGACGAAATTGCCGACGTCGACGCCGTCAGCCTCGGCAACGTCCAGTTGGCGCAGGCGATGTTGCTGGGTACGCAAGGTGGACTTGTGGTGCGATCCATTCTCGTGCCAGGGGCCGCTGGCGGAGTTGCCACGGCACTCACTCAGTTGGCAGCCCATCATGGCATGACCGTGATTGGGACGGCGTCAACGCCGGCCAAGCAGGCACATGCTCTGGCACATGGAGTGACTCGTCTCGTTGATGGGGATCCTGAGGGCCTGCCCCAGCGCGTAATGGAAGCTACAGGTGGCCGCGGGGTGGACCTGGCCTTTGATCACGTGGGAGATCGGCTGCTTATCGCGTGCATCCGGTCCCTGGCCCCACTTGGCACAGCCATCTCCTACAACATCGCATCGGGCCCGCCTGCCAACGATGTGTTCCAGGAACTCCGCGCGTTGCTAAGCCGCAGCCTGGCCGTTCGCACTTTTTCCATTCATACTTTCGATGCCGATAGAGATCAGCGACGGCATCTCATGGAAGCTGCGATCGAACTCATGCGCAAGGGCGCAGTAAAGGCGCCGCCAACTCAAACCTTCGCGCTGGCGCAAGCACGAGAGGTGCACGCACTTCTCGACGCCGGAGCCAGCCTTGGCAAGCTGGTGCTGATCCCCTGAACAAGACGCCGTTCCACGAAGCCCGATCGGGATGAATCCGGGCTCACTTTCCTGATGTCGCGATCGCGTCCACTTCAATCATCATGCCGGGCCATGCCAGGGCGGTGACCTCGACGAGCGTTCCTGCCGGTTGAGCAGTCGTTCCAAAGGTGTCAGCGCGGCACTTGAACGCGTCGCGAAGATAGCGAATGTCCGTGACGTACGTCGTAACTTTCGCGACGTCAGCAAGCGAGGCGTCCTGCTTTTCCAGGATGCGCTTGATCTTGTCCCATGCGTACATGCATTGCTTGTAGAAGTCGTCTTTGTACAGAATGCGCGCATCGCCCGTGGCGTTCTCGTCCTCGGATCCAACACCTGCGACATAGATGGTGCGCTTGGCATTCGTTACCGTGACTACCTCGGAGAACTTTCCCTTGGCCCATTCACTGTAGTTGGCCCCCTCCTTCTTGTACGGAGCATTCTGCGCGTGTGCTGCACAGGCGACGAGAGCAGTGGTCGCTAGCACCCCGATAGTTTTGGACATCATTGAGCAATTACCTTTCGAAAGATGGATTTGGGCCGCGAGGCGCGACGGATGTCGAGTTGTTGCAATGCGCCCCATCTCGAACGGTCTCGCCACTTCGCAGCAACCACGAAGGAGAAGTCGAGCCGATCGGATGTGACTTCATTCCATTGCAACTTCCGGGCCTGAAAGGTCGGGTCATGGCCGCGTGCAGCTTGCAGGTAGCGTCGTACGGAGGAGGCTTATCATTCCGCCACCAAGTGCCGAGCACGTGGCTTCAAGGGGCGCAACAAGATGGAAAGCGTGAGCTTCACGACGAGCGATATACCTGCAGCCGATCGCGTGATGGCCTGGCGGGATGCGAACCGTCGATTCTTCGGTGATCTGTGCGTCGAGGCACTCGATCCCATTCCGCCAGACGCTACGCTGCTCGCCTACGATCTTGGGCGCATCAACATGTACCGCATCGATGCGCCCGCGCACCGGGTCACCCGTCAGAAGGGCCGAGACCTGCCCTGTGACGCCTTCTACAAACTCGTGCTGCAACTCGAGGGGCATGCAGAGGTAGCGAACCGTGCCGGCAGCGTGATCCTGATGCCAGGGGACTGGAGCCTCTATGACCCCCGGGTTCCCTAGTCCGTCACCGGCTTGGGCCTCAGCCGCCTGCTGGTGGTGCAGGTTCCGCGCGAAGAACTTCACTGACTCCAGGTTCCGGACCTGCACACGTGCGAGGCGCCGACGCCGGCCGTGGCAGGGCTGTACGGGGTATTGGCCGGCGTGCTGAAATCGCTGGCGGACCAACTCACGACCCTTCCTCCGGCCTCCTGTGGGGCAGTCAGCGAAGCAGTGCTCACCTTGTTGCGTTCCGCGCTAACGAACGGCGCCTCCGGGGATTTCGTCCGACAGCAGTTGACAGACGTGATGAAGGAGAGGCTCAAGCAGTTGATCTTGCGCCATCTTGGCAATCCCGATCTCAATCTGGACATGCTCGCGAGTGAGCTTCGATGCTCCAAGCGTTATCTGCATCGCGTCTTCGAAGGCGAAGAGTGCAGCATCGAGCGGTACATCTGGAACGCGCGCCTGGAACGCTGCCATGCGGCGCTTCGTGCGTCCGCGGGATGCGGTGCCAACGTCTCCAGCATTGCGTTCGAATGGGGGTTCAGCAGTAGCGCGCACTTCTCGCGCCTGTTCCGCGGGCGCTTTGGCGTCTCCCCGAGCGAAGTCCAGAAACAGGCGGGTATGGCGCGCCCGTGCTGAACCTTTCAGACCGCCATGCACACGCTCTTGAGTGCGGTGTAGCTCTCCACCGCCGCGCGGCCCATGTCGTGGCCATACCCTGACTGCTTGAAGCCACCCAGGGGCAGGTTTGCATCCAGCATGTTGTGCGTGTTCACCCATACCATTCCCGCCTTGAGGCGTGGGATAAGCCGATGCACCTTGCTCAGGTCGTTGGACCAGACGGAAGCAGCCAGTCCATGCGGGGTGTCATTTGCCTGATTCACCGCCGTCTCCAGGTTGTCGAATGGAATGCATATGGCGACCGGCCCGAAGACTTCCTCCTGCACGACGCGCATGGTGTCGCGGGTGTCCACGAGGATGGTGGGCTTGACGAAGTAACCGGCGTCGTGCATCCGCTCACCGCCGACGAGCGTTCGTGCCCCGTCCTTGCGAGCGCCGTCCATGAATTCCATGACGCGGTTGAAATGCCGACGCGAAACGAGGGGACCCAACTGCGACGTGGGATCGAAACCAGAGCCGACCTTCATTCCGGCGGCAGCCGTGACCATCGACTCCAAGAACCGGTCGTAGATTTTCCTGTGTACGTAGATGCGCGATCCCGCCGTGCGAGGAGTTGCTGGATTTCACGCAAGCGCGCATCGGGAACGGCTTGGCAGTGAGCCTGCGTCCGGCCGATCTGCATCAAGTAGCCGCCCGCACGATTGAGGAACTGTGGCTCGCCTATCCGAGCCGGACAATCCTGCATGACGCTCTCGGCTCGGGCGAGTGCACGCTGGATCGTGACCGGCTGTCGCAGGTCATTTGCAACCTCGTCAGCAATGCGGTGTCGTATGGGCATACCACAGAGCCAATCCTCGTGCGTTCTGAAGTTCATGGGGCAATCGCCCAGTTGAACGTTCACAACGAAGGGCGTGCCATTCCCAACGAGCTACTCACCAAGATCTTCGAGCCAATGGTACGTGGAGCCCCCGGCAGCACTTCGGTGCGTAGTGTCGGGCTGGGACTGTTCATCGTGAGGGAAATCGCTAGAGCGCACCGGGGCGAAATGAACGTCGAGTCTTCGGACACCGACGGAACGACCTTTTCGATGCGCTTCCCGTCATCCCTGGTGTGAGTTGCGCCTCAGCGAACCATGCCATCGCGCGTGGCCCCTTGGTTTGATGCGAAGGCAATAGCAGGCCTGAGTGAAGGGCCAACTACTCACGCATATGAGCGGCAACATTCGAAGAACGCCTCGAGTTCAGTGGACTTATCGAACACCGCGTCAGCGCCGAGGTCCAGACACCGCCTCCGCATATCCACCGAAGGATAGTTTGTGAGAACCAGGACGTGCTGATGATCCGAGCGTTGACGACAAGCACGTAGAACAGCCATACCCGAGCCTTCCTTCAAGAACAGGTCCACCACGGCCAGCTGCCAATCGTTCCTGTGCTTCTCAAGGGCTGCGATGGCCCCAGCTGGCGTCTCGGCGACTGCGACCACATTGGCATCCGCAAGCTCAGCCATCGCCGGGATCAGGTTCTCGCGGATGGTCTGGCTGTCCTCGACAAGGATCGTGATGAGCGGCACGGCAACTACCCCTGCGCTTGGGACACCACCGTTGGCTCCCATGCATGAATGCCCGTCGTTATACAAGCCGACCCCTCCGGGCAATCGTAGTCCGCCGCCTCATCCGTGACGCTTGCCAGCCCGTACGTTCGCGTTCATAGTGATACTTTGGCCCTACGAGGACCCCTAACATGCCCAAGTCCCAGTCCAGCCGGAGAGGAGCGGGCGTGAAAAGCCCACCGTTGCAGCGGGCGCTGAAGAAAAACAAACAGGCTGCCGACAAGGTGAAGGAGGCGGCCGATGAGCTCGGGGTCGTACACGCAGTATTGCATACGAAGGTGCCAGAAGACGCCCGTCAGGAAGACGTAGGCGAAGCGATCGCGCGCACAAAGGAACTGGAGAAGCGGCTGGACAAATCAGCTGAAATCCTTGACGAGGTCAACGAGACCCTGGAGCAAGAATCTCAGGAGCGCGAAGCGCCTGAAGCCGGCGCGAAGCGATCGAAGTAGCAACTTGATCTCCTGCTGAAACGGCGGGCGAGGTTCGCATCGCCATCGCCATCGCCATCGCCATCGCGAGAGATTGGACAGTGACGAAAAAGCAAAGCCCGCTCGAGGCGGGCGTCATTGGAAAATGGTCGTGGCCACTTACGCGGCCCTCATTACGGCACATTCACATACAGGAGTCACCTATAGCTTTTCTCGTCGTGGTAACTCTTGTCCGACGTGCCGCCGCGAGATGCAAGCTGCGCAGCTCATCGCCTGATCGCCTGGGTCCGCGGGAGGCCGCCTGGTTGGTCACCGATGCGCACGGTTTGAACGCGACAGAAGATGTCCTGCATTCCTTTCCCTTGCGCACCTAAAGCAGTCCACGCGCCTAACTTCCAATTCGGTTGGCAAGCGGCATCAGGGCGGCGTCGTACGCGCGAAACGCAGTTCCGTGGCAACGGCCCTGGCGAGGGTGTCCAGGTCGAAGGGCTTCGGCAGCACCGATTGCGGGCCTATGAGACGTTCCACATCATTCATGTCTGCATATCCTGTGGCCATGAGCACGGGTAGATCGTGATATATCGCGCGTGCTTGCGCGATCAGTTCGGCGCCGTTCATGCGCGGCATGAGGTAGTCCACCAGCAGTAGATCGGGCCTTCCCTTTCTCAGTTCGAGCAAGCCGGCGACACCGTCCGTGGCTTGGCGGACACGGAAGCCCAGCACCTGCAGGCTCTCGACCATGCTGCGTCGCACTGCCGGGTCGTCCTCCACGATCAGGATTTCAGCGGGAAGGGGCCGGTGGCCGGGGTCCCTGCTCGGCGTGGTCGTTTCGACGGTGTCGTTGTCCGGCGCGGGGGCGAGCGGAAAGCTCAAGCGAACGCTGGTTCCCTGCCCCAGTTCGCTGCTCACCTGCGCGCGCCCGCCGGACTGCCGGGCGAAGCCGTAGACCTGGCTTAGCCCCAGGCCGGTTCCGCCTTGCTGCTTGGTGGTGAAAAATGGATCGAACACCTTGTTCAGCAGGTTGGGCGCGATCCCTTCGCCGGAGTCCCGCACCGTGACGTGGACGGCACCGAGCGGAAAGGTGGGCCCGCCAACCTCGACTGGGCCCCTTTCACCAGGATCGATGTCCGTCTGGATCTCTAGGCTGCCGCCCTTGGGCATGGCATCGCGAGAATTGACCGACAGATTGAGGATGGCCATCTCCATCTGCGCGGCATCAACAACCACGTACGCGGGGCCAGAACATAGCGTCAGCGAAAGCCTGACCTGCGCCCCCACCGAGATGGCGATCAGATCGGCCATGTTGCGGATCAGCTCGTTGGCATCATGCAGCTTGGGCACCAGGCTCTGCGTGCGCGCGAACGACAAAAGCTGCCCGGTCAGGCGGGACCCCCGTTCCACTGCGTCCTTGGCCTGGCGCGCGAAGTGGCGCAGGCGATCTTCCCGCGGCGCCATGCGCTCGATCAGCTGCAGGTTCAGGTTGACGACATGCAGGAGATTATTGAAGTCGTGGGCGATGCCGCCTGTCAAACGGCCCAAGGCCTCCATCTTCTGGTTCTGCACGCGCGAGTTCTCCACGCGCTCGCGCTCGACCATTTCATGCATGAGTCGGTCGTTCGCGCTAGCGAGGTCGACCGTGCGCTCGACGATGCGCGTTTCCAGCTCGTTGTTGAGCCGTTCGACCGCCTGCTTGGACTGCTGCAGTTCGGCCAAGTGCTCGCGGGTGAGGTACTGGCGGCGCCGCGCGCGCAGCGCAGAGTGCGCGGCGCTGGCCAGTGTGTCGGGGTTCACCGGGCGTTCCAGCAGCACAAGATTGCTCAACTGCTGCAGCGCGAGCCGGGCCCGGTCGGAGCGGCGCACGGTCTGGCGCGCCGCCAGCACCACAAAGGGATAGTCCGACCAAGGCGGCTGGCGAGTGAGCAGGCCTCGCAGCGCATCGATGAGACCCTGTGCCAGTGTTTCCTCGGTGAGGATGGTGCCCGCCGATTCCTTTTCCAGTTCTTGGACGAGCACGTTCGCATCCGCGCAGATGTGAATGTTGGTGTGCCGCGCCTCCAAGACCTCCTTGATGACCTGCGCGTCACGACCGAAGGGCGCCAGTACCAGTATGCGGTTTTGCACGCGTGGCGCCTATCGGACGTCGCCCAGCAGCGAGGAACTCCCGCTGTAGCGCGGCAGGCCCGCCATGACTCCCTCGAAATCGGTGAGCGCCTCGCCAATCTCGATGCCGCCAGCGCTCAGGCGGAACTGGTGGATGGTGGACGCATGGGCGCTCACGCGACTCTTGATCACCGAGACCGCCTTGAAGATCTGGCCGCGCGCCTCGAAGTAGCGGAACTGCAGCAGCGAATCGCTCAGATAGCTGAGGTCCACATCGTTGGGCACCTCGCCGGCCAGGCCATGCTGGGACAGCACCAGGATGCTGGTAACCCCTTGAAGGTTCAGGTAGGTGAGGAGCTCGTGCATCTGCAGCAACAGGAAGTTGCTGCCCGGCATGGCGACGAGGTAGGCATTCAGGGTGTCGATGACGACGGTGGTGGCGCCGTGGGTTTCCACTGCATCGCGCACGTGATAAGAGAAATGGCCCGCGGAAATCTCGGCCGGATCGATGGTGTGCAGGATCAGCTGGCCCGATGCTACATAGCGCTCGATGTCCATCCCCAGGGCCCGCGAGCGCGCCACCAGAGTCTTGACGCCCTCGTCGAACAGGAAGATGGCTGCCTTTTCCCCACGCTGCATGCCGGCCAGTGCACAGCACACCGCTGTCGACGTCTTTCCTACACCCGCTGGGCCGGCAAACAGCAAGTTGCTGCCCGGGATCAGCCCCCCACCGAGCAGGCGGTCCAGTTCCGCATTGCCCGAGCTCTGCGGGTCGGCGGCATGATCGCGCCCGTGTTCGTTGGCCACCAGGCGCGAGAACACCTGCAGGCCGCCCCGGTTGAGGTTGAAGTCGTGTTCACCTTCGCGGAACTTCACGCCCCGCAGCTTGACCACCCGCAGGCGGCGCTTGTCCGGTCCGTAGGTCCACGTGTTCTGCTCCAGGTGAATCACGCCGTGGGCGATGCTGTGCAGGTGCAGGTCCCCGGCGGTGCTGGACTTGTCGTCCACCATGAGCACCGTGCTGCGCAAGGTATGGAAGAAGCGTTTGAGGGCAAGGATCTGCCGCCGGTAGCGTAGCGGGTTCTGCGACAGTAGACGCAGCTCCGACAAACTGTCGAAGACGATGCGCTGGGGACGCACCCGGTCCACCAGCGCCATCACGCTGCTGATCGTCTCGCCCAGTTCGAAGTCGGAGGGGTGCAGGACGCTCTGCTCGGCGTCCGGGCTCAGGCCTTCGTCGCTGACCAGGTCGTAAACCTCCAGCCCGTCCAGGCTCCAGCCGTGGGAATACGCCGCCTGGGCCAGCTCTTCGGAGGTCTCCGACAGGGTGACATACAGGCAACGCTGGCCGAGCCGGCGCCCTTCCAGAAGAAACTGGAGGCCGAGCGTGGTCTTGCCCGCGCCCGGCGTGCCTTCCACCAGGTACAGGTGGCCGGCAGGCAGTCCGCCGGCCAGAACATCGTCGAGGCCAGGGACGCCAGTGGGCTCCAGGGCCGGAAGTTGTATCGGAGCAGGATCGGTGGTCATGGTTGAGCGCCGTTTTTTCTACCCCAGCCAATCTAGCGGCATGAGCGGATAGCGGAGCCCCTCCTTTCCTGCGCGCTCCGTAGGCGCATGGCGTCAGTTCGTGTCGTGTCCAGTCCTCGCCGGCGTGTACGGGGGACGGGCGACCAGTTGACACGCTTGCCGAGTGGGTAGCCACCAAAGCGTGGTGGTCCTTGACGCTCCCGTCAGCCCAAAGCGCCCAGAATGCCCGTCGCGAAATGTGCTGATGACCGCCGCCGATTTCGGGCCGGCGGCACAAGCAACCATCTTGAAGACCTCGAAGTCAATCCGAAGCAAAGTTGCTGCGCCAAGGAGTCTTGGTGCGAGCGATGGCGTTGAGCGTGATGAGCAGCTTGCGCATGCATGCGACGA
>JAGIAI010000024.1 GCA_017744935.1 Variovorax sp.
CCCAGCTCGTTCGGTTGCTTCATCACCTGCCCGCCATAGAGCGTGGTGCAGCGGATGGCTTCCATGGGCGTGAAGCCCAGGTACTTCACGAAGAACTCCAGGTCGCGCGCGTTCTGGCAATGCGGCGTGAAGGCGAACCCGTAGTCCCCGCCCGGAAGAATGCGCACGCCGCGCCGGTGCATGGCCTTGAGCGATTCGAGCGCGTTGTCCCACTCGATCTGGTAGCCCATCGCGCAGGCCTTCTCGTAAGTGATGCCGTAGGCCTCGGCCTCGTACAGCATCGCGTAGAGGATCGCGATGCCGGGCGCGACGAACACGCGGTCCTTCGCAGCTTCGAGCATGTCGAGCGTTTCCTCGTCAGTGAAGCTCGCGTGGTAGATCACGTCGATGCCGTGCCGCAGCGCCTGCTTGACCGAAGCGGCCGAGCGCGCGTGCGCGGTGCCGCGCTTGCCGCGCACACGCACTTCCTCCATCGCGGCATGGACTTCGGCGTCGCTCATCCAGGTGGTCTCGGCGGGCGAGTCGGGCGTGAAGTTGTCGCCCGAGAGGTTGAGCTTGATGGAATCCACACCGTACTTCAGGAACATGCGCACCGCCTTGCGCATCTCGTCGGCCGAGTTGACGTTGACGCCGAAGCTGAATTCCGGGAAGGGCAGATGCGGCAGCGTTTCGTCGCCGAGCCCTCCGGGGACGGTGATCTCCTGGCTCGCCGCGAGGTAGCGCGGGCCGGGGATCTGCCCCGAGTTGATCGCGTTACGAGTCACCACATCGAGCCGGGGCTTCGCGCAGGCTGCGCCGACGCATGACGTGAAGCCGGCCTGCAGGTAGCGACCTGCCACCTTCGCGCACCACAGCACATGCTCTTCGAGTGGCATACGCTGGATGGCCGCCAGCGTGGCCGCGTCGTTCCATGAGAAGTGCGTGTGGGCCTCGCACATGCCTGGCATCAGCGTGGCGCCTGCGCCGTCGACCACCATGGCGCCACTTGGCGCGATCGGCGCGGTGCTGCGGCCGACCTGCCGGATGCGGTTACCGCGCACCAGCACGCTGCCGGCGTACGGGTTCTGCCCGGTGCCGTCGAGGATGCGGACGTTGGTGAAGACAACATCGGCCATGTCGTTCTCCTTGGTCTTGTCATGCGGCCCAGCGGGTCGTGTGTGCGCGGCGCACGGGTGGCGCGCGGTGGAATTCGCCGTCCTTCATGACGGCCAGGATGCGCGCCTTGTCCTGCAGCACCGTGATGTCGGCGAGCGGATCGCCGTCGATCAGGAGGATGTCCGCGAGATAGCCCTCGCGGATGTAGCCGAGCACCTTGCCCATGCGCATCATCGGCCCGCCCCATGCGGTCGCGGAGAGAAGCGCTTCCATGGTGCTCATGCCCACGTACTTCACGAAATATTCGAGGTCCTTCGCGTTGGTGCCGTGCGGCGTCCACGCAAAGCCGTAGTCGCCGCCAGGCAGGATGCGGATGCCGCGCTTGCGCATCGCTTTCATGCTTTCGATGGCGGCTTCGAGCTCGCGGTGGTAGCCCATCTGGCGCGTCACCTCGGGCGTCAGTCCCCATTCGCTCGCGTGATAGCTCGTGTTGATGAGCCATGCGAGGCCGGGCGCAATGTAGTGCTCGAACTTGTGCGCCTCCAGCATGTCCAGCGCTTCCTCATCGGTGAAGCTCGCGTGGTAGATCACCTCGATGCCCTGCTTGACGCACTGCTTGATCGACCATGTCGAGCGCGCATGCGCCGCGACGCGCTTGCCCCAGGCTTTGGCTTCCTGCACGCAGACGGCCACTTCCTCCTCGGTGAACTGGCTCATCTCGCTGGGCATGCCGGTGATCGATTCGCCCGAGAGATTGATCTTGAGCGAATCGACGCCGTACTTGGCGAACATGCGCACGCAGCGGCGCATCTCTTCGACGCCACTCACGACTGCGCCGAAAGCGAATTCGGGCTGCGGCAGATGCGGCTGCGTGGTGTCGCCGAGGCCGCCCGGCACGGTGATCTCCTGGCTCGCTGCGAGGTAGCGCGGGCCGATGATCGTGCCGTCAGCGATCGCATTGCGGATCACCACATCGAGCCGCGGCTTGGCGGTGGCCGCGCCGACGCAGCTCGTCCAGCCCATGTCCAGATAGCGCTTCGCGACTTCGGCGCACCAGAGGATGTGTTCTTCCGGCGGCATGCGCTGGATCGCATCGAGGCTGGGCTGGTCGTTCCACGAGAAATGCGTGTGCGCCTCGACCATGCCGGGCATCAGGAAGGCGCCCGCGCCGTCGATGACCTGCGCACCCGCCACCGGCATCGAGGGCACTCCGTAGCCCGTCTTCACGACGCGCGCGATGCGGTTGCCTTGCACCAGCACATCGCCGGTGAACGGCGTTTCGCCGCCGCCGTCGAAGACGCGAACGTTGGTGAACAGCACGTCGGCCATGTTCAGTTCCTCGCTTGTGCGGCCAGGAAGTCGCGCAGCTCGCGCTGGCATTCCTCGGGCCTTTCGATGGGCGTCCAGTGGCCGCAGCGCGGCAGGACCACCACGCGCTTTTCTGCTGCGCGATGCAGTCGGTCGGCCATGGCGCGTACTGCCTGCGGTGGCGCGACGCCATCTTCGTCGCCGGTGACCAGGAGCACGGGGGCTTCGATGCGCTCCACCTGCGCGGCGGGCGCACCGGCGAGCGCCTCGCAGCTACGCGCATAGGCTTCGCCGTCCTGGCGCATCAGGCTTTCGCGTACATAGGCGACGGCGACCGGCAGGCGCTGACGCGTGTCGGCGGAGATCGCGGCTTGCAGCAATCCCAGGGTGATCTCCTGCATGCCCGAGGCACCTTCACGCGCTTTCGCCGCGCGTGCCTTCATCGCGGCGCGCGCCGCGTCTGGCGGTGCGATCAGCGGGCCGAAAAGCGCCATGCTCGCCACGCACTTCGGATGGTCGGCCGCGATGTGCTGGCAGACGATCGTGCCCATCGAATGGCCGATCCAGTGCGCGCGCGAAACACCGAGCCGCTCGCACACACGCAGCAGTACCTCGACGTAGCGCGCGATGCTCAACTCACCCTCTGCGCGCTGCGAACGCCCGCTGCCTGGCAGGTCCGCGCGAATCACGCGATGCCGCGCCAGCGCCGGCATCAGCGGTGTGAAGGTGTTGCCGCTGCCGCCCAATCCGTGGACGCAGACGACAACGGGGCCTTCGCCTTCGTCCTCGACTGCGATGCGATCGATGGTCTGGAATGCCATGGCTTCACTCGAAACGGTTTTCGATGACACCGACGCCATCGATCTCGATACGCACCACGTCGCCCGACTTCAGCCAGCGCGGTGGATCGAATCCCATGCCGACGCCTGCGGGCGTGCCGGTCGCGATGACGTCGCCCGGATGCAGCGTGATACCGCGCGAACAGGTCTCGATCAGCGTGGGGATGTCGAAGATCATGTCCTTCGTGAGCCCGTCCTGACGCGGTTCGCCGTTGACCCAGCCGCGCACGCGCGTGGCGCGGCCATCGAGTTCATCGGCGGTCACGATCCAGGGACCCATCGGGCAGAAGTTGTCGAAGCTCTTGCCGAGGTCCCACTGCTGGTGGCGCATCTGCACGTCGCGTGCGGTCACGTCGTTGACGATCGTGTAGCCGAAGACGTGGTCCATCGCACGCGAGCGAGGGATGTCGCGACCGCCGCGTCCGATGACCACGGCGAGTTCGGATTCATAGTCGACCTGGATCGTGGTGGAGGCGGAGGGCATGCGTACCGCTTCGAACGGGCCGATCACGCACTCGCCGAGCTTGCCGAAGACGATCGGCCACGGATCGCTCGTGGGCATCGTCTCGCGAAACACCGTGCCGGCAAGCTCCTGCGCATGCGCGCGGTAGTTGCGACCCACGCAGAAGAGGCTTCGCAGGGGTCGGGGCAGTGGGGCGCGCAGGGTGACGACGTCGACCGGCAGTCGCGTTCCGGAAGGCTGTGGGAGTGGTTCGCCGCGTGCCAGCGCCTGGATCAGCGGGAGTGCACCGCGGGATGCATCGACGGCGGCGAGCGGCGTAGCCTCGCGCCCGTCGGCCGAAATCGTGCCGACGTGCTCGCGTCCACCCCAACTCCAGCTGGCCAAGCGCATGCCGTTGTCTCCGGGTTGTCTCGCGAGTCCGTGGGACGTGCGTCCGATGCCGCGAGATCTGGATTTTCCGATTTTTGAGACTTGCGTCTCAAATCGGGACCGGTGCATCATACGTGCCGTCCTCGGACCTTCACAAGACACGTCAGGCCAATCAGAACCCGTACAAACCCCATGGCTCGACTGAAGCACAAGCTGAGCGAACCCCCCGTGCCTCCGGAGCGCGGAGTGAGGGCTGCAACTTTCAAACTCCTGCTCGAGACTGCGATCGACATCATCCAGAAGAGCGGCCACATTCCCTCGGTGGCCGAAGCCGCGGCGCGTGCGAAGGTGTCGCGCGCGACGGCCTACAGGTATTTTCCGAGCCGCAGTGCGCTGGTGACAGCCGTTGTCGACAGTTCGCTCGGCCCGGTGCGCAAGCTGGCTTCCGATACGCCGGGCGGGCGCGAGCGTGTACATGAACTCTTTCTCCAGACCTTTCCGCGCTTCAAGGAATTCGAGGCACCGATGCGTGCTGCGGCGCAACTTTCACTGGAGCAGTGGGGGCTGGAGCGGGCGGGCCTGCTTGAAGAGGAGCCCTATCGCCGGGGGCATCGGGTGCGGATTCTTGAACACGCGATCGCGCCGCTGGTGCCGCAGCTTCGGCCTGCTGTGCGAGACAGGCTGCATCGTGCGCTGTCGGTCGTCTACGGCATCGAGCCGTACGTCATCCTCAAGGACATCTGGGGACTGAGCGACCGGGAGGTGGAACGCACTGCGCTGTGGATGGCGGATGCGTTGATCGATGCGGCGCTACGGGAATCGGAGCACAAGCCGGCGGCGCGAGGCAACGGCGCGGCCGGCGAGGCCCGGAGCAGCACCAGCAACGGAGCGCGACGTCCAGCCGCGACTTCCAAGCGTTGATCGATCCGGCCGAAGTGGCGCCGGAATCTGGTCGAAGTTCAGCCTTGTGAGAGGGCCTGAAGCTCTTCGTCGGTGAATCCAGCCCTGGCACGTGCTTCGAGATTGAAGGGCGCCTTCAGGCGCGGCGCCTCGTGGCGACGGTAGAGCACCCGGTAGTGGGAGATGGGATCGAGTCCATCTCGCTCGCAAAGCCAGCGATACCAGCGGTTGCCGATTGCGACATGGCCGACTTCGTCGCGCAGGATGATGTCGAGGATCGCGCACGCGGCGTGTGCATCCGGCGTGTTGACGCGCCGTAGCTTGGCCTGGATGAGCGGCGTGGCATCGAGCCCGCGCGCTTCGAGTGTGCGCGGCACCAGCGCCATGCGCGCGACGATGTCGTCCTTCGTCTTCTCGCACATGCTCCACAGGCCGTCGTGGCCGGCGAAGTCGCCATAGCGGTTGCCCCTCTCCTGCAGATGCGCGTGGAGGAGGGTGAAGTGCTGGGCTTCCTCGTTGGCGATGCGGAGCCACTCGCGGTAGAAGTCCTCGGGCATGCCGTCGAAGCGCCAGGCAGCGTCGAGCGCGAGATTGATCGCGTTGAATTCGATGTGGCAGATGGAGTGAATCAGCGCCGCGCGGCCTTCAGGTGTGAAGGGCGAGCGCTTCCCGACCGCAGTGGCGGAAACGCGCAGCGGCCGTTCCGGTCGGCCGGGTACGCCGATGTCGTCTCCGGATGTGCGCACTGGCTGCAGGGAAAGGGGCTCATCGCCCAACTGCGCGAAGAGTGCACGGGTGGTGGCCACCTTCTGTTCGGGGTCTGTGAGGCGCAGCGCGGCAAGGGCGCGAAGGCGGGGGTGCATCCCTACAATTCTAGGTTTTCGACCTCTGGAGACTCCGCGATGGCCTTGTATGAACTCGATGGCGTGGCGCCGCAACTGGGAGAGGGCGCCTGGGTTGCCGACAGTGCGCAGGTGATGGGCAATGTCGTGCTGGCCGAAAACGCCAGCGTGTGGTTTGGCGCGGTGCTGCGCGGTGACACGGAATCGCTCCGGATCGGCCGCAACAGCAACATTCAGGACCTCTCGGTGCTGCATGCCGACCATGGCTGTCCGCTGAACATCGGGGAAAACGTCACCGTCGGGCACCAGGTCATGCTCCACGGCTGCACCGTCGGCGACAACTCGCTGATCGGCATCCAGGCGGTGGTCTTGAATAACGCGAAGATCGGCCGCAATTGCATCGTCGGCGCCGGCAGCGTCGTGACCGAAGGCAAGGAGTTTCCCGACAACTCGCTCATCATCGGTTCGCCGGCCAAGGTGGTCCGCACGCTGGACGAGGCCGCGGCCGCCAAGCTGCGCCAGAGCGCTGAACACTATGTCGAAAACGCCCATCGCTTTGCGAAGGGACTGAAAAAGATTGCTTGATGTCTGAACTTCACAAGTTCCTGTTCGAAGGCCTGCCGGTGCGCGGGATGATCGTGCGCCTGACCGAGTCCTGGCAGGAAGTGCTGGCGCGCCGTGCGTCGAACTCCGAGACGGGCGCGTATCCGCAGCCCATGGCCGAGCTGCTCGGCGAGATGACCGCCGCAGCCACGCTGATGCAGGCCAACATCAAGTTCAATGGCTCGCTGATCCTGCAGATCTTCGGCGACGGACCGGTCAAGGTCGCGGTGGCTGAAGTGAAGCCCGACCTGAGCCTGCGCTCCACGGCCAAGGCCATGGGCGAGATCGCCGCGGACGCGAAGCTGTCGGAAATGGTCAACGTGCACGGGAAGGGCCGCTGCGCGATCACGCTCGACCCCAAGGACAAGCTCCCGGGCCAGCAGCCCTATCAGGGCGTGGTGCCGCTCGTCGACGAAAAGGGCAGGAAGCTCGAACGGATGAGCGAAATCCTCCAGCACTACATGCTGCAGAGCGAGCAGCTCGACACGACCCTGGTGCTTGCTGCGGACGACAAGATCGCGGCCGGGCTGCTGATCCAGCGCCTGCCGGTCAAGGGCGAAGCCAATCTTGAAGGCACGGCCGAGGGCGGTCGCGAGCAGGTGCAGCAAGACCAGATCGGCCACAACGAGGACTACAACCGCATTTCGATCCTCGCGTCGAGCCTGACGCGCGACGAGTTGCTGACGCTCGATGTCGACACGATCCTGCGCCGCTTGTTCTGGGAAGAGAAGGTGCTGCGCTTCGAGCCGCAGACCGGCATGCTGGGCCCGCACTTCGCCTGCACTTGCGGTCGCACCCGCGTGGAGAGCATGATCCGCGGCCTTGGCCGGGAAGAGGCCGACAGCATCATCGCGGAGCGCGGCAACATCGAAGTCGGATGCGACTTCTGCGGCAAGCAGTACCACTTCGATGCGGTGGATGCGGCGCAGATATTCACCGCGCCGGGCGATCAGATGCCGGGCACCGCGGTCGTCCAATAGTCGCGCAGCGCGCGGCGATCAGTTGCGCCGCGCGGTGTCGAAGTCGCTGAAGCGGATGTCCGGCGCGCTGGTGTTGTGGCGCGACGGCGTGGTCCGTGCAAACCGGACCTGCGCAGCTTCGATCGATGAAATCTCGGGCAACGGTTTCGTCTCCGGCGTGGCGGAGCGGGTCGATTGCCACGTGAGTTCGCTCACGTCCGCGTTGTCCGCCGCCACGTACATCGAGCGAAGCACCGCAAATGGCCGCGATTTCTGCGTGGCCGGGTGAAGCGACACGTCGAGCGCAGTGCGTTCCTCGCTGATCTCCGCGACCTTGATCGAGGCACTCTCGCCGTTGGCGAAGCGAAGACGGAACGAGAGCGGCTGCGTCTGAATCGCGATCGACGAGATATCGACCACTGGCCGGCCAGCATCCTCGACCGGCCCCATGAGGAACGATGAGCCGTACACGCCATCGCCGAAGCGCGCCAACGGCAAAGGCTTGAGTCGCCAGTAGCCGTCAGCGGGGTAGAGCACCAGCGCCTCCATCGGCTTCTTGCCCTTTTCCTTGCCCTTCGCGAATACCTGGACCAGATGGAAGTCATTGCCCGAACGGGCGCCGACGCGGACCGGCACGCGGTTCGGCCGCCAGAAAGTTGGTAGCGTCATGCCGACGATCGTCCATTGCGGGCCGTCGTACAGCACCACGCGACGCGCCTTGAACTTGTAGCTCGGGTCCGTCGGGTGGGCGCCGCCATCGAAGTTGCAGGCCGAGAAGTCGGGCGCGGTGACGTCTTTCTCGATCTTGTCGATGTAGGAAGGCTGGAGCGCCTCGACGCGGAAACTCGTGATGCCCTGACCGCGGAGAACCATCGAAACGTTGTCCTCCTCAGCGCAGGCCGTGGGGCGGGTCTTGTTTTCGACTGTCGCTGTCGCCGGCGCCGCGAAGGCCGTGAATACGGAACAGGAGAGGGCGAGGATGCTGGATGTTGCGAGGAGCCTGCGGTGCTGTGTACGTGCCATGGGTTGTGCGTGCGGAGAACCGCTTCCGCTAGGTACGGCCGGCGATGAGATCGCGGAAAAGCCGATGCTCGCAGGCTGGATCGGAGCACTTGTCGCAGGGCCAGAACCATGCGCGTTCGCCCGAAGCGGTCCGGCCCGAGCTTGAGCTGACGCCCGCATCCTCGGCGCGGGCGTTGATTGCGTTCCATGCGCTCGCGAGCCGCTCAGGCCCGCGGCCGTGTATGACTGCGAACGGCGACCCGGCGCGTGCAAGCGTGGCGCGCAGCAGCGCATCGGCCCGTTCCGCTTCGGCCTGTGCGGCAGGATCCGAGCCCCCGGCTTGCGGAAGATCCAGCGCCATGAGCAGCGTGATTGCGTGACTGCGGTGCGCGGCCAATGCATGGTCGTAGAGGGAGGAGTCGCCGAACCGCATGTCGGCTTCGACGGCGCTCATCAGCGCGGTCGAATCCGCGACCACCACACCGTGCCGGGCAGCGGCTGCGATGCGATTCGTCAACTCGAAGGCG
The DNA here is from genome assembly GCA_017744935.1 of Variovorax sp. GTDB lineage: Bacteria > Pseudomonadota > Gammaproteobacteria > Burkholderiales > Burkholderiaceae_C > Variovorax. Next base: position 8,908 of record JAGIAI010000024.1, read on the forward strand.
GCTTGGGCGTGTTCTTGATGGGTCGGCGATCGCAGTGCAGGACCGGCCACCAGCGCCGCGGCGACGCCACGCTGCGAGAGGCGCGCGGCGAGCGCATTCGCGAGCTCCGTCTTGCCGGTCCCCGGGGCACCCAGCACCGCAATCACGCAGCCGACAGGCAGAACAGGTGTCATTGGAGGTGGTACAGCCCACCCCAGGAATCCCGCGGATCCGGCTCCGCCGGGCTGCCGGGATTGCCCCCTGAAAGGGGGTGCCCGAGCCACACGAAGTGGGCGAGGCTGGGGGTCATTTCGTAATTTGCACGAAGACTTCGTTCGGCTTGACCATCCCGAGTTCCTGCCGGGCTCGCTCCTCGACCATTTCGAGCCCTTCCTTGAGGTCATTGACCTCGGATTCCAGTCGCTCGTTGGCCAGCGCGGCGCGCGCGTTGGCCTGCTTCTGCTCGGTGAGCTTTTCCTGCAGTTGCGCCACGTCGCGCACGCTGCCGCGCCCGGTCCAAAGCTGCCACTGGATGATCAGCAGCAGCAGGACCAGGATGATCGGGACGATGCGGGAGCGCATAGTGCTCGATTAAGCCCCTGCCAGCCCATGCCAGAAACCCCGCGGAACCGGCTTTGCCGGGCCGCTGGGGTTGCCCCCGGAGAGGGGGTGCCTGAGCCACACGAAGTGGGCGAGGCTGGGGGTGAGCGTCATTTCAGGTTGTAGAACGCGGAGCGGCCGGGGTAGACAGCCACGTCACCAAGGTCTTCCTCGATGCGCAGGAGCTGGTTGTACTTGGCCATGCGGTCCGAACGCGAGAGCGAGCCGGTCTTGATCTGGCCGGCATTCGTGCCCACGGCGATATCGGCGATGGTGCTGTCTTCGGTTTCGCCCGAACGATGGCTGATCACGGCGGTGTAGCTCGCGCGCTTGGCCATCTCGATCGCGGCAAAGGTCTCGGTCAGCGTGCCGATCTGGTTGATCTTGATCAGGATCGAGTTGGCGATGCCCTTCTCGATGCCTTCCTGCAGGATCTTGGTGTTGGTGACGAACAGGTCGTCGCCCACCAGCTGCACGCGCTTGCCGAGGCGTTCGGTCAGGAGCTTCCAGCCGTCCCAGTCGCCTTCGTGCATGCCGTCTTCGATGCTGATGATCGGGTACTTGTCGACCCAGCTCGACAGCATGTCGGTCCAGCTTTCGGCGGTGAGACTCAGGTTTTCGCCCGAGAGGACGTACTTGCCCTCCTTGTAGAACTCGCTTGCCGCGCAGTCGAGGCCCAGTGCGATCTGCTCGCCGGCGGTGTAGCCGGCCTTGTCGATCGCTTCGAGGATGAGCTGGATTGCGGCTTCGTGGCTTTCGACGCTGGGGGCAAAGCCGCCTTCGTCGCCCACTGCGGTGCTGATGCCGCGGTCGCCGAGGATCTTCTTGAGTGCATGGAACACTTCGGCGCCGTAGCGCAGCGACTCGCGGAAGCTCTTCGCGCCCACGGGGATGATCATGAACTCCTGCAGGTCGAGGCTGTTGTTGGCGTGCGCGCCGCCGTTGATGACGTTCATCATCGGCACCGGCAGCTGCATGCCGCCCATGCCGCCGAAGTAGCGGTACAGCGGCAGGCCCGATTCTTCGGCGGCTGCGCGGGCCACGGCCATCGAGACGGCGAGCGTCGCGTTGGCACCCAGGCGGCCCTTGTTCTCCGTGCCGTCGAGGTCGAGCAGCGTGCGGTCCAGGAAGGCCTGTTCGCTGGCGTCGAGGCCCAGCACGGCTTCCGAGATTTCGGTGTTGATGTTCTCGACGGCCTTGAGCACGCCCTTGCCGAGATAGCGGCTCTTGTCGCCATCACGAAGTTCGATGGCTTCGCGCGAGCCGGTCGATGCGCCCGAAGGCACCGCTGCGCGGCCCATGGTGCCCGATTCGAGCAGGACGTCGCACTCGACGGTGGGGTTGCCGCGGCTGTCGAGGATTTCGCGCCCGACGATATCTACGATTGCACTCATCTCTTTACTTTCTCCTGGGTCAAATACCTTCGACGACGATCATTCGCATGACCGCGGCGCCCTGGCGCGAAGCGCGCGCCTTGCTGTATTCGGGCGATGAATTGAATTTCTTGGCGGCCTCGACGTCCGGAAACTTGAGGATCACGATGCGCTCCGGATGCCAGTCGCCCTCGAGGACTTCCACCTTGCCGCCGCGTACGCAGACTTCGGCGCCGTGCACCTTCATGGCCTCGGAGGACCACTTCTTGTAGTCCTCGTACTGCGCCGGATTGGTAACCTGGACGTTGGCGATGATGTAGGCGCTCATGCTTGAAAAGTGTCTTCTAGAAATGAGTTCTTCTTCGTGACGGTGTCGAGCGCGAGGAGCGTTTCGAGCAGCGCCTTCATGTGCTTGAGCGGCACCGCGTTCGGGCCGTCGCTCAGTGCCTTGGCGGGGTCAGGGTGTGTTTCCATGAAAAGGCCCGCGACGCCCACGGCGACCGCGGCGCGCGACAGCACCGGGACCATCTCGCGCTGACCGCCGGAACTCGTGCCTTGCCCACCTGGCAGCTGCACCGAATGCGTGGCGTCGAACACCACGGGGGCGCCGGTCTCGCGCATGATCGCCAGCGAGCGCATGTCCGAGACGAGGTTGTTGTAGCCGAAGCTCGCACCACGCTCGCAGGCCATGAAGTTGTCTTCGGGCAGGCCCTTTTCCTTGGCAGCCGCACGCGCCTTGTCGATCACGTTCTTCATGTCGTGCGGCGCGAGAAACTGGCCCTTCTTGATGTTGACCGGCTTTCCCGACTGGGCCACGGCGTGGATGAAATCGGTCTGCCGGCAGAGGAAGGCTGGCGTCTGCAGCACATCGACCACCTTGGCAGCGGCGGTGATGTCGTCCTCGGTGTGGACGTCGGTCAGCACCGGCAGGGCGAGTTCGTGTTTGACCTTGGCGAGCACTTCCAGGCCGCGCTCACGGCCCGGACCGCGGAAGCTGGAGCCGGATGAGCGATTGGCCTTGTCGAAGCTGCTCTTGAAGATGAAGGGAATTCCCAGCGAGGAAGTGATTTCCTTCAGCGTGCCTGCCGTGTCCATCTGCAGCTGTTCGGATTCGACGACGCACGGACCCGCGATCAGGAAAAACGGCTTGTCCAGCCCGATGTCGAATCCGCAAAGCTTCATGCCACCACCTTCAGCGCCTTCTTGTCGGCGCCCTGGTGATCCAGGGCGGCCTTGATGAATGCGTTGAACAACGGATGACCGCTCCACGGCGTCGACTTGAACTCGGGGTGGAATTGCACGCCCATGTACCAGGGATGCACGCTCTGCGGCAGTTCGACGATTTCGGTGAGGTGCTCGCGCTGCGTGAGCGCGGAGATCACGAGGCCGGCGCGGCGCAGGTCGTCGAGGTAGTTGACGTTGGCTTCGTAGCGATGGCGATGGCGCTCGGTGACGACGTCGCCGTAGATGCTGTGGGCCAGCGTGCCGGGCGCGACGTCGGAGCTTTGCGCGCCAAGGCGCATCGTGCCGCCGAGGTCGGACTTCTCGTCACGGGTCTTGACCGTACCGTCGGCGTCCTTCCATTCGGTGATCAGCGCGATCACGGGGGTGGGCGTCTGTGGGTCGAACTCGGTGCTGTTCGCATTCTTGAGACCGGCCACATTGCGGGCGTACTCGATGGTTGCGACCTGCATGCCGAGGCAGATGCCGAGATACGGCACCTTGGTTTCGCGGGCGAAACGCGCAGCCGCGATCTTGCCTTCTACGCCGCGCTGGCCGAAGCCGCCGGGCACCAGGATCGCGTCGTATTTGCCGAGCCGCGCCACGTCCTGCGGCGTGATGGTCTCGGAGTCGACGTAGTCGATCTTCACGCGGGCATGGTTCTTCATGCCGGCGTGACGCAGCGCCTCGTTCAGCGACTTGTAGCTGTCGGAGAGGTCGACGTACTTGCCGACCATTGCGATGGAGACTTCCTTCTGCGGATGCTCGACTTCGTAGACGAGGTCGTCCCAGCGCTTGAGCTTGGCCGGTGGCGTGTTGATGCGCAGCTTGTCGCAGATCAGCCCGTCGAGGCCCTGCTCGTGCAGCATGCGCGGCACCTTGTAGATGGTGTCGACGTCCCACATCGAGATCACGCCCCACTCGGGCACGTTCGAGAAGAGGGAGATCTTGGCGCGCTCGTCGTCCGGAATCGGGCGATCGGCGCGGCACAGCAGCGCATCTGCCTGGATGCCGATCTCGCGCAGCTTCTGCGCGGTGTGCTGGGTCGGCTTGGTCTTGAGTTCGCCGGCCGCGGCGATCCACGGCACATAGCTCAGGTGAACGAAGGCCGAGTTGTTCGGGCCCAGGCGCAGGCTCATCTGGCGCACGGCTTCGAGGAAGGGCAGCGATTCGATGTCACCCACGGTACCGCCAATCTCGACGATGGCAACGTCGACTTCGTGCGCGGTGCCGATGCCGGCGCCGCGCTTGACGTATTCCTGGATCTCGTTGGTGATGTGCGGGATCACCTGCACCGTCTTGCCGAGATAGTCGCCCCGGCGTTCCTTTTCCAGCACGGTCTTGTAGATCTGGCCCGTGGTGAAGTTGTTAGCGCGACGCATGCGCGTCGTGATGAAGCGCTCGTAGTGGCCCAGGTCGAGGTCGGTCTCGGCCCCGTCGTCGGTAACGAACACTTCGCCATGCTGGAACGGCGACATCGTGCCCGGATCGACGTTGATGTACGGGTCGAGTTTGATGAGGGTAACTTGGAGGCCGCGCGATTCGAGCAATGCGGCGAGAGAGGCGGAGGCGATTCCCTTCCCGAGGGAAGACACCACACCGCCGGTGACGAAGACGAATTTGGTCATGCCAGTTCCGGACGCAGATCCGGGAAGTGGGAAATGGGGATTGTAGAGGACGGCCACCCATTAAACTGGCCCGATGCAACAAGACCTCACGGGCAAACACATCGTTCTGGGACTGACGGGTGGGATCGCCTGCTACAAGTCGGCCGAGCTATGCCGGCTTCTGGTCAAGGCGGGCGCCACGGTGCAGGTCGTCATGACGGAAGCGGCGGCGCAGTTCATCACTCCCGTCACGATGCAGGCGCTCTCCGGGCGGCCTGTCTATACCTCCCAGTGGGATGCGCGCGAGAGCAACAACATGCCCCACATCAACCTGAGTCGCGAGGCCGATGCGATCGTGCTGGCGCCAGCCAGCGCTGATTTCATCGCGCGGCTGGTCCAGGGCCGTTCCGACGAACTGTTGAGCCTGATGTGCCTTGCGAGGCCGATCGAGCGGGTTCCGCTGCTGATTGCACCCGCAATGAACCGCGAAATGTGGAGTCACCCCGCGACCCAGCGCAATCTGCGCCAGGTCGATGCCGATGGCGCACGCGTACTGGGCGTTGGCAATGGCTGGCAGGCCTGCGGCGAAACCGGTGACGGCCGCATGCTCGAAGCCGAGCAGCTCTTCGAGGAAATCGTCGCCCAGTTCCAGCCCAAGGTGCTCGCGGGCCAGCATGTGGTGGTGACAGCCGGGCCGACCTTCGAGGCGCTCGATCCGATCCGGGGCATCACCAACCATTCGTCCGGGAAGATGGGCTTTTCGATTGCGCGCGCCGCGCGCGACGCAGGCGCGGAAGTCACGCTGGTTGCCGGCCCGGTGCACCTCCCGACACCGCGCGGCGTGCGCCGGGTTGATGTCAAGTCGGCCCAGGACATGCTCGAGGCGACGCTCCAGGCGGTGCAGTCCGCATCGATCTTCGTCGCGACGGCTGCGGTGGCCGATTGGCGCCCGGCCACGCACAGTGCGCAGAAGATCAAGAAGGACGGAAGCGGCAAGCCGCCCGTGCTGCATTTCGTCGAGAACGAAGACATCCTGCTCACCGTTGCGCAAGGCGCTCGCGCCAAGGGCGGCGAGCTTTTTTGCGTCGGCTTTGCCGCGGAGAGCGAAAACCTCGTGGAGCACGCGAAGGCTAAGCGCGAGCGCAAGGGCATTCCGCTCCTGGTCGGAAACATCGGCCCGCTGACCTTCGGCCAGGATCACAACAGCCTGCTGCTGGTCGATGCCAAGGGCGTTCGTGAGTTGCCGCGTGCGCCCAAGCTCACGCTGGCGCGGGAACTCGTGGCCGAGATCGCGGCGCGTGTGCCGGACTACGTGCGTTCGGCAAAGAAACAATGAAATTTCCAAACACTCAAGGACCCATTCAGTGAAAGTCGACGTTCGAATCCTCGATCCCCGCATGCAGGACCAGTTGCCTGCCTATGCCACGCCCGGTAGCGCCGGATTGGACCTGAGGGCTTGCCTCGACGCGCCGATCACGCTCGAACCGAACGGCTGGCAGCTCGTGGGGACGGGCATCGCGATCCACCTCGCAGATCCGGGCTACGCGGCGCTGATCCTTCCGCGCTCGGGGCTGGGGCACAAGCACGGCATCGTGCTCGGCAATCTGGTCGGCCTTATTGATAGCGACTACCAGGGCGAGCTCAAGGTCAGCGCCTGGAACCGAAGCAATACGCCGTTCGTGCTGCAGCCCATGGAGCGGCTTGCGCAATTGGTGATCGTGCCGGTGGTGCAGGCGCAATTCCGCGTGGTGGCGGAGTTTCCGCCGAGCGAACGCGGCGAAGGCGGTTACGGCTCGACCGGCAAGCACTGAAACGACGGACGCGTAGGACGCCGCTCGCAACGTGTTGCGGCTGCGTTTCGCGCGCGTAAAGACAGGAACCCGACGCCAGACTGCTGCTCGAAGGTGTCAATATGTGACCGGTGTCATCGCATGCGTCGATCGTGCGTTGTCAGGTCCATGAGAGCGCGTTTTCCAGCGCGCCATTTTTGAGAAAGCCATCCAACATGAAGATCTCGATTCGTCCCTTGGCCATCGCCGCTTCGGTCGTCGCACTTTCGGCCCTGACCGCGTGCGTGGCGCCGCAACCGGTCTATGAGACCGCCCGCTATCCCTACCAGCCGCCGCAGCAGCAGATGGCGCCTGGGGCCTACGTGGAATACGGCCGTGTCGCCAATATCGAGGTGATCCAGAGCCAATCCTCCGGCGCGCCGACGACCGGCGCCGGCGCGGTCGCCGGTGGCGCTGTCGGCGGCGTACTCGGCAACCAGATCGGCCATGGTAGCGGCCGCGCGGCGGCGACCGCGCTGGGACTCGTGGGCGGTGCATTGCTGGGCAACAGCATCGAGGCGAACAACAACGCACCAAGGACCTACCAGACGTACCGCGTGTCGGTCCAGACGGACAATGGTGGCTACCGCGCATTCGATGTGCCGTCACCCGGCGATCTGCGCATCGGCGATCGCGTGGTCATCAACAACGGCCAGATTTCCCGCTACTGAGTGCGGGCGCCCATTGAAAAAGCCGGGCATTGCCCGGCTTTTTTGCGTCTGAAGGTCGATCGCCTCAGTGGAGGAGGTCGTTGCCCGGCGCGGTCGTCGGAATCTTGAAGAAGCCGGTGCCTGCGGTACCGCGGCCGACTTCCTCTTCGGTTGCTTCGCGCACCGAGTTGACCGTGATGTCGAGACGGATCGCGATGCCCGCGAGCGGATGGTTGCCATCGAGCACGAGGTGCTCCGGGTAGATCTCGCTCACCGTGTAGAGCACGTCCTTCGGCATGTCCGGATTCACGCCTTTGGGCAGAGCCGCGCCGTCGAAGGTCATGCCTTCCTCGACGCCTTCGGGAAAGAGCGAACGCGGTTCGAGAAAGAGCAACTGGTCGTTGAAGTCGCCGAATGCCTGCTCGGGTTCCAACTGAAGCTGCACCTTCGCACCAGGTCCATGGCCGAGGAGGGCTGCTTCGATGGCGTCGAAGAGGTCGTCGCCGCCGATGAGGAATTCGACCGGTTCATCGAGCACGTCGAGCACTTCGCCGAGCGTGTCCTTGAGGGTCCAGGTGAGGCCGACCACGCATTGTTCAGAGATTTCCATACGAGAATTCTCCCATGGAGATTGATCAACCCTTGCCCCTGCTCGGCGGCCTGACCGCCCAGCAATTCATGCGACGCCATTGGCAGAAGAAGCCGCTGCTGATTCGGCAGGCGATACCCGCGATGGTGCCACCAATCGCCCGCGGCGACCTGTTCGACCTGGCAGCGCGTGAGGATGTCGAGTCGCGCCTCATCCGGCACGGCACCAAGGGGTGGTCCCTTCGGCATGGTCCATTCGCCCGGCGCGCCTTGCCTTCGTTGCGTCAGGCGGAGTGGACGCTGCTGGTGCAGGGTGTCGACCTGCATCACCAAGGCGTACACGAGCTGCTTTCGCGTTTCCGGTTCGTGCCCGATGCGCGGCTCGACGATCTCATGATCAGCTATGCCAGCGATGGCGGTGGCGTGGGGCCGCACTTCGACAGCTACGACGTGTTTCTCCTGCAGGCGCACGGAACGCGCCGCTGGTCCATCGGGCGGCAGCGCGACCTGCGCCTCCAGCCGAACGTACCACTCAAGATCCTCGCGCAGTTCGAACCTGAAGAGACCTTTGTGCTAGAGCCGGGCGACATGCTGTACCTGCCGCCTCGCTATGCGCACGACGGGGTGGCAGTCGGTGGCGATTGCATGACCTATTCCATCGGCCTGCGTTCGCCGGCGGCTGCGCCGCTGGGCGCGGATCTGCTGGCCCGCATCGCCGAGGCACGCGCCGACGAGTTGCAGGATGCCGTGGGACACGCGGCTGTGCACTACCGTGATCCTTCGCAGCCTGCATTGCAGCACCCCGCGGAGATGCCGTCCGCGCTGCAGGCTTTCGCGCGCGACGCGGTGCTCGCCATCATGCGCGACGGCGACATGATCGACCGTGCACTGGGCGAATCGATGACCGAGCCGAAGCCTACGGTCTGGTTCGACCAAGGCGAGCCGCTTTCGGAACTGAACGGCGTCGCGCTCGACCGTCGCACGCGCATGCTGTATGACGCGCGTCATCTCTACATCAACGGAGAGAGCTTTCGCGCGTCGGGCCGCGATGCCAAACTGATGCGCCGATTGGCGGATCAGCGCATGCTCGGTCCGCGCGATCTGACAGGTGCAAGCGAAGATGCGCTGGCACTCCTGAGCGACTGGTGCGAAGCGGGGTGGCTGCATGCAGACTGAAGACGATTCACGTATTGAATTGCCGGAAGGCCCGTTCGACGGACGTCACGCCTTCGATGCGCATTTGCGAAGTGCGTTTGCCGCGGCATCCCAGCAGAACTGGCGGGAGTTCGTGTGGAGCGATCCTGATTTCAGCGACTGGCCGCTCGGTGAACGCAGTGTCATCGATGCGCTGCAGGCATGGGCTTCAGCGGGTCGCCAACTCGTCATGGTTGCACAGCGTTTCGATGTGTTCGAGCGCGAACATGCGCGGTTCGTGCATTGGCGGAGGATGTGGGGGCACATCATCGATTGCCGCGTCTGTGACGGCCAGGGCATGCCGCAGGTTTCAAGTGCAATCTGGACGCCGTCATGGTTTCTTCACCGTATCGACATCGATCATGGGCGAGGCGTCTGCGGCCACAGTCCCGAGAGCCGGCGCGCGGTGCGCGAGCGCATTGACGAATGCCTTCGCCATGCGAAACCGGGCTTTCCGACTTCGACATTGGGCTTGTAAGCCAATGCCGCGAATCGCACCTTGAAACAGCTTCACCCGAGGATGCAGGTCTAGAATTTTTTGACCGTGACCCTCACCAAAGGAGCCGTGAAATGAATAAGCACGTATTGCTTGCGTCGCTGGTCGCCGCTGCCGCGTTGACTGCATGCGGAAAGAAGGAAGAGCCTCCGCCGGCTGTCGTGGCGCCGCCAGCCGCACCGGCACCGGCACCGGCACCAGCACCAGCTGCGCCTGCATCGCCCTCATCGGATGCGACGACAACGACGCCGTCGCCCAACGCGCAGTCCGCACTCGATGCTGCGAATGCTGCGACCGAGGCAGCGAAGAAGCAGCAAGAGACGCCACCGGCAAAGCCCTGAGCGCATTGACTGCATAAGCAAAGGCCGCCCACGGGCGGCCTTTTGCTTTTCCCATCTGACTTGAAGAGTCAGACGTCGAGCCAGGGCGACCCGTCCGCGGCGTTGGCGGCGAGCATCTCGTCCTCTCGTGCGCCGAGTGCCTCGGCCATGATCCGACGAACGATCTCCGGCTTGTTGTTCTGCTCGCTGAGATGCGCCGCGAGCACATGGCGGAGTCCGGCGTGGGTCACGGTGCGGGCAATCTCAGCGGCCGCTGTGTTCGACAGATGCCCGTATTTGCCGCCGACGCGCTGCTTGAGAAAAGGCGGATACCGAGAGCCCGCGAGCATGTCGCTGTCGTGATTGAACTCGAGCAGCAACGCATCAAGGCCCATCAGGCGGGCGAGTACATGCGGTGTCGCGTGTCCGAGATCGGTCAGGACCCCGAGAGCGCGCGCGCCATCGGTACAACGCACTTGAAGGGGTTCGCGCGCGTCGTGCGGCACGGTGAAGGGTTGGACGAGCATGTCGCCAACCACGATGTCGGCGCCATCATGCGCGAGATGAAGACGCCCCTCGAAATCGCGCCCACCGGTCGCGAGCCAGGTGCCTTCGCTCATCCACACGGGAATACGTTCGCGGCGCGACAGCGTGTGCGCGCAGCCGATGTGATCGGCATGCTCGTGCGTGATGAAGACGGCGTCGATGTCGGCCGGCGCCAGCCCTACCCGCGCGAGCCGGGCTTCGAGATGACGCAGCGTGAAGCCGCAATCGATCAGAAGCCGGGAGGTCCTGCCGCCGCTGGTCGCCTCGACCAGCGTGGCATTGCCCGTGCTGCCGCTGCCCAGGCTGCGGAAGCGCAGCATCGGTGGGCCTTTGCTCTTTACTTCAGATCGTCGGCGATGACCTGAACGATCCGCTTGGCGTTTGCCGAGCTGTCAGGTGCGCCCGAACCATCGAGCACCGACACCGTGCTCGTGTTGCCCGAGCCCTTGACCTGGATCCGGAACTTGAGCGGACCTTCGGTCTTGCTCGAACCGAAGGTGAACAGCTTGCCGAAGAAGCCCGGCTCGCTCTTGTTCGGGTTCGGCGGAACGTAGCGCACGAAATAGGTGCCGGCCGTGCGATCGCGGTCTTCCACAGTGAAGCCGGTGCGGTCGAGTGCCAGGCCGACGCGGCGCCATGCGCGCTCGAAGCCTTCGCTGATCTGGACCACGGGCTGGCCGTTGACGTCGGCAATCTTGGCGGTCTGGATGGGTGCGCCGGCCGCGACGAGGGCCTTGGACTGCTCTTGCGAAACGCCGAGCTTGACCATCAGGCGACGGAGGAACTCGGCTTCGAGTTCGGGGTCGCTCGGGCGCGGCTGCCACATCGTGGAGTCCTGGCGGGCGGTGCTGTAGACCTCCTGCATGCCGCGATGGCTGATGAAGATCTCGGTCCCGTTGGAGGTGCGCTCCATGCGCGTGCGGAAGCGGTCGAGTTCGCCGGTCGAATAGAGCGAATCCATGAACTTGCCGATTGTGCCGCGGATGATGTCCTGCGGGAGCTTGGCCCGGTTTTCCGCCCAGTCGGTTTCCATGATGCCGAGGTTGCGTTGCTCGGTGGTGATCAGGAAGCCGCTTTCCTGCCAGAAGTCCTTGACGGGATCCCAGAGCTGCTCTGCGGGGCGGTTCACGACCAGCCAGCGCTGCGAGCCCGCGCGTTCCATGCGGACGTCGCCCATCGAGGTGGCAGCCGTCGGGACGCCCGGTGCATTGGCGAGGCCGGCCTGATACGTGTTGGCCGACACCGCGCCGCCGGGGATGGCGTAGCGGTTGTCGCGCGAGAGCTGAGTCAGGTCGGGCGGCACTTCGAGCGTGGGTGCCTTGCCGGCGCTCTTGTAGTCGATCTTGTCGCTTTCGAGGGCCGAGCATGCCGCAAGGCTGACGACCACGGCCAGCAGTGCGAATCGCGAAATGGTGTTCAACGTCATCTTCTTTCTGGGAATGTCTAGCTCAATGGATGGGCTGCATCGCCCGCAGTTTCAGAGCGCAGTCCGAGCAAAAGGTTGCCCGCATTCGCGGACTGCGCGGTAAAGATGGATCAACCCTTGAGCAGACCGGTCGCTCGCAGCGCGGCTTCGACGGCCGGGCGGCTGGCTTCGGCAAGCTCGGTGAGTGGCAGGCGCAATGCGCCGCCGCACAGCCCGAGCCGTGCCATGGCCCACTTGACGGGGATGGGATTGGGTTCAACGAAGAGGTTGCGATGCAGCGGCATGAGCTCGAACTGGATCTGCATGGCGCGCTTCACGTCGCCCGCGATGGCGGCCACGCACAACTCGTGCATCTTGCGTGGCGCCACGTTGGCCGTGACGCTGATGTTGCCTTGGCCGCCGCACAGCATGAGCGCAACGGCCGTCGGGTCGTCGCCCGAATAGACGGCGAAGTTCTTCGGAACGTCGCGGATGAGCCATTGGGCGCGTTCGATGTTGCCGGTCGCTTCCTTGATCCCGATGATGCCGGGCACCTTCGCGAGGCGGAGTACCGTGTCATGCGCCATATCGGCGACGGTGCGGCCGGGCACGTTGTAGAGCACGATCGGAAGGTCGCCCACTGCTTCGGCGATCGCCTTGAAGTGCTGGTACTGGCCTTCCTGCGTCGGCTTGTTGTAGTAGGGGACCACCTGCAGCTGGCAATCGGCGCCCACGCTCTTGGCGAATTTGGCAAGTTCGATTGCCTCCTTGGTGGAGTTGGCGCCACAGCCGGCCATGACGGGAACGCGGCCTTTGGCCTGCTCGACCGAGACGCGGATGATCTCGCAATGCTCTTCGACGTCGACCGTCGGCGACTCGCCGGTGGTGCCGACCACGCCGAGGCAGTCCGTGCCTTCGTCGATGTGCCAGTCGATCAGCCGGCGCAGGGCGGGATAGTCGACGCTGCCGTCGTCGTGCATCGGCGTGACTAGTGCGACGATGCTGCCTGTGAGTTGCTCCAAGGGAATCTCTTCTGTCGGTGGACGAAAGCGAACATTCTACTGATCCGCCGTTGCATGCGGCTCAGGGCCGCCCCGGGGCCTAACGGGCCGCAAGCGGGTGGCGGGGCGGCTGGCCGGCCGGCTGCGAGGCCGGGCGCACGGCCGCGACTCGCTGGACGAAGCGGTCCGGCTCGGCGAGAAAACCGTTTTCGTAAGCGACCACTCGCAGGTCGGTGCAGGCGGTCAGCAATTCACCCGGCTGCAGGAGGAAGTCGGGCCGGGAGGGCTTTCCGACCGTTTCGTTGCCGGCCGCGAAGGTTTCGTAGAGAAGAACGCCACCCGGCGCCACCGCTGCCACGATGTGGGGGAGCAGGGGACGCCACAGGTAGTTCGTGACGACCACGCCGCCGAACTTCTGGTCAGGGAAAGGCCATGGCCCGTTTTCGATATCGGCCAGAAGCGTCTGTCCATAGGTGGCCGCGGCGTCCAGCGCTTCCTGCGCCCGATCGACGCCGGTGGCGGCGTGACCCCTTTCGGCCGCGAAACGCATGTGCCGACCCGACCCGCATGCGACGTCCAGCACCGTGGCGCCCGGCATCAGAAGGTGCCACCAGCGTTCGATCCAGGGCGACGGCGCGAGGGAGGCGTGGCTCAAAAGCAGGCCCAGAGCTGGTCGATCATCGTCACGACGAAGACCGGTTGCGCATAAAGCGCGAAAACCCCCGCGAGCCCGATGGCCCCCAGAGCTAGCCAGCCGGCACGGGCGATACCAGAAACCCCGCGGAGCCGGCTTTGCCGGGCCGCTGGGGTTGCCCCCGGAGAGGGGGTGTCCGAGCCACACGAAGTGGGCGAGGCTGGGGGCGAGTTCATCTACACGGGTTGGGGAGCAGGACGCGCGATCGCACCTTCCTTGACCGGCAGGTTGATCAACGCAGCGAACACGCCCAGCGCGATCGCGATGTACCAGACGATGTCGTAGCTGCCGGTGCGGTCGTAGAGGTAGCCGCCGAGCCAGACGCCCAGGAACGAGCCGACCTGGTGGCTGAAGAACACGATTCCGCCCAGCATCGAAAGATGCGCCACGCCGAAGATCTGGGCCACGATCCCGCTGGTCAGCGGAACGGTGGATAGCCACAGGAACCCCATCACGGCGGCAAATATGTAGACCGTGAGCGGCGAGATAGGCACGAGCAGAAACAGCGCGATCGCCACGGCCCGGGTGATGTAGATGGCCGCGAGCAGCTTGCGCTTGGCCAGCCGCGCGCCCAGCGAGCCGGCGACGTAGGTGCCGAAAACATTGAACAGCCCGATCAGCGCGAGCGCATAGCTCGCCACTTCGGGCGAAAGGCCCTTGTCACGCAGGTAGCTCGGCATATGCACCCCGATGAACACCACCTGGAAGCCGCAGACAAAGTAGCCGGCCGTCAGCAGCATGAAGCTCGGATAGCTGAAAGCTTCGCGAATTGCCTGGCCGATAGTCTGGCTGCGCCGGACAGCCACCGAATCGTGCCGGGGTTCACGCAGCCCGAAGGCCAGCGGAATGATCATGAGCACCATGGCGGCGAGGACGACCAGCGCGGTTTGCCAACCGAGCCGGGCAATGAGCTGGCCCTCCACCGGCACCATGAGGAACTGGCCAAAGGAACCTGCCGCGGCCGCCACACCCATGGCCCAGGACCGCTTTTCGGCCGAGATCTGTCGGCCGATGACGCCGTATATCACCGCATAGGTGGTGCCGGCCTGCGCCGCGCCGATCAGGACGCCAGCCGTCAGCGCGAACATGAAGGGCGTGGGCGAAAACGCCATGCCGAGCAGGCCCAGGCCATAGAGCACCGCCCCGGCGATGAGCACACGGAAGGCCCCCAGCTTGTCGGCCAGCATGCCGGCGAACACGCCGATCAGGCCCCAGGAAAGGTTCTGCACCGCGATGGCGAACGAGAAAGCCTGCCGCGACCAGCCCTGTTCCTGCGTGATCGGCTGGAGCCACAGCCCGAAGCCATGCCGGATACCCATCGACAGCGTGACGATCATGGCCCCGCAGACGAGGACCTGCTTGAGGCTGAGAGGCTGGCTGGCGTTGGGATTCATGGCGGGCAATGTACCGAAAACCCGCTTGCGGCGCCGGCCTGAGGCCAAAACCGATTATTGATATTTGCGCATCGAATTGATGAGGTGAAAGCAGCGGCTCGTCCCGGCGGGTCGGATCGCCGCCCTAGAATCCCGCGCCATGGCAAGCAAGGAACCAGGCAGTTACGGCGAGGCGTCGATTCGCGTCCTCAAGGGCTTAGAGCCCGTCAAGCAGCGGCCGGGCATGTACACCCGGACCGACAACCCGCTGCACATCATCCAGGAAGTGCTGGACAACGCCGCCGATGAGGCGCTCGCGGGGTACGGCAAGAAGATCAAGGTCGTCATCCACACCGATGGGTCGGTGAGCGTGGAAGACGACGGCCGCGGCATTCCCTTCGGCCTGCATCCGGAGGAAAAGGCGCCGGTCATCGAACTGGTCTACACGCGGCTGCACGCGGGCGGCAAGTTCGACAAGGGATCGGGCGGCGCGTACAGCTTCTCGGGCGGCCTGCACGGCGTGGGCGTCTCGGTGACCAACGCGCTGTCGAAGCGCCTCGAAGTCACTTCGTACCGCGAAGGCTCGGTCGCGCAGATCGCATTCGCGGCCGGCGACGTGGTCGACAAGCTCAAAGTGCGCCCGCAGGAAAGCGCGTCCGCCTCCAACGGCGACGGCCCGCGCGACCGCCGCCAGGGCACCACGGTGCGCGCCTGGCCCGACGCGAAGTATTTCGAATCGCCGGCACTGCCGATCCACGAACTCACGCACCTCCTGCGCAGCAAGGCGGTGCTGATGCCCGGCGTCTCGGTCACGCTGGTGGTCGAGAAGACCAAGGAAACCCAGACCTGGCTCTACAAGGGCGGCCTGCGCGACTACCTGATGCAGACGCTCACCGGCGACCCAGTGATCCCGCTCTTCGACGGTTCGGGCCATGCCGACAAGAACGCCGACAACTTCGCCGAAGGAGAGGGCGCCGATTGGTGCGTCGCCTTCACCGAAGACGGCCAGCCGGTGCGCGAGAGCTACGTCAACCTGATCCCGACCAGCGCGGGCGGCACGCACGACAGCGGGCTGCGCGATGGTCTCTTCAACGCGGTCAAGAGCTTCATCGACCTGCATTCGCTGCTGCCCAAGGGCGTGAAGCTGCTGCCCGAAGACGTTTTCGCGCGGGCCTCGTACGTGTTGTCGGCGAAGGTGCTCGACCCGCAGTTCCAGGGCCAGATCAAGGAGCGGCTCAACTCGCGCGATGCGGTGCGACTGGTTTCCAGCTTCGTCCGTCCGGCGATGGAACTCTGGCTCAACCAGCATGTGGACTACGGCAAGAAGCTCGCCGAACTTGCGATCAAGGCCGCACAGACGCGCCAGCGCGCCGGCCAGAAGGTCGAGAAGCGCAAGGGCTCCGGCGTGGCCGTGCTGCCCGGCAAGCTCACCGATTGCGAAAGCCGAGACACCGCGCACAACGAGGTCTTTCTCGTCGAAGGCGATTCGGCCGGTGGCAGCGCCAAGATGGGCCGTGACAAGGAATGCCAGGCCATCCTGCCGTTGCGCGGCAAGGTGCTCAACACCTGGGAAGTCGAGCGCGACCGGCTCTTCGCCAACACCGAGATTCATGACATTTCGGTCGCGATTGGCGTCGACCCGCATGGTCCGGACGACACGCCCGATCTCTCGGGACTGCGCTACGGAAAAATTTGCATCCTGAGCGATGCCGACGTGGACGGCTCGCACATCCAGGTGCTGCTGCTCACGCTGTTCTTCCGCCACTTCCCGAAACTCATCGAAGCAGGGAACGTGTACGTGGCGAAACCGCCGCTTTTCCGCGTCGATGCGCCCGCGCGCGGCAAGAAGCCCGCGTCGAAGGTCTACGCGCTGGACGAAGGCGAACTCACGGCCATCCTCGACAAACTGCGCAAGGACGGCGTGCGAGAGAACGCCTGGAGCATCAGCCGCTTCAAGGGCCTGGGCGAAATGAGCGCCGAACAGTTGTGGGAAACCACGCTGAATCCGGACACGCGGCGCCTGCTCCAGGTGCGGCTCGGCCGTTTCGACGTGCAGGGCACGCAGGGCGAGATCACCAAGCTCATGGGCAAGGGCGAGGCTGCGGCGCGACGCGAGTTGATGGAACTGCGCGCCGACGAGGTCGAGGTGGATATCTAGTTCGGGACGCGAGCGCCCTGAACAATTTGTGACCGTACGGGCCATGTACGTTTACGCGTCGCGGGCATAGTGCCGCATGGCGAAATCGATGAGATTTTCCGGATGGATCGTTGCATTGCTGTCAGCCGTCGTGCTGGCGGCTTCGCCGCAAGCCGCCCGGGCGACGGACATCTTCGGCTACGTCGATGAGAAGGGCGTGGCGCATTTCGCGTCGGAGAAGGTCGACGAACGCTACCAATTGTTCTTTCGCGGCGGACAGAGCTTCGACACTGCGAGCGGCCTCGGCGGGGGACGCGGCGGCCAGATCAATGGCAAGGTGCCACGGGCCTCGCAGGCGCTGGTCTCGATGTTCGAGGCCTCGCCGAGCTACAAGCCCGCGCAGGGCGCGATGCGCGAAGCCTCGCGCCGTCATTCGATCGACTACGAACTCCTGCAGGCGCTGATCGCGACCGAGTCGGGCTTCGATGCGCAGGCCGTGTCCCCCAAGGGCGCGCTTGGTCTGATGCAGGTGATGCCAGCGACTGCGGAGCGCTATGGGGTGGCGGCCGACAAGCGCACCTCGATCGAGAAGAAGCTCTTCGATCCGCGCGTCAATATCGCCACCGGTTCGCGCTACCTGCGCGACCTCATGGTGATGTTCCCCGGCGATCTCGAACTCGCGCTGGCTGCCTACAACGCCGGCGAAGGCGCGGTTCAGCGCGCGGGCAACAAGGTGCCGAACTACCGCGAGACACAGAACTACGTGAGCACGGTGCTCCAGCTCTACGCCTACCTCAAGCCATCTGCCGCGATCGGGCGGGGCAAGGTGCCGACGCGCATCCGCATGGAAATGGGTGTGCCGGCTGGTGGTGCCCTGGGTCGTGGCAATATGCCGCCCGACGCGCGCAACCGTCCGGCCATGCCGGAATGGCCTGATGCGCTGACAACCGCACCCAAAGAGCCAGCGCCGTGACCCGGCAGATTCCCTGAATGGGTGGTTTCGCCGAAGCGAGCCGACCCGACATCTTTTTCACTTTCTTGTTCCCATGGACCAACCCACGCTCGATCTCCAGAGCCCCGACGAAGACGGCGCGCTGACGCTGGCCGACTACGCGCAGACCGCGTACCTCGAATACGCGCTGAGCGTCGTCAAGGGCCGCGCCTTGCCCGATGTGAGTGACGGCCAGAAGCCGGTGCAGCGACGCATCCTCTATTCGATGTCGCGCATGGGGCTGGGCTTCGGCGGCGCCAACGGCACCGTCGGCGCCAAGCCCGTGAAGAGCGCGCGCGTGGTCGGCGACGTGCTCGGCCGCTTCCACCCGCACGGCGACCAGGCCGCGTACGACGCGCTGGTGCGCATGGCGCAGGATTTCTCGCAGCGCTATCCGCTGGTCGATGGCCAGGGCAACTTCGGCAGTCGCGACGGCGATGGCGCCGCGGCGATGCGCTACACCGAAGCGCGCCTGTCGCGCATCACCAGCCTGCTGCTCGACGAGATCGACGAAGGCACGGTTGATTTCGTCCCGAACTACGACGGATCGACCGACGAGCCTCGCCTGCTGCCGGCTCGCCTGCCTTTCACACTGCTCAACGGTGCGAGCGGCATTGCGGTCGGCCTCGCGACGGAGATCCCGAGCCATAACCTGCGCGAAGTGGCCGATGCCTGCGTGGCACTGATCAAGTCGAACGGCAAGCTGAGTGACGAAGAGCTGTTCACGCTCGTGCCGGGCCCGGACTATCCGGGCGGGGCGCAGATCATCAGCAGCGCGGTGGAAATCGGTGAGGCCTATCGCACCGGTCGCGGCTCGCTCAAGGTACGCGCGCGCTGGAAGATCGAGGAGCTCGCCCGCGGCCAGTGGCAAGTGGTGGTCAACGAACTTCCGCCGGGCGTGAGTTCGCAGAAGGTGCTCGAAGAGATCGAGGAACTCACCAACCCGAAGGTACGCACGGGCAAGAAGGCGCTGACCGCCGAGCAGACACAGCTCAAGGCCGCGGTGCTCGCAGTGCTCGATGGCGTGCGCGACGAGTCGAGCAAGGATGCGCCGGTGCGCCTCGTGTTCGAGCCGAAGACGTCGCGCATCAGCCAGGAGGAATTCATCGGCACGCTGCTCGCGCAGACCTCGCTGGAGACTTCGTCGTCGATCAACCTCACGATGGTCGGCATCGATGGCAAGCCCACGCAGAAGTCGCTACGGCAGATCCTTAGCGAGTGGATCGCCTTCCGCGAAGTCACCGTAGAGAAGCGCTCGCGGCATCGCCTGGGCAAGGTGCAGGACCGCATCCATATCCTCGAAGGCCGGCAGATCGTCCTGCTGAACATCGACGAGGTGATCGCGATCATCCGTGCTTCGGACGAGCCCAAGGCGGCGCTGATCGCGCGCTTCAACCTCAGCGACCGGCAGGCCGAGGACATCCTCGAAATCCGCCTGCGCCAACTGGCGCGCCTCGAGGCGATCAAGATCGAGCAGGAGCTCAAGAGCCTGCGCGAAGAGCAGAAGAAGCTCGAAGACATCCTCGGCAGCCCGGCCGCATTGCGCCGCCTGCTGGTGAAGGAGATCGAAGCCGATGCCAAGAACTTCGAAGACCCGCGTCGCACGCTGATCCAGGCCGAGAAGCGCGCGGTCGCCGAAGTGCGCGTGGTCGACGAACCGGTGACGGTGATCGTGTCGCAGAAGGGCTGGGTCCGGACGCAGAAGGGCTGGGCCAGCGAGCGTGCTGCAGGGGCCGCGGCACCCGAGTACAGCTTCAAGTCCGGCGATGCGCTTTACGGCGCGTTCGAGTGCCGGTCGGTCGACACGCTCCTGGTCTTCGGCACCGCCAAGGACAAGAGCGTGCGTGTCTACAGCGTGCCGGTGGCGTCGCTGCCCGGCGGGCGTGGCGACGGGCAACCGGTCACCACGCTGATCGATCTCGAAAGCGGCACGCACGTGGCGCACTATTTCGCGGGCCCGCTGGGTGCGAACCTGCTGCTGTCGAGCAGCGGGGGCTACGGCTTCATCGCGGCGGTCGAGAACATGATCTCGCGTCAAAAGGGCGGCAAGGCCTTTGTCGACGTGGGCGAGGGTGAACAGCTCTGCCAGCCATCGCTGGTTGGCGGTGGGGGTGGCGCAGAGCCGCTGCCCGCGGCCACGCATGTGTGCTGCGCATCCACCGGCGGACGCATCCTGACTTTCGAGATCGGCGAACTCAAGGCGCTGCCGAAGGGCGGCCGAGGGTTGACGCTGATCGATCTCGAAGCCAAGGACACGCTTGCAGGCGCGGCGGCCTACACGCGCAGCGTGAGCATCAGGGGCGTCGGCCGCGGCGGCAAGGACCGCGAGGAGACGCTGGAGATCCGCTCGCTCAACAATGCGCGCGCCGCGCGTGCGCGCAAGGGCAAGGCGGCCGACCTCGGGTTCAAGCCGGCAAGCGTCACGCGCGTGCAGTAACGAGAGCGGCCGGAGAGACACATATGGAAATCGGCATCCTCGGCCTCGTCATCGCGATCGTGAGCGGGATCGCGAGCTTCGCGCTCGGTCGCTGGCTGTCCAGGCGGCGGCGCGAGAAGAGTGCGCACAAGGCGCGCGCTGCGGAATACGCATCCCAGAGCCGCCAGGTGCGACGGGCGCGCGAGCGTCAGCAGCAGCGGCGGGGCTAGAGACAGCTTGCCCGTTGCGGGCTACCTCAAGCCCGCCCACCAGCGCGCGTTGGTGCGCGGCTGGCCGACCGTGAGCGGCTCGCCGATCATCGGCGTCGCGAGCACGAGCTTCTTGCGCTCGGCCAGATCCGCGATTCGGTCGAGCGGGTCGTGCCAGGAATGGAAGGCGAGGTCGAAGGTGCTGTTGTGCACCGAGAACAGCACCTTCGCGCACAGATCCTCGAAGGACTGCACGCTCTGCTCGGGTGTCATGTGCACGGAGGGCCAGTAGGCGTCGTACGCGCCGTTCTCGATCATCGCGAGGTCGATGCCGCCGAAGCGCTCGCCGATCTGCGCGAAGCCCCGGAAGTACCCCGAGTCACCGCTGTAGAAGATCCGCTGGCTGCCGCTGTCGATCACCCACGAGGCCCACAGCGTCTTGTCGCGGTCGTTGATCGTGCGCCCCGAGAAATGCTGCGCCGGGGTCGCGGTGAGCTTCACGCTGCCTTGCTCACCCGCCTGCCACCAGTCGAGTTCGGTGACCCGATCGGGCGCCACGCCGAGTTCGACCAGACGCGCCTTCACGCCCAATGGGACGAAATAGTGCTGCACGCGCTGCGCGAGGTATTCGATCGTCGCGGCGTCGAGATGGTCGTAGTGGTCGTGCGAGAGGATCAGGCCTTCGATGGGCGGCAGTTGTTCCAGCGTGATCGGCGGCGGGTGAAAGCGCTTCGGTCCGACCCATTGAAAGGGCGAGGCACGCTCGCTGAACACGGGGTCGATCAACCAGTACTTGCCGCGCAGCTTGAGCAGATGCGACGAGTGCCCGAGCCGGATCACATGGTTGGCCTGCGGGTCGAGCGCATCGAGCTGCTGCGGCGTGAGTAGCCGGACCGGGATCGGATCGACCGGCACCGTGTCCTTCTTGCTCGCGAAGATGAAGCGCGTCCAGATGTTCCACGCGCCTTCGGAGGGGCGCGCATCCGGATTGGGCGCGTTGCGGAAGCCGCATCCCTTGAACTGCGGCGAGGCGACATAGGGGGACTCGCAGGTGCCGCCAGTGTTGCTCGCGCAGCTCGCGAGAAGGCCGAAAGCGATCAGGGCCAAGCCGAAGCGAAGCACCCGCAGAAGCGGCCGGACGCACTGTTCAGTGGGTGTCGTGAGCGTCATGCGGTCGCGACTTTAACCAATCGCCCGCCCGAAGCCATAGACCTTTCGCTCCATTGCTGCGCGGCGCAAGGCATGAAATATTGCGGCGCAGAACGACGAGGAGCGGCATGGACGAAACCATCCAGCAGCTGGTAGGCGAGCGCCGCCGCGCGCTCCACGGCGTCGACGATGGTCACCGCCCATGGGGTCTCGCCTTGTCCGGTGGAGGCATCCGCAGTGCCACCTTCTGTCTCGGTCTGCTCAAGTCGCTGGCCGAGCGTCGGCAACTGCTGAAGTTCGACCTGATCTCGACCGTCTCGGGCGGGGGCTACGTCGGCGCCACGATCGGTCGCCTGTGCACCGACGCCAAGTCGCCGGACGATGTTCGCGAAATCGAGCGGGCGCTGGGCGACGTGGATCGCGCGCGCTTCGGTTGGTGGCTGCGCGCCAACGGCCGCTATCTCATTCCGGGCGGGCTGCGCGACACGCTCTTCGCCGTGGCGCTCTATCTGCGCAATCTGCTGGGTACGCACATCGAACTCGCGATCGCCGCAAGCCTCATCGGCATGGTGCTTGCCGCGACCAACCTGCTGCTGTGGGATGCGGTGTTCCGCGCGGTGGACCTCAACAGCGTACCGCCCGACTCGGTCAGCAGCGTCACCGACCTCGATGCGACGCAGTACGTGCGACTGCTGGTGGAATGGGCGACGCAATGGCCGACGTTGTGGTTCACGCTGGTGGGGCCCTTCATTGCTTCAGTCGTGCTCGCGTGCGCCTACTGGTCGGTGCGCGACAAGCCGTCGAACGCGTCGATGCTGCTGCAGATCGGGATGTGGCTCGCACTCGGCATCGGCGCGAGCCTGATCGGCGGGCCACTGGTCAAGCGCTACAGCGGGCCGGTGTGGATCACGCCGGCCTTCGTGGGCTTTTCGATGTGCTGGGTGGTCGCGCTGGTCTGGGTGCTGTTCAAGAGCCACCGGAAGGCGCCGGCCGCGATGCGCAACGAGCTCACCGACAGGCTGGCCTCGGTCATCAATACCGCGCTGCTGATCGTGATGCTGGGCCTGCTCGACCGCAGCGCCTGGTGGCTTGCGGCGGAAGACTCTCAGCAGCGCGTGTCCTACGGTGCCGTGCTGCTGGTCCTGGCGGCCGCGCTGCGCGGCGTGCTGCCGATGCTGCTGTCGCACCGGCAGGAGATCCCGGGCGTCGGGAAGTCGCTCATGCTGACCATCGCGAGCCTGCTCGGCCTGACGCTCGCCTTCTGCCTCGCGGCATGGTGGATCGGCGTGGTCTACACGGTGACCTTGTTGCCCGTGTTCACCCCGGCGGGGCTCGATTTCACACGCGGCTGGGCGTGGCTTGGCACCATCGCGGTAATCATCGGCAGCTATGCGATCGTGACGGGGCGCAACTTCGCATTCCTCAACGTCTCGTCGCTCCACATGTTCTACAAGGCGCGCATCGTGCGTGGCTACCTTGGCGCTGCGAATGCGCGGCGGCTCGGCGCGAGCCCGGTCGACCAGGTCTCGGGGCTGGAGCCGCCGCAGGTGCCGGTGGGCGAGGTGGACCCGCACGACGACATCTCGCAGTTGCGCTACGCGCCTCACGTGCACGGCGGTCCGGTGCACTTGGCAAACATCTGCATCAATCAGACGCACAGCACCAAGGACAAGCTCTTCAATCGCGACCGCAAGAGCCAGCCGCTCACCGTGGGGCCGCTCGGCTGGATGCAGGCCGGAGGCGCGCACTGGACGCAGGCGCATGGCGACGGCGCGCTCACGCTCGGCGCGTGGACTGCGATCTCAGGCGCGGCCTTCGCGCCCGGGCTCGGGCGCTTGACGAAGCGCGGGCTCGCGACGCTCTCGGTGTTCGCCGGATTGCGGCTCGGCTACTGGTGGAACAGCGCGGACGCCGGTATCGTGCAGCGCGGCGCGGTGGTGCATTCGAGCCCGCTGCTGATGAAGTCGCGCTTCCTGCTGCTCGAATGCTTCGGCGCGTTTCCGGGCAGCAGCTCGGCCAACTGGTATCTGAGCGACGGTGGGCATTTCGAAAACACCGCCGCGTATGCGCTGCTGCGGCAGGAGGCCGCGCTGATCGTGATCGCGGACTGCGGCGCCGATCCCGACTACCGCTTCTGCGATCTCGAGGTCCTGATTCGTCGCGCGCGCATCGACCTCAATGCCGAGATCACCTTCATGAAGCCGCGGCCAGGTGCCGACTGGAAGCACCTGGAGGCCTTCGGCTCGCTCAACGACCTCGCATCTCCCAGCAGCCAGGCCTGCCTTGCGCTCGCCCAGGTGCGCTATGCGAGCGGCGCCACCGGGCAGATCGTGCTGGTGAAGCCGAACGTCTCGGCCTCGCTGCCGGTGGACCTGGTGAACTTCAAGGCGGCCAATCCGCTGTTTCCCCAGCAGCCGACCACCGACCAGTTCTTCGACGAGGCCCAGTGGGAGAGCTATTTCCGCCTCGGCGCAGAAATCGGCAATCGCCTGGAAGAGGAAATGCTCTCGCACGTCGCGTCGGGCGCCGTCGGCCTTTTCGTGCCCGACGACGGGCAGCCGGACTCGACACCACACGCGGTGAAGAGCGGCGACAAGGACAGCGCGACCGCAGCGGCAGTGGGCTCGATGAGCCGATTGCAGGCGCGCGTGCTGAAGGCCGGCGCGGTGACCGCCTCGATCGGCATCGGCACTGCCGCGACCTTTGGCGTGGCCGCGTGGCAGGGCATCGACAGCTGGCGCGCGCAACGGGCGGACCAGGAGAAGTCGGAAAACGGCGCCTTCAAGGATCTGACCGAACGCTGGGCCCACCTGCACAGCGGCAACGGCAGCGGCGATGCGCCCGCTCTGCTGGCTGCGGAGCTTCTGCGCACAGGCGACCTGCTGTGCCGCGAGGGCAGCGACAACTTCATGGCGAGGTTCCGCCTGTCGGTGCGCATCGTCGATGACGCGAAGCAGGCTTGCGGCAACGAGGTGCCGGGCCAGCGCTCGCCCGCGTGCTTGCGGCTGCTCGATCCGGGCAACGGCATCGATTGCCTGCAACCCGCGCAGGCGCCGCCGTGCGCTCCGCGCTACTGGGCGCGTGACTACTCCGGACAGACCGGCTCGAAGCAGAACTGCAGCGGCACCTTGCCCGAGCCCTGGCCGGTGGCTGTCTGGGTGCGCGACGTGCTGACCGGTCGACGGGGCGAAGAAACCCAGGTGGCGACTGCGCCTCCGCCTCCGCCTCCGCCGCCGCCCGTGGTGCTCCCTGGCGAGGCAACGCCGCCGACCTACGGGCCTGCGGCGCCCGGTGGCGGCAGCGTACCTACGCCCGCGCCTGCAACGCCGCCACCCGACGTCTGCGCGGGCGCGGTCATCTACATCCAGACCTACGGCACCGCCTTGCGCGACAAGGCGCGCAACTGGCGCGGACCCTGGCGTGCACTTGGCGCATCGGTGCCGCCGATCGAAGACGTGCTCAGCACCTCTCGTCGTGCAGGGCGCGCACCGCCGGTTGGCCATCCCGATCCGACGGTGGTCATCCGCGAGGAGTCGTCGCGCGCTTGCGCGCAGGCGCTCATCCAGACGGCGAATTCGCCCACCGGCCAGCCCTGGGTCATCAAGTTGCTTCCGCGATCGATCAAGGCCGAGCCGGGCGCGATCGAAGTCTGGCTGCCGCGGACCCGAGATGCGTCCGGGAACTGAGCTGCTGCGCCACGCAATTCACCTGCCGTGGTGATGACAGCGCATCGAACGGCGCGCCCAATCGTCCGCATCCCCAGGAGGACGGCCATGGACACATCACCGATTGCAGGCCTCGTGGCCGCTTGCGCATTGATCGCCGCGTGCGAGTCGCAACCCGCGGTGACCTTCGTCGCAAACGGCAGCCAGTTCAATGTGCTGAGCCTCACCGACGAACGGGACACGTGCGATGCGCCGGCGCGTCTCGGCTACCTGACGTGGTGGGACGGCGCCACGCTGCGCGGCTGCTGGGTGCGTGACGGCGCGTACATCCGCATCCGGATTACGGACATGGACGACCTTCGCATCCCCGTCGGCGACTTTCGCAGCACCGAGATCGCGGACTACCGCAATCGCACGCTGGACTGAGCGGGCCTAGTCTCCGCCGGGTCGCCACACGCGCGCGAGCACGCCCAGCTTGGCGCGGAAGGTGGCGCGCTCGTCGGACAGCACGTCGATGAAGTCCGACAGCCGCTTCGACTTGACCATCGTGTAGACCGTGAGCCAGGTGGTGAGCACGAAGACGATGCCGAACCACGCGAGCTTGCGCCACATCGGCGAGTCTGCCTCGGCGAGCAGGTTCATGCCGAGGAAGCCGGTCGTGATGGTGCCGACCAGGCCGAAGAGCGTCACCACGGTGAGCCGCACCACCGTATTGGCCTGTCGGCGGAGGCTGTCGGCGTCGAGGTAGGTGTTCATGTCCGCGATGCGCTCCTTGACCTCCGCGTAGAGCGGATCGAGGCCGAGATGCGTGGTGCACAGGTGCGACAGCGCACGCACCTGCGCCTGCTCGGAAATCTCGTGGAACCAGTAGCGGTGCGTGAAGCGCAGGAAGCCTTCGAAGCACGCGCGGATCGCGCGCTTGAAGCGCTTGACGCTGGCCACGTCGTGGATGTCGAGCCGGCGCAATGCCTCGACCAGCCGGTCCGAATACATCAGCAACGAGGCCTTCTGGAAGTGCGCGATCAGGAACAGCAGGAAATGCTGGTGACGAAACTGCGCAAGAACGCCGCGGTCGCGGCAGCAGAAGAAGTCAGAGTCCGCCTGGCCCACCACGACGAGTGCGCGCCCATTGCACAAGTAGCGCGTGTTCGGAGCGGCTCCAGCGTTGACCCAGAAGCGGTCGTAGCAGTAGCGCTGCTCGAAGTCGAGCATCAGGTCTTCGCCGAAGGGCAGGGGGCCTGTGCCTGATACCGCCGGTTCGGCCGCGCCGGAGACCAGCGCAAGGCGTACGAAATCCGCCCGCGACAGCCGGCGCGGATCGTCGAGCGCGAGATAGGCCATCACCGGCATGCGGTAGTACTCGATCTGGCGGTAGCGCAGCTCGCCGGCCTCGTCGGAATGGTCGAGCACCAGCGGCTGCATGAGCCACGCCCAGTGCGCCGCGATGCGCGGCGCGCGGTGTTCGGCCACGTGCGACAGAAAGGACTCGCGCTGCTGCGCATCGGACGCGGCCAGTACTTGCCCATCGGCGCCGAGCCACTCGACGCTGTGCATGCAGTGCAGCGCTTCGCCGTTCGCGTCCCAGCCGCCGGGATAGGCGCGGCCGAATCGGTAGAGGATCTCGTGCGCTATCGGCAGGCTGAGCATGTCGGCACCGACCTCGACATTGAGCATCACCACATCGACGTCGAAGAAGAAGTAGAGGTCGACATGCACCACCTGCAGCGTGATGGGTGCGTCGCCCGCATGCGGCCTCACGCGCACCGCAGCCACGTCGCTGCGACGGAAGACGCGCATCGGCGAATCGCCCCCAGGGTTTGCCGCACGGCCCCGGCGGCCATCGCCATACAGGAAGCGCTGCACGTAGGGCAGGAAGCTCACGAACTCGTTGTAGTGGCGCTCGTGAAAGCGATCGCTGCTGCCGGTGTATTCGTCGATCTCTTCGCGCCACGGCGATGCATCGCCCATGTCGCGCAGCACTTGCCACGGGCCTCGCCTTGAAGGCTGGGCCTCGCGCGTCGTCATCAGGCGAACGGGCCACAGCAGGTTCTGGCGCAGGTGGTGCACCGTGGGGGCGCTCTCCTTGTCTGCCTGCTGTGCTCTTGCTTCTGTTGTTGTGTCCAGCATCGCGCCAGTGTAGGCATCCGCATGACTTAGGGGAATCCCTATGACGGTTCTGAAACCGGTTTCACATATACTGACCCGGCCCGCGATGAAGTGCGTTCATCGCGAAATGCACCAACTGCGAACACGCACTCCAGTCCTGTTTCCTCCGTGAAATACCAATTCCAGTTCGACGCCGTTTTCGCCGCGTGGCCGCTGCTGCTGAAGGGCACATGGATCACGATCCAGCTCTCCCTCGTGGCGACGCTCCTGGGCCTGGTGGTGGCCATCTTCTGCGCCTGGGGCAAGGTCTCGGGGCCCAAGTGGCTGCGCTTCATCGTCAACGCGTACATCGAGGTCATCCGCAATACGCCGTTCCTGGTGCAGCTCTTCTTCTTTTTCTTCGCGCTGCCTGCAGTGGGCCTGCGGTGGTCGCCGTACACCGCTGCGTTGACGGCGATGGTCGTCAACCTCGGCGCGTATGCGGCAGAGATCGTCCGTGCCGGCATCGAGTCGATTCCCAAGGGCCAGATCGAGGCGGGCAGGGCGCTCAACCTCAAGAGCTGGGAGATCTTCCGCTTCATCATCATCAAGCCCGCGCTGAAGGCGATCTATCCCGCGCTCACCAGCCAGTTCATCCTGCTGATGCTGAGCTCCGCAGTGGTGTCGGTGATCTCGGCGGACGACCTCACCTCGGTCGCGGCGAACCTGCAATCGCAGACCTTCCGCAGCTTCGAGATCTACATCGTGGTCGCGGGCATCTACCTCGCGCTGGCGCTGTCGTTTTCAGCGCTGTTCAAGCTGATCTATCGGCGCACCCTCAACTATCCGGACCGGCGCTGAACACCATGCGTACCTTCGGCTTTCCAGAATTCCTGTTCATCCTCCAGGCGGCCCAGTGGACGCTGGCGCTGTCAGCTATCGCCTTCATCGGTGGTGCGATCCTGGGGCTCGTCATTGCCCTGGCGCGGACTTCGGAGAACAGGGTGGCGCAGGTGCTGTCCACCGGCTTCATCCAGATCTTCCAGGGCACGCCGCTGCTGCTGCAGCTCTTCCTGATCTTCTTCGGCGCGCCAGTGCTGGGCTTCGACATCAATCCGTGGATTGCTGCCGGCGTGGCGCTCATCCTCAACAGCGCAGCTTTCCTTGGCGAGATCTGGCGCGGTTGCATCCAGGCGATTCCGCGCGGCCAGTGGGAGGCGGCGCATGCGCTCAACCTCAGCTACACCTCGCTCATGCGCGACGTGGTGCTGCCGCAGGCTTTCAAGATCGCGCTGCCGCCGACGGTGGGCTACGTGGTGCAGATCATCAAGGGTACTTCGCTCGCGGCCATCATCGGCTTCACCGAAGTCACGCGCGCCGGACAGATCATCAACAACGCGACCTTCCAGCCGCTGGAGGTGTTCACGACGGTGGCCGCGATCTACTTCGTCATCTGCTGGCCGCTGTCACTGCTGGCGGCGCGCATGGAGCGTCAACGCGCTCGTGCACTGGCCCGCTGAACGCTTCACTTCATTTCCACGTTATCAACTCAGGAGACTTCGCATGATCCGTATGACCACCCGCCGCGCTGCCGTCGCAGCCCTCGGCCTGGGCGCCGCACTCACCGTGTTTGCACCGCTCGCTTCCGCGCAGAGCGTCGCCGACATCAAGAAGAAGGGCGAGATCACCATCGGCATGCTGGTCGATTTCCCGCCCTACGGCACGACCAACGCGCAGAACCAGCCCGACGGCTACGACGCCGACGTCGCCAAACTGCTCGCCAAGGACTGGGGCGTGAAGGCCAACATCGTGCCCGTCACCGGCCCGAACCGCATTCCCTTCCTGCTGACCAACAAGGTCGACTTGCTCGTTGCCTCGCTCGCGATCACCCCCGAGCGCGCGAAGCAGGTGCAGTTCTCGCAGCCCTATGCGGCCGCGACCATCGTGCTCTACGGCAAGAAGGCCCTGCCGATCAAGAGCGCTGCCGACCTGAAGAGCGTGCGCGTGGGCGTGGCCCGTGCGAGCACGCAGGACGTGGCCGTGACCAAGGCCGCGCCTGAAGGCACCGAGATCCGCCGCTTCGACGACGACGCGTCCGCCATGCAGGCGCTGATGTCGGGCCAGGTCGATGCGATCGGCGCGTCGACCACCGTTGCCGCGCAGATCGCCAAGCGCGTGCCGGCCGACACCTTCGAAAACAAGTTCACCCTGGTGCAGCAGAACATGGGCATCGCGATGCGTCCCGGCCAGGACGACCTGCTCAAGAACGTGAACGAGTTCGTGCAGAAGAACACCGCGAATGGCGAGCTGAACAAGCTCTACAACAAGTGGCTGCAGACCGATCTGCCCAAGCTGCAGTAAGCACCTAGGCCAACGCAGGGAACACCCATGACCGACGCAGTCACGACACACGCAGGCACGGACACCATCATCCGGCTCGAGGCGGTGAACAAGTGGTACGGCACCTTCCAGGTGCTGACCGACATCGACCTTTCGGTGCGCACCGGCGAACGCATCGTGATCTGCGGCCCCTCGGGCTCGGGCAAGTCGACGCTGATTCGCTGCATCAACCGTCTGGAGACGGTGCAGAAGGGTCGCATCGAGGTCGACGGCATCGAGCTCACGGCCGGCGGCAAGAACGTCGATGCGGTGCGTGCCGAGGTCGGCATGGTGTTCCAGCAGTTCAACCTGTTCCCGCATCTCACCATCCTGCAGAACTGCACGCTGGCGCCGATGCGCTCGCGCGGCATGTCGAAGGCGCAGGCGGAAGAGGTCGCGATGAAGTACCTCACCCGCGTGCGCATTCCGGACCAGGCGCACAAGTACCCGAGCCAGCTTTCCGGCGGCCAGCAGCAGCGCGTGGCCATCGCGCGTGCGCTCTGCATGTCGCCGAAGATCATGTTGTTCGACGAGCCCACTTCGGCGCTCGATCCCGAAATGGTCAAGGAAGTGCTCGACACCATGATCGGCCTCGCCGAAGACGGCATGACCATGCTGTGCGTCACGCATGAAATGGGTTTCGCGCGGAGCGTGGCCGATCGCGTGATCTTCATGGCGGACGGCAAGATCATCGAGCAGGGCGCGCCGACCGAGTTCTTCGGCAATCCGAAGCACGAGAAGACCCGGCAGTTCCTTGGCCAGATCCTGAGCTCGCATCACTGATGGCCACGCCGGTCCTCATTTCTCTTTCATCCTTCGGTGCTGCGGAGATCGGCCGCCACGGGCAGCTCTGGTGCGCGCAGCTTGCGAAGGCGGCTGGCGCGGACAGCGTCGAGGTGCGCGGCGAGCTGCTGCGCGATCCCGCCGCCGAACTGCCGGCGCTGGCCGGTCTCGCAACTGTCTTTTCGAGCCCTGAAGGACTTTTCGCCCAGGGTGGTGACCTTGACGAAGCGGCGCTCGACCGGGGCATCGCGGCGGCAACCATGCTGGGTGCAGCACGGCTGAAGATGGCGATCGGTGACTTCGGTCCGTCGTCGCACGGACCATTGACCGGTCTCAAGGCCCGCCTGGCTGAAACCTCGATCGAACTCGTCATCGAGAACGACCAGACCGTATCCGCCGGCACCTTGCCCGCGCTGCGGGCTTTCTTCGATGCAGCCGATTGCGTCGGGCTGGAGCTCGGAATGACCTTCGACATGGGCAACTGGCACTGGCTTGGCGAGTGTCCGCTGCAGGCCGCGCAGGCGCTGGGCCATCGAGTGCGCTACGTGCATTGCAAGGGCGTGCAGCGTCTGCCGGCGAAGTGGGTCGCGGTGCCGCTGGCCGATTCGATCGCGCCGTGGCGCTCGGTGCTGCGCGCGCTGCCGGCGGATGTGCCGCATGCCATCGAATACCCGTTGATCGGCGATGATCTGCTCGCTGTCACGCGCGACCAGATCGCGCACATCCGATCACTGCGATACACAACAACATGACTTCATCTGCCTTCGATGTCGCTCTGTTCGGCGAGGCCATGCTGCTGCTGGTCGCCGACCAGCCCGGCCCGATCGAGAACGCCACCGCTTTCCACAAGCGCACTGCCGGCGCTGAAACCAACGTGGCCATCGGCCTCGCTCGCCTCGGTCTGAAGGTCGGCTGGGCGAGCCGCCTCGGCACCGATTCGATGGGGCGCGCCCTGCTGGCCACGATGAAGGCGGAGGGCATCGATTGCTCGCACGTCATCAGCGACGCGACACAGCGCACCGGCCTGCAGTTCAAGGGCCGCGTGACCGACGGCAGCGATCCGCCGGTCGAGTCGCACCGCAAGGGCTCGGCTGCAAGCTACATGGGTCCGGTCGATGTCGACGAAGACTGGCTGCGCTCGGCGCGCCACCTGCATGCCACCGGCGTATTCGCGGCAATCTCCGAGACGAGCCTTCAGGCCGCGATCAAGTCGATGGACGTGATGCGCGCAGCCGGCCACACCATTTCCTTCGATCCCAACCTGCGCCCGACGCTCTGGTCCTCGCCGGAGGTGATGCGGCACTGGATCAACGACCTCGCTGCCCGCGCCGACTGGGTGCTGCCCGGCATCGAGGAGGGCCTGATCCTGACCGGCCACGACACGCCGGAAGCCATCGCGCGCTTCTACCGCGAGCGCGGCGCGAAACTGGTGGTGGTCAAGCTCGGCGCCAAGGGCGCCTACTACGACAGCGATGTCGCGGGCACCGGCATCGTGGAAGGCTTTCCGGTCAAGGAAGTGATCGACACCGTCGGCGCTGGTGACGGATTCGCCGCCGGCGTGGTCAGCGCCTTGCTCGAAGGCAAGTCGGTGCCTGAAGCCGTTCGCCGCGGCGCGTGGATCGGCGCGCGCGCAGTGCAAGTGCTGGGTGACACCGAAGGCCTTCCTACGCGCAAGCAACTCGAGGAGGCCAACCTGTGACACGTAAGAAGATTCTCGTCTTTCGCGAGTTGCCCGACGACCAGCTCGAGCGGCTCAGGGCCGAGCATGAAGTCACCGTCGCCAATCCGCGCATCGACGCGCAGCGCGAGGCTTTCGATGCCGCGCTGCCTCTCGCGCAGGGCCTGATCGGTTCGAGCTTTCCCGTCGACGATGCGCTGCTGGCGCGCGCGCCGCAACTCGAAGTGGTCTCCAGCGTGTCGGTCGGCGTCGACAACTACGCGCTCGCCGCGCTGCATGCGCGCGGCATCATGCTGTGCCACACCCCAGGTGTGCTCGACGAGACCGTGGCGGACACGGTCTTCGCGCTGCTGATGGCGACCAGCCGCCGGGTGGTCGAGCTTTCGAACCTCGTGCGCGAGGGCCGATGGACGCAGAACATCGGTGAAGACTTGTTTGGCTTCGACGTACACGGCAAGACGATTGGCCTGCTGGGCTTCGGCCGCATCGGGCAGGCGATCGCGCGCCGTGCCTCGCTCGGCTTCGGCATGCCGGTGCTCTATCACGCACGCCGGACTGTGGACCTTGCCGCGCAGGCGCCCGAGTTGCAGGGACGCGCGCTGCACACGCCGCAGGGCGAGCTTCTTGCGCGCGCCGATTTCGTGGTCGCGATGCTGCCGCTGTCGGACAGCACGCGCGGCATGATCGACGCCCGCGTGTTCGACGCGATGAAGCCGGGCGCGATCTTCATCAACGGTGGACGCGGCGCCACGGTGCGCGAAGACGCCTTGCTCGCCGCGCTCGACAGTGGCCGCTTGCGGGCCGCCGGACTCGATGTCTTCGCCACCGAACCCCTGCCCAAGGATTCGCCGCTGCGCACCCACCCGCGCGTGACGCCGCTGCCGCACGTCGGCTCGGCCACGCACGAGACGCGCCATGCAATGGCCGAGCTCGCGACGACGAATCTGCTGCGTGCCCTGGCGGGCGAGCGTCCGCTGGCGGTCTACGACACGGCCGCCGCTTGAACGCGAGAACACCCATGCAGCGCTCGGCCCGCGCGACCATCGCCGATGTCGCCAAGGTGGCGGGCGTCTCCAAGGCCACCGTTTCGCGCTTTCTCAACCATCGCGAACGGCTGCTGAGCCCGGACATCGCCGCGCGTGTCGAAGCCGCCGTCGCCCAGCTCGACTACACGCCGAGCCCGATGGCCCAGGCGCTGAGCCACGGCCGCTCGCGACTCATCGGCCTGATCGTGGCCGACATCACCAATCCTTATTCGGTCGCGGTGCTGCGCGGCGCCGAGAAGGCCTGCCAAGACGCCGGCTACCTGGTGATGCTGTTCAACCTCGGCAACGACATCGATCGCGAACGCGAAGCCATCGATGCGCTGGCCGGCTACCAGGTCGACGGATTCATCCTCAACACGCTGGGCCGGGGGGTGGGTCTCGCCGACGCCGAGGCGCTGCATGGCAAGCCAGCGGTGCTGGTGGACCGTCGGCATGCGGGCATGCACACCGACTTCGTCTCCCTCGACAACGGCGCGGCCATGAAGGCGGCCTGCGGTCATCTGGTCGAAGGCGGATTCCGCGAACTGCTCTACATCACGGAGCCGCTCAAGGGCGTGAGCTCGCGGCGCGAACGCGCGACCGCCTTCGGTGGCTGCATGGCTGCGCACGAGCCGCGCGTGACCGGCGAGGTGTTCGAGTGCACGGGCGAAGACAGCGACAGCCTCGATGCGGCGCTGCGGGCGCTGCACAAGCGTGCCAAACGCGGCCGGCGCGTAGCAGTGCTCGCCGGCAATGCAGTCGTGACGCTGCGCGTCGCGAGTGCGATGGCAAGGCTGGGCCTGCGCTTTGGCACCGATATCGGCTTCGTGGGTTTCGATGACCCCGAGTGGGCGCCGCTCATCGGCCCCGGCCTGAGCGCCATTGCACAACCCACCGATGCGATTGGCCGAACGGCTGCGACCTGCCTGATCGAGCGCCTCCAGGGCCTCGAAGGGCCGCCGAGGCAGTTGCTGCTGCCGGGTGAGTTGATTGTTCGAGGTTCGTCAGGCTGATCCGCCGACCGCTTCCTCTACCAGCGCCAGCACCCGCAACGGACTGCCCGAGCCTTCCTGGATCTTCAGCGGAGCCGACACGATGAGCGCGCCGGTCGGCGGCAGCTGATCGAGGTTCTTCAGGCATTGCAGCCCGTAGCGGTTGGCCCCGTGCATCAGCGTGTGGCACGGGTACGCCAGGGGCCAGGCATAAGACTGTCCCGCATCGGTGTTGATCGTCTCCACCCCGAAGCCGTGCACTTTGCGTTCGTGGATCAGCCATTCGACGGCGGCCTGCGTCGGTCCCGGCGTGTGCGCGCCGTCGTCGTGCATGTTGACGAAGGCAGCCGGGTCGGCGAGGCGCTTGGACCAATCGGTGCGCAGCAGCACCCAGGCGCCTTCGGGAATGCGCCCGTGCGTGGCTTCCCATGCCTGGAGGAAGTCGACCGTCAGCAGCCAGTCCGCGTTCTGCGCGACTTCCGCGCTCGCATCGACCACGACGGCCGGCGCGATGAAGTTGTCGGGCGCGATGGTGTCGACGGTGTTGCGTTGATGGTCCTTGCCGGTGACCCAGTGCGCGGGCGCGTCGAAATGCGTGCCGGTGTGTTCGCCGCAGGAGAAGTTGTTCCAGTACCAGCCGGGGCCGGCTTCGTCGTAGTGGGAGATACGCTCCATCTTGAAGGCCGACACCTGCCCGAACTGCGGCGGGAGTTGCAAGGCGGGAAAGTCCTCGCTCAACGTGTGGGTGAGGTCGATGGTGCGAACGGTGCGGTTGCGCATTGCATGCGCGAGCTGGGTCAGGAGGCTCATCGGTGGGGTCCAGTCAAAGAGGAACAGACAAGGAAAAAGAAGGGGTCATGCAGCGCGACGCGCGGTCACTTCGATCTCGACCTTGGCGCCTTCCACCGCGAGCGGACTGCACACGGTGGTGTTGGCCGGGCGGTTCGCGCCGAGACGCCGGCGCAGCACCTGGCTGACGGCGATGACGTCATTGCGGTCCGGAACGTAGACCCGAACTCGGACGACATCTGCGAGGCTTGATCGCGCTTCGGCGAGCGCGCTCTCGATCGTGTCCAGTGCGAGTTCGCTTTGCCGCTCGACACTCTCGGGAAAGGTGCCCGTCTGGAAGTCCTGGCCGATCGTGCCGGAGACGAAGACCCATTCGCCATCGATCACCGCGCGCGAGTAGCCTGCCAGTTCTTCCCATTGCGATCCGCTCCGGATGAATTGCCGGGAGGCGGTCATTGGGCGCCCCCCGTGCGCCGCACTGCGGTGCGAGCCCCCTTCGGAGCGGCCGGGCGGGAACTCATGACGCCTTGAAGCCCGATTCGCGGATGACCTTGCCCCAGGTCGCGTTCGCATCGATGACCCATTGCTCGACTTCCTTGCCTGAGGCGGGGGTCACTTCGTTGCCCATCTTGGCAAGGCGTTCCTGCAGGTCCGGCTGCGCGAGCACCTCCTTCACCGCGCGCTCGAATGGCGCAATGAAATCAGCCGGCACGCCTTTCGGACCGAAGAACGCGAGCCACGGGTTCTTGTCGATGCCGTTGAAGCCCAGTTCACGGAAGGTCGGTATCTCGGGTGCGGTCTTGCTGCGCTCTTCACCCGAACTCGCGAGGATGCGTACTTTGCCGGCCCGGTGGTACTCGATCAATTCGGTCATCGACGCGATGCCGATGGGAACCTGGCCGGCGAGCAAGTCCTGCACCATCGGAGCGCCGCCTTTGTACGGCACCGAGTTCATCGGTACGCCGAAGGACTTGCCGATCACATGCCCGATGAACTGCGGAACGCTGCCGGCGGCGGGCACGCCGTAGTTGGCTTCGGAAGGGTGCGCCTTGAGCCACGCGCCAAGCTCCGCCATCGACTTCACGCCGGTGGCCGCGCTGACGGCGAGCACGTTGTAATAGCCGGCCACGCCTGCGAGCGGCGTGAAGTCCTTGACCGGGTCGTAGCCCGCCGCGGCGACGGTCAGGGGAACGATCACCTGCGTATGGTCGATCGACAGCATGATCGTCGAGCCGTCCGCAGGCGCCGCTTTGAGCAACTGCGCCGCGATCTGTCCGCCCGCGCCGGGCTTGTTGTCGACGACGAAGACCTGCCCGTTCATCGCCTTTCCGAGCTTGTCGATGATCGCGCGCGCCACCACGTCGGTCGCGCCGCCGGGCGGGAAGCCCACCAGCACGCGGATCGGCCCGCTGTAGGCCTTGGCGGCAGCGCTCAGTGGCGACGAGAGCGCCGGCGCGATCAGTGATGCGGCAAGAGCCTGGCTGAACTGGCGTCGATTCATGCGGAAAGTCCTCGTGGTCATGATGAGTGATGGGATTTCGGATCGAGTTGCGACTGGATCAGCAGCACTTCAACTTCGTGGCAGCGCACGAGGCGCAGCCAACGGGCGTCGTCCATGTCGGGTGTGCGCGATGCATGCAGGCTGACGCGACAGCAACCATCGCCTTCGCCGAACGCCGTGCCGGGTTCGACCGTCGCATGGATGCGCGGGCTCAGTGTTTGGGGCGAGCCGCCCACGTGGTAGATGACCGTCATCCGCTCCGCATCGGCAACTGGGCGGACCCAGCCCGGCTGCCCGTCGAAGAGCGAATGGCCTTGCACCACGCCGTTGCCGACATCGCGTGTCTGCCAGCAGCCGAGCGCCCAACGGCCGAGCTGCACGCCGTCGGCCAGGAAGGCGAGGGCGCGCGCCGCAGGGACGTGGCAGATGACCGATGCGCTATGCGAGTTGGAGGGCATGCTGATCACCGCGTCAGCCGCGCCAGTTCGCGCAGGGCGCCGACGACATCCTCAGCCGTGTTGTAGAAGTGCGGCGCGATGCGGATCACGTCGTTGCGCGCGGACACCACGTAGCCGGACTGCAGCATCCGCGCCTCGACCTCGGCGGCGTTCGGGATGCGAATCGCGGTGTTCGCGCCTTTCGCGCCAGGCGCCTTCGGGCTCACGACCTCGAGGCCGAGGCGCGGGGCCTCTTCGAGCGCGACCGCGGAGAGATGGCTCAGGTAGTCCTCGATGGCCGGTACGCCGATCTCGTTGATGAGGCCGATGCTCGCCCGCGCCACGCTTGCACACATCATGGGCGGTGTCCCGGTGTTGAAACGCACGGCACCGTCTGCGAAATCCAGCTTGGCCGGATTGAATTCGAATGGGTTTACCCGGCCGAACCAGCCGGTCACGCTGGGCGTGAGCTGCCGCGCGAGCTCGGGCCGCACATAGAGGAAGGCGATGCCCGGAATGCCCAGCAAGTACTTCTGCGCACCGGCGGCAAGGATGTCGACCTGCTGCGCGCGCGCATCGATCGCGATCGAGCCGGCCGACTGATAGGCATCGACGAACTGCACCGCACCGTGGTCGCGCGCCGCGCGCCCGGTGGCGGCGATGTCCACGATCTGGCCGTCGTAGAAGCAGGCCTGCGACACCGACACCAGCGCGGTGCGGCTGTCGATCGCGCCGATCACCTTGTGCGTCATATCGCTGGCACCGGGCTGCGCCTGTACGAAGCGCACCTGCGCGCCGCGCGCCTGCTGCGCCAGCCACACGTGGCAGATCGACGGGAAATCGAGGCTGCCAGTGACGATGTCGCGCCGCTCGCCGCCGAAGCGCAGCGCGGACGCGATGCTCGAAGCCGCATCCGACACGCTGCCGAGGACCGCGATGTCATCGGTATCGGCATGGATCATGCGAGCGAACTCGGCCCGTGCGAGCGCCACCTGGTCCATCCAGTAGCCCCAGTCGGCGCCGCGCCGCATCCAAACGTCCAGGTAGTCGTCGATCGCGCGCTTGACCGGCAGGCTGAGCGCGCTTTGCGAGCAACTGGACAGCTGGATGGTGTTCTCCAGAATGGGGAAGAGCTTTCGGTACGAAGAAAATGGATGTGTCATGAACTTGCCTTGTGAAGCGACAAGGCCTTGAGGCGATGAACAAGAATGCCGAAACGGCAGCTTCCCCTTCGGCGTGGATCGAAGTGCCGCAGTTCGGCTGGGAGGGATTGACCGCGTCGGGCGCGTCGACTGTGTCTTTCCGCAAGGGACAGACGCTCTTTTCGCAGGGCGATCCGGTCACGCATGTCCACGTGATCGAGCAGGGGCGCGTGAGATTGGTGCTGCTGTCCGAAGCCGGTCACGAAAAGCACATGGCGATCGTCGGCACGCATGGCATGGTCGGCGAGTGCAGTGCGTTCCTGGACGGCAGGCAGTCCGTCACGGCGGTGGCGTGTTCCGACGTGGTGACGCGACAGGTCGAGCGGGCGCACTTGCAGCGTTGCATGGAAAGCGATCCGGTCTGCATGCGGCAAGTGCTCTGGCTGATGAACGTGAAGCTGCGCGTGCTCGCCAACCAGAATCTGCTCCTGAGCCAGGCCACTGCCGCGCAACGGGTGATCCACCACCTCGTGCAGTTGGCTGGCACCTATGGCGAAGCACAGGCGGGAGGCATCGCCATCGGCATCTCGTTCACGCATCAGGAAATGGCCAACATCGCCGGGCTGAGCCGCGTCATGACCTCGAACGTGCTGATCCAGCTGCAGGAGCAGGGGCTGATCGAGATGGTCCGGTCGCATTGCTTGATTCGCGATCTGCAGGGATTGAGGCGGCTCGCGCCGGGCTTGTAGAGAGGTGTTGTCGTCGAGTTGCGGGTCAGTTTAGGAATCGCTGCCACGGCCGTATGTCAACGGCTTTACAAGCGAAGAAATTTTCTGCGGGCCGCCATTTCGACCGGGCTCCTCGTCATTTCGTCGGGAAGGCTGTCGTCTTCGACGCTCTGGCGGCTTCCGGCCGGCCGCACTCCCTCCTAAAGTCATTCGCATCAGCAGCGAATTGCGCTCGGGAGAATCACATGGCAGCGCCAACCATCCGCAAGGTCCTCGTCCTCGGTGCCGGCAAGATCGGCGGCACGGTGGCCGACATGGTGGCCGAGTACCACCGCCTTCCCGTCACGCTCGCGGACCGGCAGCATGCACGGCACGAGCCCGACGACCGGCTGGTGACGCGGACCATCGTCGATGTCGAGGGCGACGCATCGTTGGCCGCCGCGCTCGCAGGGCATGACGTTGTCATCAATGCGTTGCCGTTCTTCCTCGCGGCACGTGTTGCAGTCGCTGCGCGCCGTGCGGGCGTCCACTACTTCGACCTGACCGAGGATGTTGCGGCCACCACCGCGATTCGCGCACTGGCCGTGGGCTCGGACGCCGTCCTGATGCCGCAGAGCGGTCTCGCGCCCGGCGTGATCGGCATGCTCGGCGCGCATCTCGCGGAGCGCTTCGAGGAGCTCTACGACCTGCACCTGCGCGTAGGCGCGCTCTCGCGGCACGCGACCAATGGCCTGCGCTACAACTTCACGTGGAGCATCGACGGCGTCATCAACGAGTACTGCCATCCGTGCGCGGCCATTGCCCAAGGGCAACTGGTGTCGGTACCGGCTCTGGAAGGCCACGAGACGCTCGTGCTCGACGGCGACACCTACGAGGCCTTCAACACCTCCGGCGGACTCGGGACGCTGTGCGAAACGCTCGCTGGCCGGGTGCGCAATCTCGACTACAAGACGATCCGCTATCCGGGCCATCGCGATGCGATGAAGCTGCTGCTGCATGACCTGCGGCTGGTCGAAAGGCGCGACCTCCTGCAGCAGATGCTGGAGAACGCGGTGCCGCACAGTCGCGAGGACATGGTGATCGTCTTCGCCTCCGCATCCGGCTTGCGGGGAGGGCGCCTCGAACAGGAGACACGCCTGGCCCGCATCCACGGCGGTCGCCTGCGCGGGGTGGACCGTACCGCAATCGAACTGGCGACAGCGGCCGGCGTTGTCGGCGTCTTCGAACTCCTCAGCACGGGTCGGCTGCCTTCGAGCGGCTTCGTGGGCCAGGAGCAGGTGGCGCTCGACGCCTTCCTTTCGACCCGCGTCGGAAGCTGCTATGCCCAATTGGCCGAATCGACGGCGGCCCGGACGTCCACCGCGTCTCACCACGGAAGCACCTTCGCTCATACTTGGCCACCCCAGGCGCGACGCCGGACCCGGAAGGAGCCGCATCCATGAACGACGCGAACGATCTGCCCGCACTTTTCGATCGCTGCGGCATCGCCGCTTCCCAACGCACCGGTGGCACGCTGGCCGTTCGTTCGGCCGTCGACGGGGCCGAACTGGCGCGATTGCACGAAACGCCGGAGGCATCGATGCCCGAGGTGATCGCGCGCGCCAAGGCTGCATTCGCGCGCTGGCGCGAAGTGCCCGCACCGGTGCGCGGCGAACTCGTGCGCCTCTGGGGCGAGGAGCTGCGAAAGGGCAAGGCCGACATCGGCCGCTTGGTGTCGGTGGAGGTCGGCAAGATCGCCCAGGAAGGGCTTGGCGAAGTGCAGGAGGGCGTCGACATCTGCGAATTCGCGCTCGGGCTCTCGCGGCAGCTTCACGGCAGGACCATCGTTTCGGAGCGGCCCGGCCACCGCATCATGGAGCAGTACCACCCGCTCGGGCCGGTGGCGATCATCACTGCGTTCAACTTCCCGAGCGCGGTCTTCGCGTGGAATGCTGCGATTGCACTGGTGTGCGGCGATCCGGTGATCTTCAAGCCTTCCGAGAAGGCGCCGCTTTCCGGCCTTGCCACCTTCAGGGCGCTGGAGCGCGCCATTGCATGCTTCGGCGATCGTGCACCGGGTGGCCTCGCGCAAATGGTGATCGGCCGCGCCGCCCAGGCGCAGGCGCTGGTCGACAGCCCCGACATCCCGCTCGTCTCGGCCACGGGATCAACACGCATGGGGCGCGAAGTCGGCCCGCGCGTGGCGGCACGCTTCGGGCGTCGCATCCTCGAGCTCGGCGGCAACAACGCGATGATCGTGACGCCCCATGCGGACATCGACATGGCGCTACGGGCGATCCTCTTCAGTGCCGTGGGCACCGCGGGCCAGCGCTGCACGTCGCTGCGGCGGCTCATCGTGCATCGCTCGGTCAAGGATGCGCTGATTCCGAAACTGCTGGCGGCCTATGAAAGCCTGCCCATCGGCCATCCGCTGGAAGAGGGCACGCTCGTCGGCCCGCTGATCGACGAAGCGGCATTCGACACGCTGCAGCTTGCCATCGCGGAGGTCGAGGCCAACGGCGGCCGCATGCTCACCGGCGGCAGCCGCGTGCTGGCCGATCGCTTTCCCAAGGCCTTCTACGTGCGTCCGGCCATCGCGGAAATGACCGTGCAGACGGAGCTGGTCCGGCGCGAAACCTTCGGGCCGCTGCTCTACGTGATGGTTTACGACGATCTCGGTGAAGCGATCGAGATACACAACGATGTGCCGCAAGGGCTCTCGTCGTGCATCTTCTCGAACGACATGCGCGAGGTCGAGCGCTTCATCTCGGCCTCAGGCTCCGACTGCGGCATGGCGAACGTCAACATCGGGCCGAGCGGTGCCGAGATCGGTGGCGCGTTCGGTGGCGAGAAGGAGACCGGCGGCGATCGCGAAAGCGGCTCCGACGCGTGGAAGCAGTACATGCGGCGCACGACCAACACCATCAACTACTCGACCGAGCTGCCGCTCGCGCAGGGTATCCAATTCGGCTGATTCGCAATCGCTAAGCCGCAAGCCGCACTGGAATTCGGCGTCGACCGAACCCACTCTTGAATGTGCCGAAGCGGCCCGCGACGGGCGTGCCGCAATGCGGGCAGGCGCCACGCTCGTCCAGCCGGCATTCGAGCACCAGATACCAGTCGCGCCGCACCAGCGCCTCATGGCACGACGGACAGAAGGTGGTCCCGCATTCGACATCGTGCACGTTGCCTGTGTAGACGTGATGCAGCCCGTTGCCGAGCGCGATGGCGCGGGCGCGCGTGAGCGTGGCCGGCGGGGTCGGGGCCACGTCCAGCATCTTGTAGTCCGGGTGGAAGGCGGTGAAGTGCAGTGGCACGTCGAAGCCGAGGTGGTCTGCGATCCAGCGCGTCATTGCGTCGACCTCCGCACTGTCGTCGTTGCGACCGGGAATCAGCAGCGTCGTGATCTCCAGCCAGCAGCGCGTTTCGTGCTTCAGGTACTGCAGCGTATCGAGTACCGGCGCGAGATGCGCGCCGGTCTGCTGGAAGTAGAAGCGCTCGGTGAAACCCTTGAGGTCGACGTTCGCCGCGTCCATCCGCTCGTAGAACGCACGTCGCGGTTCCGCGTGCATGTAGCCGGCGGTCACCGCCACGCTATGCACGCCGAGCGCATGGCAGGCATCTGCGGTGTCCATCGCGTACTCGGCAAAGATCACCGGGTCGTTGTAGGTGAAGGCCACGCTGTCGGCCCCGCTTTCCCGGGCGGCCTCGGCGATTCGTTCGGGCGAGGCCCCATCCATCAGCCGATCGAGTTCGCGGCTCTTCGAGATGTCCCAGTTCTGGCAGAACTTGCAAGCCAGATTGCAGCCCGCGGTGCCGAAGCTCAGCACGCTGCTGCCGGGGTAGAAATGGTTGAGCGG
Organism: Variovorax sp.; assembly: GCA_017744935.1. GTDB lineage: Bacteria > Pseudomonadota > Gammaproteobacteria > Burkholderiales > Burkholderiaceae_C > Variovorax. The sequence continues at coordinate 51,729 of JAGIAI010000024.1, forward strand.
CTTCTTCTCGATCGGGTCGATGCAAAAGCCTGAACTGCGCCCGTAGGTGGTGAGCACCATCGCGTCGCCGACGCGCTGCCGGACGAAGCACATTCCGCGCTGGTCTTCGTGCAGGCGGCAGTCACGTGGGCAGAGGTCGCACTGGATGCGGCCGTCGTCGAGACGGTGCCACCAATGAGTCGGCCGGTCCATGGCGCTCACGCCTCGAAGGCGATCGCGCTGTAGCCGACGACGCGATCGTGATCGCCTGCGGTATCGCCGGAATTGCGCAGGTCGAGCAGGCGTGGCGTCAAGCCATGGTGACGCGCGGCCAGCAGCGCGCCGTTGATCGCCTCCGAGCCACAGGCTTCATGCGGCGTGAGCCCGGCATCGAAGCGCAAGATGCGCTGCACCGTCGCCTTGTCGGCAAGCTTCGCCTTCGCATAGGGCAGGTAGTGCGAGAGGTCCGAACTGATGACGATCAACGTCTCATCCCCGCCCCAGAGGCGTTCGAGCACCTCTGCCACCGCAGCGCCGCTGGTATCGCCGACGACCAGCGGCACGAGCATGAACTCTCCCAGTGCGGCTTGCAGGAAGGGCAGGTGGACCTCCAGCGAATGCTCCTGCGCATGCGCCCGGTCGCTGCGGACGACCTGCGGGAGATCGGCGATGCGGTCGAGCAGTTCGCGATCGACCGGAATCCGCCCCAGCGGCGTCTGGAAGGCGTTGGCTTCCGGCGCGGCCAAGCCATTGACCCACACCCGATGCGCAGGCCCCAGAAGCACGACGCGGCGAATCGGCGGTGCATCCCGAAGCCGGAGCAGGGCGTAGGCACTCGCGGCGATGGGCCCGGAATAGGTGTAGCCCGCGTGCGGCGCAATCAGCAGCTTCGGCCGTAGATGAGTTTCGACGTTTCCGTGGGCGCCATCACGCAGAAAGCCATCCACCTGTTCCCGCAACTCGCGTGGCGCGGAGGGGTAGAACAAGCCGCAGACGGCGGCAGGGCGCACGGCAGGCATGAAGGCGACTCCAGCCCTTCAATTTGAACCTTCTGGAGCCGGAAATCAACCGGCGGTTACTCAGTCGGAGGGAGGCGCAGGAACCGCGCTGCGGCGGTCCAGCTTGCGGCTGAGCACCACGGAGGTGTGCGTGTGCTGGATGCCTTCGATGAGCCCGATGCGGTCGAGCAGGGCGTCGAGCTGCTCGTTGGTTTCGCAGCGCAGCAGCACCATGTAGTCGAACTGTCCGCTCACGGCCGACACTTCCTCCACCTCGGGTAACCGTTCCAGTGCACGCATCACTGCGGCGCCCGTTTTTGGTGCAACGCTGAGCCCGCAATAGGCGCGCACCGCCGCTTCGTCGAGCCGCTTGCCCAGTCGCACACCGTAGCCGGCAATCACTCCCTCGCGTTCGAGCCGGGCAATGCGCGCGACGATCGTGGTGCGCGCCACGCCGAGCTTGCGCGCGAGCAGCGCAGCCGACTCGCGCGCGTTGGCTTGCAGCAGGCTCAGCAGGTGGCGGTCGGTGTCGTCCAACGCCTTGGCAATGCCTTATTCGACTTCGGCGATCAGCTCGATCTCGACGCAGGCGCCGAAGGGGATCTGCGCGACGCCGAATGCGCTGCGCGCATGCGCGCCCTTCTGGGCGCCGAACACCTCCGCGAAAAACTCGCTCGCGCCATTGGTCACCAGATGCTGCTCGGTGAAGCTGCCGGTCGAGTTGACGAGGCTCATCACCTTCACGATGCGCTTGACCTTGTCGAGGTTGCCGATGGCCGCGTTCAGCGTGCCGAGCAGGTCGATCGCGATCGCGCGGGCGGCCTGCTTGCCTTCTTCGGTCGTCATGTTGGCGCCGAGCTGGCCAACCCACGGCTTGCCGTCCTTCTTGGCGATGTGGCCGGAGAGGAAGACCAGATTGCCGGTCTGCACGAACGGTACGTAGGCCGCGGCGGGAACGGAGACGGGCGGCAGCGTGATGCCGAGGCTCTTGAGTTTGTCCTGGATGCTCATGGAATGTCCTTGTTGTCGGTTGGCTGGGAGTCGGATGGTGGATTGTCTTTTACCGGGCCGGCTTCGGCCCGCGCGGCGCTCGCGGCTTCATCGCGCCGTTCCTCGATGGGCTGCACCGTCACGCCGACGTTGAGCGTATGACGTGCGCCGCCATGCAACACGCCTCGCATGGGCGACACATCGGAATAGTCGCGGCCGATCGCGAGCGTCACGTAGTCTTCCCCGGGCTGGCGGCCGTTGGTTGGGTCGAAGTCGACCCAGTCACCCGGACCCTCCGCGCCGGGGAGGTAGACCGAGACCCACGCGTGCGATGCGTCCGCACCCACCAGACGCGGCTGGCCGGGCGGTGGCTGGGTGAGCAGGTAGCCGCTCACGTAGCGCGCCGGGAGGCCCATGGTGCGCATGCACGCGATCATGATGTGTGCGAAGTCCTGGCAGACCCCGCGGCGCTGCGCGAGCGCCTCGATCGCGGGTGTGCTGATCTCCGTGCTCTCGGCGTCGTAGTCGAAGTCGTTGAACATGCGTAGCGTGAGGTCCATCGCGACGTCGAAGGCTGGGCGGCCGGCGACAAGGCTCGGGCGCGCGTAGGCGGCGAAATCATCGTGGCGTGGCACGTAGCGCGACGGAAACAGGAATTCGGCCGCGGGGTCGTAGTGCGAATCCTTGACGTAGCGGAATCGCTCGCGCACCTCTTCCCACGGCAGTTCGCGTGCGACCGAGGCAGGCAGCTCCGGCACGGACGTCTCGACCACGCTCTCGGCGGTCACGAGCAGTTCCTCGTGCGTCGAATCGAGCGCGAAGAAGGTCCGCGAATTGCCATACACGTCGGGCGATTCGCTGCTCTGCGCCGGTGGCGGCGTGATCGTCAGCGCATGGCTCACCAGCCGCTGCGAAGCGGTGGTCATCGGCTTCAGGTGCGCGAGATGCTGCGCCGTATCGACAGGAGGCGTGTAGTCGTAGCGCGTGAAGTGCGTGACGTGAAGCAACATGACTAGGCTCCAACGGACCGCAGGGACTCGGATGTGAGCGTGAAGTAGCGCGTGCCGATGGCGTCCGACACATGGTAGGACGCCGTCTCGCATGCGGTGCAGAGGTCGACCAGCGTGGCGTATTGCGACTCGGGGCCGGCCTCGCAGAGGTGCTCCAGCGTCCAGGTGTCGGGATCGGGCAGCTCGTACGACAGCGCCGAGAGCTTGCCCGGCGCGCTGCCCGCGAGCTTGGCGATCCGCTTGCGCAGGGTGTGGGTGACCCAGGCGAGCGAGCGCGGGTTGTCGCCGTCGAGCACCAGCAGGTCGACCATTGTCGCGACGTCGCGCCGCTGCTGATAGCGCGCGTGGAAGGTGATGGTGCTGTCGAACAGCGCGACCATCGCCTCGAAGCCGGACACCTCGTGCACCGCGCCGGTTTCGAAGCCCGCCGCGAGCGCGCTGGAAAGAAAAGCCAGCCGTTCGATGTGCCGCCCGATGGACAGCAGGCGCCATGCATCGTCGCGCGTCATGCGGTCGGTCTGCGCACCGGTCATGGCGGCAAGCGCTGCGCTTGCGGATTCGAGCAGGCGCAGCGCAGCGCCGGACTCGTAGCCCGCTTCGCCTTTCTCGCCCGCCTGTTCGGCGCTGCGGCGCAGGAAGTCGGCCTCGGCACGCACGATCTGGTTCCAGTGGTCCTGCGACAGCCGCTCGCGCACCGCGGCAGCGGCGCGCCGCACGCAGCGCAGGCTGAAGCCGACGCTGCCGCCACGCTCGACGTCGCCGAGTTCCGCGATCAGCGCGCGTTCGAACACGCGGCGCGACTTCGGCAGGCTTGGCACTTCGCGCGGCACGAGCGCGTTGCGTTCCGCGAGTTGGTGGAGCCAGTTGAGCAGCGCGCGGGAAGACACTTCCTCGCCGCCGAGCAGGTCGAGCGTGACGCGCGCGAGGCGCACTGCGTTCTCGGCGCGCTCGGTGTAGCGGCCGAGCCAGTACATGTTCTCCGCAGCGCGGCTGGTGACCGGCGCACGGTGCCGCGCCAGCGACGCCGGCGTCGCCTGCGAGTGCAGGCGCGTGGTCATGTCGACTTCGTCGAGCGTCTGCACCCAGACATCGGCGCTGCTGCCGCCGCGTTGCATCGAGGCGATCTGCGCGTCGGGCCCGGCGAGTCGTGCGAGGCCACCCGGCAGCACGCGCCACGACTGCGGGCCGTCGCTGATCGCGAAGACACGCAGCAGCACGGCACGCGGCGCGATATGGCCCCGGTCGAAGTTCTGCGTCCACGTCGGCATCTGCGACAACGGGAGATAGCTCTGTACCGTGTGCTCCTCGCCCCGGCGCATGATGCGGCCCGCCCATTCGTCGAGTCCGCGCTGGCCCATGCGGGTGCCGAGCACCGAGTCGAAGCTGGTGTGCGAATCGTCGCCGGGGTAGGTGGCCTTGATGGCGCAGTCGGACAGCAGCGGCAGCACCGCTTCCATCGCGGCGCGCTCGCCGCACCACCAGGTCGGCAGCGCAGGCAGCTGCAGTTTTTCGTCGAGCAGGCGCCGCGCGAGCGCTGGAAGGAAGCCGAGCAGCGCTGGCGATTCGAGGAATGCCGAGCCCGGCATGTTGGCCACGAGCACGTTGCCGGCGCGGATCGCCTGCAGCAGCCCGGGCACGCCCAGCGTGGAATCGGGGCGCAGCTCCAGCGGATCGAGAAACTGGTCGTCCAGCCGCTTGATGAGCCCGTGCACCGGGCGCAGGCCCTGCAGCGTCTTGAGGTAGAGCCGCTGGTCGCGCACCGTGAGGTCGCTGCCCTCGACCAGCGTGATGCCGAGGTAGCGCGACAGGTAGGCGTGCTCGAAGTAGGTCTCGTTGTACGGCCCCGGCGTGAGCAGCGCGATATGCGGCGGCTGGCCGGCAGGGCACATGCGCTGCAGCCCTTCCATCATCGCGTTGTAGGTCGCGGCGAGGCGCTGCACATGCAGGTTCTCGAAGGCCTGCGGAAACTGGCGCGCGATCGCGAGGCGGTTCTCCAGCAGATAGCCGAGGCCCGAGGGCGCCTGCGTGCGCTGCGAGACCACCCACCAGTTGCCGTCGGGGCCGCGCGCGAGGTCGAAGGCCGCGATGTGCAGCCAGGTGTCGCCGGGGGGCTTGACGCCGTGCATGGCGCGCAAATAGCCCGCATTGCCCTGCACCAGTGCCGGCGGCAGCAGCCCTTCGGAGAGCAGTTGCTGCGGCCCATAGACATCGGCCATCACGCGATCGAGCAGGCGCGCGCGCTGCTGCACGCCGGCCTCGATCTGCGCCCAGCTCTCGGGCGAGAGGATCAGCGGAAAGAGATCGAGCGACCAAGGCCGCTGCGGCCCGTTGGCCGAGTCGGCATAGACGTTGTAGGTGACGCCGTTGTCGCGGATCTGCCGTTCCAGGCTGACAGCGCGGCGCGGCAGGTCGTCGAAACCGCCGGGCCCGAGGTTCTCGAAGAATCCTGCCCAGGCCGGTGCAAGCGGCGCATGTTCGCCGGGCGCGAGATCGGTCTCGTCCGCGGCTGGTGCGGCGGGCGGCACCGCTGCGTCATACAGGAGTGCCGGTTGCGAAGGTGTGCCCTGCCGGGTGGTGGTCTGCGGCGTTGCGATGCCGCGCAGCTCGTCGAAATGCCCCGGCGCGGCCGGCGGCGCGATGGCGGATGCCAGCTCGGCGGGCGCCTCCAGCGCCTGGGCATCGAAGAGGGATGTGTTGTGTGAATCCACAGTGCGCCGATTGTCACACTGTGGACACGCAATGCCGCTTCGCCGGCGAAGTGGCTAGCGCCGCAGATCCAGGGTAAATGGAAACTCGCGGCTGCCGCTGATCTCGATCGTCGCGGGCGGGGTGGTCATCAGCCCCGGCGTATGACCCATGCGCGTGAAGCGTGCATGGCGGCGGCTTTCCGCTTCGTAGGCATTGACCGGGAAGGTCTCGTAGTTGCGCCCGCCCGGATGCGCGACGAAGTACTGGCAGCCGCCGAGCGACCGCTTCATCCATGTGTCGACGATGTCGAAGGTCAGCGGTGCATGAACGCCGATGGTCGGATGCAGTGACGACGGCGGATTCCAGGCCTTGTAGCGCACGCCCGCGACGAACTCGCCCGCGGTGCCGGTGGGCTGCAGCGGCAGCACCTGGCCATTGACGGTGACGACGTGGCGGCTCTCGTTCATTCCTGTCACGCGTATCTCGACGCGTTCCAGCGATGAATCCACGTAGCGCACCGTGCCGCCGGGTGCGCCTTCCTCGCCCATCACGTGCCATGGCTCGAGCGCGTTGCGCAGCGACAGCTCGACGCCCATCGCCTGCACCTGCCCGACCAGCGGGAAGCGGAACTCGAAGTGCGGCGCGAACCAGTTCGGATCGAAAGCGAAGCCGGCCTGGCGCATTTCGCTGATGACGTCCTCGAAATCCATCTGCACGAAGGTGGGCAGCAGGAAGCGGTCGTGCAGCTCGGTGCCCCAGCGGGTGGCCGGTGCGGTGTAGGGCGCATCCCAGAAGCGGGCGACGAGCGCACGCAGCAGCAGTTGCTGTGCGATGCTCATGCGTGCATGCGGCGGCATCTCGAAGGCACGCAGTTCCAGCAGGCCGAGGCGACCGGTGCTGGAATCGGGTGAGTAGAGCTTGTCGATGCAGAACTCGCTGCGGTGCGTGTTGCCGGTGACGTCGATGAGGATGTTGCGCAGCGAGCGGTCGACCAGCCACGCGGGCATGTTCTGGCCGTGGATCTCGCGGTTGCGTGCGATTTCCTTGAGCGCGATCTCCAGCTCGTAGACCTGGTCGTTGCGTGCTTCGTCCACGCGCGGCGCCTGGCTGGTCGGGCCGATGAACATGCCCGAGAAGAGGTAGCTCAGTGACGGATGGTTGTGCCAGTAGAGCAGCAGGCTTGCGAGCAGCTCGGGTCGGCGCAGGAAGGGGCTGTCCGCCGGCGTTGCGCCGCCCAGCACGAAGTGGTTGCCACCGCCTGTGCCGGTGTGGCGGCCGTCGGTCATGAACTTCTCGGCCGACAGTCGCGTCTCGAAGGCCGCGTGATAGAGGAACTCGGTGTGCTGCACGAGTTCGCCCCAGTTGTGCGCGGGATGGATGTTGACTTCGATCACACCCGGATCGGGCGTCACCTGGAGCAGCTTCAGGCGCGGATCGCGCGGCGGCGGGTAGCCTTCGATGACGATCCTGACGCCCAGCTCTTCGGATGTGGCCTCGACGGCGGAAAGCAGGTCGAGGTAGTCCTCCAGCCGTGCGAGCGGCGGCATGAACACGTAGAGCACGCCCGAGGCGGTGCCGACCTTCTCCGCCGCCGGCCCGTTGGCGCGGCGCGGGTCCCGCACTTCGACGCAGAGGGCGGTGCGGGTGATCCAGTGGGCCGATTCGCCGCGGCGCGGCTGGCGCGTCGCGCTCGAATCCTGCGCGGCGTCGCGCAAGGCAGGGCCTTCGCCGGGCGACTGCATGCGCAGTGCGCTGGGCACGGCCTGTGGCGCGCCGAAGTCGTAGGGCACCGTGCTGCGATCGGCATCGCCTGCGCTGAATGAGCCGGTGGCGCCGGCATAGCGAGCGCGGAGGTCGGCGGAGGTCGGCAGCCCGTCGCGCGGCGCGGTCGGATCGCGTTCGACGAGGTAGGGGTAGTCGCCCTTGCTTGCCCACGGCTGCGAGTCGAGCGGAAGCCGGTAGCCCATCGGCGAATCGCCAGGCACGAGATAGAGACGGTCGTCACGCAGGAACCAGGGGCCGGTCTTCCAGCCGGGGCCGGCGAGGGCGGGGGCATCGTTGTTGGCGTTCGAGGCTTCGATCGGCAGCATGTAGCCGATCACCGAATCGAGCTTCTGCGTGAAGACGCGGCGCAGGCGCATGCGCTCCAGCTCGTCGTCGAGTTTCGAATCGAAGGGATCGACGTTCACCGGCAGTCGGCGTTCGCGCCAGAGGTAGTAGTAGACGTCCTCGTAGCCCGGCTGGATGTAGCGCTCGGTGAGCCCGAGGCGCTTCGCCAGTGCGTTGGTGAAGCGGCGTGCATCTTCGCTCGTGTAGTTCGTCGGATGCCGCTCGTCCGCGAACAGGTCGGGGTTGTGCCAGATCCGCTCGCCGTCCGCGCGCCAGAAGATCGACAGCGCCCATCGCGGCAATTGCTCGCCCGGATACCACTTGCCCTGGCCGAAGTGCAGGAAGCCGCCTTCGCCGTATTCGGCACGCAGCTTTTGCACCAGCTCGGTCGCGTAGCCGCGCTTGGTGGGGCCGAGCGCGTCGGTGTTCCACTCCGCCGCGTCGCGGTCGGTGGTCGCGACATAGGTCGGCTCGCCGCCCATGGTCAGGCGCACGTCGCCGGCCTTCAGGCGTTTGTCCACCGCTTCGCCGAGCGCGAGCACGTCTTCCCACTGCTCCTCGGTGTAGGGCTTGGTCACGCGCGGGGATTCGTAGATGCGCGTGACCTTCATCTCGTGGCCGAATTCGACCTTGGCCTCGTCCACCACGCCTTCGATCGGAGCGGCGCTCGACGGCGTCGGCGTGCAGGCGAGCGGGATGTGGCCTTCGCCGGCCAACAGGCCCGACGTGGCATCGAGCCCGATCCAGCCGGCGCCCGGCAGGTAGACCTCGCACCAGGCGTGCAGGTCGGTGAAATCGACCGTGGTGCCGCTCGGGCCGTCCAGCGATTTCACATCGGGTGTGAGTTGGATCAGGTAGCCCGACACGAAACGCGCCGCCAGGCCGCAATGCCGCAGGAGCTGCACCAGCAGCCAGCCGGAGTCACGACACGAGCCCGAACCCTTGGCGAGGGTTTCTTCCGGCGTCTGCACGCCGGGTTCCATGCGGATCAGGTAATTGACGTCCTGCTGCACCTGCTGGTTGAGCTGGACGAGGAAGTCGATCGTGCGCTGTTCCTTGCGGTCGATCTTGTCGAGATACGCCTGCACCAGCGGCGTGGGCGCATCGGCGACGAGGTAGGGCGCGAGTTCCTGCGCCTGCGCCTCGGTGTACTTGAAGGGGAAGTTCTCGGCCTGCGGTTCGAGGAAGAAGTCGAAGGGGTTGTAGACCGCCATCTCGACGACCAGATCGACCGTGACCTTGAAGGCCGTCGTCTTCTCGGGGAACACCAGCCGCGCAAGGTAGTTCGCGAAAGGGTCTTGCTGCCAGTTGATGAAGTGCTGCTCGGGCTCGACCCGGAGCGAATACGAGATCACGTTGCTCCGGCAATGCGGCGCAGGTCGCAAGCGGATGACCTGTGGGCCCAATTGCACCGGACGGTCGTACTTGTAGTGAGTGACGTGGTGGAGCGCGGCGTGAATGGACATGTTGTTCAGTGCGTCGGTCGTGCCTCGGGTGAGACGCATACTAGCCGACACAGAAAGCAATTAGCGCGCCAAAAAAGTCGCGTGACAGGGAGCGAATTGAGGTATGCAGGGATGGGATGTGCGCGGACTGAGGGTTCTGGCCGCGATGCTGGGTTTCGTACTTGGAACGGCGCTGCAGTTGCAGCAGGGCGCGTTGTGGCGGGAAGCGGTCTATGGGGCGCTCCTGGCGAGTGCAGTAGTCGGCGGATTCGTGTTGCGTCCGCTGGAGCGGCTGCGGTGGGGCACGCTCGTGCTGCCTGTGGCGCTGCTGCTTGGCGGAATGGCTGGTGCAGGTTCCTCGGGCTGGCGCTCGGTGGTCTTTGCGGCGGACGCCTTGCCGGCGGCGCTCGAAGGCCGCGACCTGGTGGTGACCGGTGTGGTCGCGCAGATGCCGCTGCGCAATGAAAGCGGGTTGCGGTTTGCACTCGAAGTCGAATCGGCGCGCTGGCCGGGCAACGCGGATGACAGCCGTGCGACGCCGGAAGTGCCACCGCGCATTTCGCTCGGCTGGTATGCCGACGCAGGCGGCGAACTCGCTGCGCAGCCGCACGCAGGTGAACGTTGGCGGTTGCCGGTGCGGCTGAAGGCGCCGCACGGCAACCTCAATCCTCACGGCTTCGACTACGAGTTGCGCCTGTGGGAGCAGGGCGAGCAGGCCACCGGCTACGTGCGTGGCGGAATCCCGGCGCCAGAACGCTTCGCGACGACATGGCGCCATCCGATCGAGCGCGCGCGGGAAGCGGTGCGCGATTCGATCCTGATGCGCATCTCCGACCGCCAGAGCGCCGGCGTGATCGCCGCGCTGGTCACTGGCGACCAGAACGCCATCGAGCGGGGCGACTGGGATGTGTACCGCGCGACCGGCGTAGCGCACCTGATGGCGATCTCCGGGCTTCACGTGACGATGTTTGCGTGGCTCGCCGCGCAGGTGGTCGAAAAGCTCTGGCGGCGAAGTGGCAGGCTGATGCTTCGTTGGCCCGCGCAGCATGCGGGTCTCGCGGGCGGCGTGGCGCTGGCGGCGCTCTATGCGGCCTTCAGCGGCTGGGGTGTGCCGTCCCAGCGAACGGTGTGGATGCTCGCTGTGGTGGGTCTGCTCCGCCTCGGCGGGCGATCGTGGCCATGGCCCTTGATGTGGCTCGTGGTCTGCACGGCGGTGGTCGCGATCGATCCGTGGGCCCTGATGCAGCCGGGTTTCTGGCTCAGCTTCGTCGCAGTGGGGGTTCTCTTTGCCGCCGGCAACGGGGTGCCGGATGATGCGCCTGCCGGCATGACAGCGCGCTTTCATCGCCTTCTGCGTGAGCAGTGGGTCGTCACGCTGGCGCTGACGCCGCTCACGCTGCTGCTGTTCCAACAGATCTCAGCTGTCGGGCTGCCTGCCAATCTGATCGCGATTCCCTGGGTGACGCTCGTGATCACCCCGCTTTCCATGCTTGGCGTGTTGGTGCCTTTTCTTTGGAACGCTGCTTCATGGGCGGTCCAGGCGCTGTCCTGGGTGCTGGAATGGCTGGCAGGCTGGCCGTTCGCGACGCTGTCGATGCCCGCGCCGCCGCTCTGGATGGCCGTCGCGGGCGTTCTGGGCGGCATCGTGGTTGCCATGCGCCTGCCGTGGTCGGTTCGCGCGCTGGGGCTGCCGCTGCTGGTGCCGGCGCTGCTCTGGCAACCTCCGCGTCCGCCGGCGGGCGAGTTCGAGCTGTTGGCCGCGGACATCGGGCAGGGCAATGCGGTGCTGGTGCGAACCGCGTCGCACAGCCTGCTGTATGACGCGGGGCCCCGCTACAGCCTCGACAGCGATGCCGGCCATCGCGTGCTGGTGCCGTTGCTGCGCGCCTTCGGCGAGCGGCTGGACACCGTCGTCCTGAGTCATCGGGACACGGACCACACCGGCGGCGCACCGGCGGTGCTGGCGATGCAGCCGCAGGCGAAGCTCCTGAGCTCGATCGAGGCCAACCATCCGCTCCAGGCGCTGCGCAAGGCGGAGCGCTGTGTCGCGGGCCAGCGCTGGACCTGGGATGGCGTCGATTTCGAGATCCTGCATCCGGCCGACAGCGACTACAGCGCATTCACCAAGCCGAACGCGATCTCCTGCGTGCTGCGCATCGGCAACGGTCGCGCGACGGCGCTGCTCGCGGGCGACATCGAGCAGTTGCAGGAAACCGCATTGACCCTGCGCCACGCCGATCTGTCTGCGGACCTGCTGCTGGTACCGCATCACGGTAGCAAGACCTCGTCGACCCAGCGGCTTCTCGAAGCGGTGCGTCCGCGCCTCGCGATCGTCCAGGCGGGTTGGCGCAACCGGTTCGGCCATCCGGCGCCGGACGTGGCGAAGCGCTACGCCGACCTGGACATCCGGCTCGTCGACACGCCCCATTGCGGCGCAGCCACCTGGTCCAGCACTGCGCCGGGCGAAATGTTTTGCCACAGAAACACCGCGCGCCGCTACTGGCATCACCAGATGTATTGACGGTGCGCAAGTCCGTCATCGAGACCCCTCGTTTCCCCCATCTGACGCCGAAGTTTGGCCTTGAACTTGCTAAGCTATGGTCAAGGAGATTGGTCGTCCATGCACAAATTCGACGAGATGTATGAACAGGTTCCCTACACCGGCGCTGCCGTCCGGAACCACTACAAGCGATACGACCAATGGCTCGCGAAGCAACCCGAAGCGGTGATGCGTTCGCGACGCGAAGAGGCGGAAATGATCTTCCGCCGGGTCGGTATCACCTTCGCCGTCTACGGCGCGAAGGACGAGGACGGGTCGGGCACCGAACGCCTGATTCCCTTCGACCTCCTGCCACGCATCATTCCCGCGCACGAGTGGGCATCGATGGAAAAGGGGCTGGTGCAGCGGGTGACCGCGCTCAACCGCTTCATCCACGACGTCTACCACGGGCAGGAAATCATCAAGGCCGGCGTGATCCCGGCTGACATGATCCTGAAGAACGCCCAGTACCGCCCCGAGATGGTCGGCCTGAAGGTGCCCAACGACGTCTACTCGCACATCGCCGGCATCGACATCGTGCGCGCGCCCGACGCCAGCGGCAACGGCGAGTACTACGTGCTCGAAGACAACCTGCGCGTGCCCAGCGGCGTGAGCTACATGCTCGAGAACCGCAAGATGATGATGCGGCTCTTCCCTGAGCTGTTCAGCCAGAACCGCATCGCGCCGGTCGCGCACTACCCCGACCTCTTGCTCGAAACCCTGCGCGCCTCCGCGCCGCCGGCCACCGCCGAACCAACTGTCGTCGTGCTCACGCCGGGCATGTACAACAGCGCGTACTTCGAGCACGCCTTCCTCGCGCAGCAGATGGGCGTGGAGCTGGTCGAAGGGCAGGACTTGTTCGTCAAGGACAACTTCGTCTACATGCGCACCACGCGCGGGCCGAAGCGGGTCGACGTCATCTACCGCCGCGTGGACGACGATTTCCTCGACCCCGAGGTGTTCCGCCCGACGTCGACACTCGGCTGCGCCGGCCTGATGCGCGCCTACCGCGAAGGCAACGTCGCGGTCTGCAACGCGGTCGGCACCGGGGTGGCGGACGACAAGTCGATCTACCCCTACGTGCCGAAGATGATCGAGTTCTACCTCGGCGAGAAGCCGATCCTCAAGAACGTGCCCACCTACATGTGCCGCAACAAGGACGACCTCGACTACACGCTCGCGAACATGAAGGACCTGGTGGTCAAGGAAGTTCACGGCGCGGGCGGCTACGGCATGCTCATCGGGCCCGCGGCCACGCAGGCCGAGCTCGAGGACTTCAGGCAGGCCGTGCTCGCCAAGCCCGAGGGCTACATCGCGCAGCCGACGCTCAGCCTGTCGAGCTCGCCCACCTTCGTGGATGCGGGCATCGCGCCGCGCCACATCGACCTGCGCCCCTTCGTGCTGTCGGGCAAGGAGGTGCAGATGGTGCCCGGCGGCCTCACGCGCGTCGCGCTCAAGGAAGGCTCGCTGGTGGTCAACTCCTCGCAGGGCGGGGGCACCAAGGACACCTGGATCCTCGAAGGCGAGCGGCACGCATCGCAGCGCTCGCAGAGCCAGTCGCAAACACAATCGTCCTGATCGGGAGCCCCTCGGATCATGTTGTCACGCACCGCCGATCACCTCTACTGGATGTCGCGCTACACCGAGCGCGCGGAAAACACCGCACGCATGCTCGATGTCAACTACCAGACCTCGCTGCTGCCGCAGTCGGCCGAAGTCGCCAAGTACGGCTGGCAGGGGCTGCTGTCGATCAGCGAGCTGCTGCCGATGTACAACGAGAGGCACGGGCAGATCGAGCCCGACGAGGTGATGGAGTTCATGGTCAAGGACGAGTCGAACCCGTCGTCCATCCTGTCGTGCCTGCGCGCGGCGCGCGAGAACGCACGCGCGGTGCGCGGCGCGCTCACCACCGAGGCCTGGGAGACGCAGAACACCACCTGGCTCGAAGTCAACCGCATGCTGCGCGCGGGCGACCTGGAGCGCGATCCGGCGCAGTTCTTCGAATGGGTCAAGTTCCGCTCGCACCTCTCGCGCGGCGTGACGCTCGGCACCATGCTGCAGGACGAGGCCTTCTACTTCTCGCGCCTGGGCACCTTCATCGAGCGCGCCGACAACACCGCGCGGCTGGTCGACGTGAAGTTCCACGCCCTCAACAGCGAGTTCTTCGGCACCGCGACCGAGGAAGACCAGGAGTACGACTTCTATCACTGGAGCGCGATCCTGCGCAGCGTCTCGGCCTTCGAGGTCTACCGCAAGGTGTACCGCGACGTCATCAAGCCCGAACGCGTGGCCGAGCTGCTGATCCTGCGCGCGGACATGCCGCGGTCGCTGCACGCGAGCCTGATCGAGGTGGTGAGCAACCTCGACAAGGTCAAGAACGACCAGAGCGCCGAGACCCAGCGCCGCGCGGGCAAGCTGCTGGCCGACCTTCAATACGCGACGGTGGACGAGATCCTTGCGACCGGGCTGCATGCCTACCTGACGCAGTTCCTCGATCGCGTGAACGAACTCGGGTGGCGGATCAGCCAGGACTTTCTGGTGCCGGCGCAGTAGCGGCCGGTGCGGCCATGCGATGGCGGTAGCATCGCCGCCCATGCCCGGCTCCGACCTTCCTCGCTTTTCTTCTTCATCGCCTCCGTCCCCCGCCACGCCTCGCCAGCTCTGGGCCATGCTGTTGTGCCTGCTGTCGGCCTTCGCGTTGAGCCAGGCTTTCCGCAGCGTCACGAGCATCATGGCCGACGGCCTGCGCCGCGACTTCGGCCTCTCGGCGCAATCGCTGGGCTCCTTCGCGGGGCTGTTCGGACTCTCGTTCGGCGTGGCGCAATTGCTGGTGGGCGTGGGCATGGACATCTACGGCCTCCGGCGCACGGCGCTGTCGATCTTTCCGCTCGCGATCATCGGCGCCGCGTTGTCGGCGCTGGCCGGCAGTTATGGCGCGCTCATGCTCGGGCAGTTGCTGATCGGCGTGGGGTGCGCGCCGATGTTCCTGGCCAGCACGGTGTTCATCTCGCGTCACTTCCCGATCGACCGCTTCGCCTTCATCTCGGGCATCGGCATGGGCGTGGGCGGGCTGGGCCTGCTGTTCACCGGCACGCCGCTGGCGTGGCTGGTGCAGCACCAGGGCTGGCGCAGCGGCTTCGCCTTGCTGGCTGGGCTGTGCGCGCTCTCTTGGGTGCTGATCTTCTGGCGCGTGCACGAGCCGCCATTGGCCAGCGACGCCGTGCCCCGGCCCGGATTCGCCCAGGCGCTCAAGGGTTTCGGCAGCCTGTTGCTGCTGCCGCATACCTGGGGCATCGTGCTCATCGGCATGGTGGGCTACGCCTCGTTCCTGACGGTGCGTGGTCTGTGGCTGAGCCCGATGCTGATGGACCGCTACGGCTTTTCGCTCGTCGCGACCGGCAACGTGGCGCTCGTGGTGTCGGTGATCGCGCTGTTCGCGCCCTCGGTGTTCGGCCGGCTCGACCCCGGCCCGGCGCGGCGGCGCCGGCGCATCGTCACCTTCGCGCTGGCGCAGGCCACGATTTTCGTGCTCATGGCCTTCGTGCATCAGGCCGCGGCGAACGTGGCGCTGATCTTCCTCATGGGCATCTTCTGGGGCTATGGCGCGCTGCTGTATGCCGAGGTGCGCGCCTCATACCCGAGCGAAACCACGGGCCGCGCGCTGTCGATCTACACCATGGCGATGTTCCTCGGCGCGGGGCTCATGCAGTCGCTGTCGGGCGTGGTCGCCGGTGTGGCCGAGCGCCACGGCGTGGAGCCCCATCGCGTGGTCATGCTGATGGTCGCGGGGATGCTGCTGGCGGGTTGCCTGGCCTATCGCGGGCTGCCGAAGTCGCCGCTGCTGCGGCGCGCTTGAAGTCTTTCCTGTTTTTTTGATGCTGTCGGCCGGGGCGAGACCCGGCCTACAGCCTCAAAAGAAGCATCCCCGCCATCGCAGCAAGAGAAGTAACGGGTGGCTCTCAGGCCGCAGTCGCCTGCCGCACGGCACGTTCCCAGCGCGCCATCGCTTCGTCGGCCCGGTCGCGGCTCATGGTCGGCATGAAGCGGCGCTCCACGCGCCAGAGCTTCGAGAGTTCGCTCACGTCTCTGTAGAAGCCGGTCGAAAGGCCGGCGAGGTAGGCGGCTCCGAGCGCGGTGGTCTCGGTCACTTCGGGCCGCACCACCGGAATGCCCAGCAGGTCGGCCTGGAACTGCATCAGCAGGTTGTTCACGCACGCGCCGCCGTCCACGCGCAGCTCGGCGACCGGCGTGCCGCCGGCGGCGACCGCGTCGCGGCTCATGGCCTGCAGGAGCGCGGCGCTCTGGTAGGCGATGCTCTCCAGCGCCGCGCGCGCGATGTGCGCCACCGTGGTGCCGCGCGTGAGGCCCGTGATGATGCCGCGCGCCTCGGCGTCCCAGTAGGGCGCGCCGAGGCCGGTGAAGGCCGGCACCATCATCACGCCGCCCGCGTCGGGCACGCTCTGCGCCAGGGCCTGCACCTGCGCGCTGCCCGGAATGGCCTTGAGGCCGTCGCGCAGCCACTGCACCACCGCGCCGCCGACGAACACGCTGCCTTCCATGGCGTATTGCGGCGTGGCGCTGATCTGCGCGGCGCTGGTGACCAGCAGGCCGTTGTGCGAGGGCTGGAACTCCTTGCCCGTATGCATGAGCAGGAAGCAGCCGGTGCCATAGGTGTTCTTGGCCATGCCGGCCTCGAAGCAGGCCTGGCCGAAGAGGGCGGCCTGCTGGTCGCCGGCCACGCCGCCGATGGGCAGGGCGGCGCCCAGCAGCGATGCGTCGGTGTCGGCGAAGTGAGTGCTCGAAGGCTTGACCTGCGGCATGAGCGAAGCGGGGATCTTCAATGCGCTCAGC
>JAGIAI010000025.1 GCA_017744935.1 Variovorax sp.
GACGCCGCCCTGGCCGCCGGCAGCGCCGGCCCGCTGGCCGGCGTGCCCATCGCCCACAAGGACATCTTCGTGACCACCGGCTGGCCCAGCACCGCCGGATCGCGCATGCTGGCCGGCTACCAGTCGCCCTTCAACGCCACCGTGGTGCGCAAGCTCGCCGAGGCGGGCGTCGTGACGCTCGGCAAGCTCAGCTGCGACGAGTTCGCCAT
Source organism: Variovorax sp. (assembly GCA_017744935.1). Classification (GTDB taxonomy): domain Bacteria; phylum Pseudomonadota; class Gammaproteobacteria; order Burkholderiales; family Burkholderiaceae_C; genus Variovorax. The sequence goes on from JAGIAI010000025.1 coordinate 210, forward strand.
GGGTTCGGCCAACGAGAACGTGGCCGTGCCGGCCATCGGCCACGACAAGGCCGTGCCGGTGCGCAACCCCTGGGACACGACGCGCGTGCCCGGCGGCTCCTCCGGCGGCAGCGCCGTGGCCGTGGCCGCGGGCCTGGCGCCCGCCGCCACCGGCACCGACACCGGCGGCTCGATCCGCCAGCCGGCCAGCTTCTGCGGCATCACCGGCATCAAGCCCACCTACGGCCGCGCCAGCCGCTACGGCATGATCGCCTTCGCCTCCAGCCTGGACCAGGCCGGCCCCATGGCCCGCTCGGCAGAGGACTGCGCCCTGCTGCTGTCGGCCATGTGCGGCCCCGACCCCGACCGCGACTCCACCTCGCTGGACCGCCCGGCCGAGGACTTCTCGCAGGGCCTGGCCGGCTCGCTCGACGGCCTGCGCATCGGCGTCCCGAAGGAGTTCCTGGGCGACGGCGTGGCCCCCGGCGTGCGCGCCGCCATCGACGCCGCGCTGGCCGAGTACGAAAAGCTCGGTGCAAAGCGCGTCGAAGTGAGCCTGCCGCGCACCGAGCTGGCGATCCCCGTGTACTACATCATTGCCGCGGCCGAGGCCAGCTCCAACCTCAGCCGCTTCGACGGCGTGAAGTTCGGCCACCGCGCCAGCCAGTACAAGGACCTGGCCGAGATGTACATGAAGACCCGCGCCGAAGGCTTCGGCGACGAGGTCAAGCGCCGCATCATGATCGGCACCTACGTGCTCTCGCACGGCTACTACGACGCCTACTACCTGCAGGCGCAGAAGGTGCGCCGCATGATCGCGGACGACTTCCAGGCCGCCTTCCGCGACTGCGACGTGATCGCCGGCCCCGCCGCGCCCACCGTGGCCTGGGCCATCGGCGCGCACAGCGACGACCCCGTGGCCGACTACCTGGCCGACGTCTTCACGCTGCCCGGCTCGCTGGCCGGCCTGCCCGGCCTGTCGCTGCCCTGCGGCTTCGACGGCGGCATGCCCGTGGGCCTGCAGCTGATCGGCAACTACTTCGCCGAAGGCCGGCTGCTGAACGCCGCCCACCGCTTCCAGCAGGCCACCGACTGGCACCAACGCACGCCCACCGGCTTCTGAGATGAGCACCGAGACCAACACCTTCGCCGCCGCCCAGGAGGGCCGCCCCACCGGCCCGCTGGTGCAGGGCTATGAAGTCGTCATCGGCTTCGAGACGCATGCGCAGCTCTCCACCCAGAGCAAGATCTTCAGCCGCGCGCCCACGGCCTTCGGCGCCGAGCCCAACACGCAGGCCTGCGCGGTGGACCTGGCGCTGCCCGGCACGCTGCCGGTGATGAACCGCGGCGCCGTCGAGCGCGCCATCCGCCTGGGCCTGGCCCTGGGCAGCACCATCGCGCCGCGCAGCATCTTCGCGCGCAAGAACTACTTCTACCCCGACCTGCCCAAGGGCTACCAGATCAGCCAGTACGAGATCCCCGTCGTGCAAGGCGGCTCGGTGAGCTTCTTCCTCGGCGAAGACAAGAAGACAGTGCGCCTGGTGCGCGCGCATCTCGAAGAAGACGCCGGCAAATCGCTGCACGAAGATTTCATCGGTCAGTCGGGCATCGACCTGAACCGCGCCGGCACGCCGCTGCTCGAGATCGTGACCGAGCCGGACATGCGCTCCACCGCCGAGGCCGTGGCCTATGCGCGCGAGTTGCACAAGATCGTGACCTGGATCGGCATCTGCGACGGCAACATGCAGGAAGGCAGCTTTCGCTGCGACGCTAACGTGTCGGTGCGCAAGCCCGGCGAGCCGCTCGGCACCCGGCGCGAGATCAAGAACCTCAATAGCTTCAAGTTCATGCAGCAGGCGATCGATTTCGAGATCCGCTGGCAGATCGATGAGCTGGAGGAAGGCCGCGCGATCCAACAGGCCACGGTGCTGTTCGACCCCGACACCGGCGAAACACGCGCGATGCGCACCAAGGAAGACGCGGCCGACTACCGCTACTTTCCCGATCCGGACCTTCCGCCGCTGGCCATTGCCGCCGAGTGGATCGAGCGCGTCCGCGCCGAGATGCCCGAGCTTCCGCGCGCCATGGCCGAGCGTTATGTGCAGCAACACGGCCTGTCGGAATACGACGCGACGCAGCTCACGCAAAGCCCTGCACTCGCGCGCTACTTCGACGACGCGGTGAGCGCCGGCGCCGCGCCCAAGCTGGCGAGCAACTGGATCACCGGCGAGATCGCACGCCGCCTGAACCTTCAGGACATCGGCATTGCCGATGCGCCGGTCGGTGCGGTGCAGCTGGCCAAGCTCATCGCGCGCATCAGCGACGGCACGATCTCGAACAACGCTGCGCGCCAGGTGTTCGACGCACTCTGGACCGGCGAAGGCCAGGACGTCGACAGTGTGATCGAGGCCAAGGGCCTGAAGCAGATGAACGACACCGGCGCGCTCGAAAAGATCATCGATGGCGTTCTGGCGACGAACCAGAAGAACATCGACGAGTACCGCGCCGGCAAGGACAAGGCCTTCAACGCGCTGGTCGGTCAGGTCATGAAGGCCAGCCAGGGCAAGGCCAACCCGGCGCAGGTCAATGCGCTGCTGAAAGCCAAACTCGGGGGCTGAACTCGCCCCCAGGCTGCCCGCACTTCGCGTCGCTTCGCCAACCCCCTGCCGGGGGCAATGCCAGCGGCCCGGCGAAGCCGGTTCCGCGGCATTTCGCGGCGCTGCGTGTCAGTCCGCCGACAAGGCGCCCAGTCAGCGCTGCGCCTGGGCGGCCGCGTTGGCGGCCCAGAGCGGCTTCAGGCGGGCCTGCTCTTCATCGAAGCGCGCGTTGACGCGCTTCTTTTCTTCTTCCTGTTCCGTGATGAAGCGGTTCTGCACATCGACGCTTCGCGTGTTGTCCTCGGCCTTGCGGCGGATCGAACCGGGCGCCTTGCTCGGGTCGCTCTTGTAGAACTCGAGTTCGTCGTCGATGCGCTTGCGGTCTTCTGCCAGTTCGCTCAGTCGCTTCCTGGCGGCGGTGATCACCGCGTCGATCTGCACCAGCGCCTCAGCGCGCTCGCGGTCATGCGCGGCGGCGTTCGGGTAACGGACCAGCAATGCGCGCTCGCGACGGCGCTCCTCGACCTGGCGCGCCGCCTGCAACTGGGCCTGGCGCTCGCGCTCTTCGCGCTCGGCTTGCTCGCGCGCGGTGTAGGTGGGTTCGATCTTGCGGCGCGTGGTGCCACTAGGATTCAGTTCGCGCTGCTCGCGGTCGTTGCAATCCGCTATAGGACGGTCCGCGGTGATCGTACGGCCCTTTGAATCGATGCAACTGTAGATACCGGCACTGTTGGGAGTGCTCGACTGGCGAGCCGCACCGGATTGCTGCGCTTGCACTTGGCCGGCCGCAGCCAGCGAAAGCGCCATGAAAGCTAACAACGATGCCTGGAATCTCGCCACGTCCGTCCCTTCGGGAAGGTTGAATCAACGCGCTCCGTAGCGCGCCCGATACTCCAACACTCCCTGTCGGTGGGCGCCCAGCTCTCCGTCCGCGCGGCCCGAGAGGTACTGTAGCAAGTCGTCCAGCGTCGCGATGGCCACCACCTGCAGCCCCAGCTGATTCCGTACATATTGCACGGCGCTGTGGTCTACATCCACGCCGTTCTCGGTCGCCTTTTCCTGGCGGTCCAGCGCGATCGCGACTGCGTGCGGCGTGGCGCCGGCATTCCGGATGGCGGCGATGGATTCACGCACCGCGGTGCCGGCCGACATCACGTCGTCGACGATCAATACCCGTCCCTTGAGCGGCGCCCCGACCAGCGTGCCGCCTTCGCCGTGGTCCTTGGCTTCCTTGCGGTTATAGGCAAACGGCACGTTGCGGCCGCGGCGCGCGAGCTCGGCAGCCACGGTGGCGCCCAGCGGAATGCCCTTGTAGGCGGGGCCGAAGATCATGTCGAATTCGAGCCCGCTCTCGATCAAGCGGTCTGCATAGAATCCGGCGAGCCGCGCGATCTTGGCGCCGTCGTCAAACAGGCCCGCGTTGAAAAAATAGGGGCTCATGCGACCGGCCTTGGTCTTGAACTGGCCGAAGCGCAGCACCCCCGACTCCAGGGCGAACTGCACGAACTCCTGTGCGAGCGCGCCGCCCTCTCCAAACTCTCCAGCCATAGGGAATGTCCTCGTGTTCAAACTGACCAGCCTCAACCTCAACGGCCTGCGATCGGCTGCCACCAAGGGCGTTGCCGACTGGGTGGCCGAACTGGCGCCGGATTGTATTTGCATGCAGGAAACCCGCGTCCAGGCCAGCGACATCGAGGGTCGCTTCGAAGAAATGGCAGGCCTGAAGGGCCATTTCCATTTCGCCGAAAAGAAAGGCTACTCCGGTACCGCGGTCTACACCAGGCACGCGCCTAGCGACATCGTGATCGGCTGGGGCGATGCGGAATTCGACGCAGAGGGCCGCTATCTCGAAGTGCGCTTCGACACGCCCAAGCGCAAGTTCTCGGTGATCAGCTGCTACTTCCCGAGCGGCTCCTCCGGTGAGGAACGGCAGGAAGCGAAGTTCCGCTTTCTCAAGGGCTTCTTTCCGCACCTCGTGGCGCTCAAGAAGGATCGTGAGTTCGTCCTGTGCGGCGACATCAACATCGCGCACAAGGAAATCGACCTGAAGAACTGGCGCGGCAACCAGAAGAACAGCGGATTCCTTCCGGAAGAGCGCGCCTGGATGACTCGCCTGCTCGACGTCGGCGCGGAGGGCGCCGGGCTCGTCGACGTCTACCGCATGCTCAAGCCCGAGACCACCGGCGAGGCCTACACCTGGTGGAGCAACCGGGGCCAGGCCTACGCGAACAACGTGGGGTGGCGTCTGGACTATCACCTGGCGACGCCGGCCATCGCCAAGCTCGCGCGCACCGAATCGATCTTCAAGACGATCAAGTTCAGCGACCACGCGCCGATCACGGTCGATTACGACTTCAACCTTTGAACGCCGGGCCGCTCAGCGCGACAGCGCGGGCAGCGCCGCCGTCAGCGTCGCGCCGAATGCCTGCATCGCCTCCGACTCCATCGCGCCGCGCTTGGTGATGCGGTAGAAGTCCATTGCGACCTTGGGCCGGACCAGCACATCGGTACGCACCCGGTGACGGCGACACGCCGCCAGCGCAAAGGTTGGCATCACGGCATTGCCGAAGCCGGATTCCACCATCGAGATCAGGGTGCCGAAGAAGTTGAAGGTCGGCCGCTGCGCATCCGCACGGCCGATGGTCGCGAGGTGGCCGTCGATGACTTTCTGGATCGGATTGCTCGGCGGCAGGCCCAGCAGTTCTTCGGAGCGCAATACCGACCACGGGACGGCGCCAGGGGTCGACACGTCTTGGTCCGGCCCAGCCGGCGCCACGCGCATCAGGTGGAACCGGCCGACCGGCGATCGCTCCAGTCCGGGCGCGGCCTTGAAGAAGAAGCCGAGGCCCATGTCCGCCTCGCCATTGACCACCATGTCCTGCACATCCCGCAGATCGGCATCGAAGAGCCTCAGGCTCACCGCGGGATGGCTCTGCCGGAATTGGTGAAAGACCTGCGGCAGCAGATGAGACGACACCAGCGGCGTCGCGGCGATGCGCAGTGTCTGCCTTGCGGCATCGCCTTCCGCGCCCAGATGCGCGGTCACGTCGTCAAGGTCGGTCACCACGCGCTCCACCACCGGCAGCAGCCGCCGGCCGGAGGCAGTGAGATTGACGACGCGCGTCGTACGGTCGAAGAGCCGGCAGCCGAGTTGCCGCTCCATCTCGCGGACCAGCGTGCTCAGGCCCGCCTGCGTCATGTGCGCCTGCTCAGCCGCTCGCGTGAAGTTGCCGATGCGTGCAACGTGGAGAAAGGCGCGCATCTGGCGGGTCGACAAATTCATATCAATTAATGATAAATCCATACGACATCTAAATTTCTCAGATGATCTTCGAACCGGTCTAATCCACTGTTTGTTGACCGAAGACAGAGACAAGGCAGATCGACATGAGCAAAGAAACCGAAGTCATCGTGCTGGGCGCCGGCATCGGTGGGCTCACGCTGGCGCTGAGCCTGCATCAAGCCAGCATTCCGTGCCGCGTCTACGAGGCGGTGCCCGAACTCAAGCCGCTGGGCGTCGGGGTCAACCTGCTGCCGCATGCGGTGCGCGAACTGAGCGAACTCGGTCTGAAGGCGGTGCTCGATGCTGTCGCGGTCCGCACCAAGGAAGCGGTTTTCTTCAATTCGCACGGCCAGCTCGTTTTCCGCGAAGCGGCCGGCACCACCGCTGGCTATGACTGGCCGCAGTACTCCATCCATCGCGGCGACCTGCACTCCGTGCTGCTGGCCGCGACCCGGCAGCGCCTCGGCGCCGATGCCGTGGTGTGCGGACATCGCTGCGCCGGGGTGGACCAGGACGACACAGGCGTCACCGCACGGTTTACAGCACCCGACGGCTCATCGCTGCCGAGCGTGCACGCGACCATCGCGGTGGCTTGCGACGGTATCCATTCGGTCCTGCGCAAGCAGCTCTATCCCAACGAAGGCGCGCCGCGCTACTCGGGCGTCAACATGTGGCGCGGCACCGCGAAGCACAAGCCCTTCCTCTCCGGCGCAAGCATGGTGCGCGCAGGCTGGCTCGACGAGGGCAAGATGGTGATCTACCCAATCCGCGACAACGTGGACGGTGAGGGCAACCAGCTCATCAACTGGGTTGCGGAGATCCACGCACCAAAGCCCGCGTTGCAGGACTGGAGCCGTCCCGGTCGCCTCGAGGACTTCCTCCCCGCCTTCGAGAACTGGCACTTCGACTGGCTCGACGTGCCCGCGCTGATTCGTTCGTCGGATTCGATCCTCGAATACCCGATGGTCGACCAGGACCCCCTGCCCAAGTGGACGCACGGCCGCGTGACGCTGCTCGGCGACGCGGCGCACCCGATGGTGCCGCGCGGGTCGAATGGCGCGGGGCAGGCGATCATCGATGCGCGCTATCTCGCGGGCGCACTGCGCCGGCTCGGCGTCGGCAATGCCGCACTGGAGGAATACGACAGCGTGCGGGTGAAGGCGACCACCAACGTGGTGCTGACCAACCGGACCAATCCGCCCGACGCGATCCTGCGCGAAGTGTTCGAACGCTCCGGCGGACGGCGATTCGATCGGCTCGACGACTTCGTCACACAGGCAGAGCTGCAGGCGATCTCGGACAACTACAAGCGCGTGGCGGGTTACGACCCGGCCGCCCTGAAGGCACGGCCTTCCTATCTGTAAAACGACAAACGACGACGGAGACACGATGCGCAAACTCACGAAATTCCTCGGCGCCATGCTGCTGGGCGCCAGCGCCATGGCCGCTCACGCATGGCCCGACCAGCCCATCACGCTGGTCGTCCCCTACACGCCCGGCACCGGCATCGACCTGATCGCGCGGCAGTTGTCGGTACGGCTGCCCGCCGTGCTCGGCCAGCCGGTGATCGTCGAGAACGTCCCGGGCGCGAGCGGCAACATCGGCAGCGAGAAAGTCGCGCGCGCCAAGCCCGACGGCTACACGCTGATGGTGCAGGTCAACACGCTGGTGATGAACAAGAGCCTCTACAAGACGCTCGCCTACGATCCGGTGGCTGACTTCACGCCGGTGTCGCTCACCTCGTGGGGCACACTGCTGCTGGTGACCAACCCGAACGTGCAGAAGTTGACCACCGTGCAGCAGATGGTGGCCGCAGCCAAGGCGGCACCGGGCAAGCTGACCTACGCAACTCCCGGCGTCGGCACGCCGCACCACCTCGCCATGTCGCTGCTGATGCAGAACACCGGCACCGAGATGCTGCATGTGCCGTACAAGGGCACGGCCGGCGCGGTGACCGATCTGCTCGGCGGGCGCATCGACTACATGTTCCTGCCGGTGCACGTGGCACTTCAGCAGATTCAGGCCGGCAAGCTCAAGGCCATCGCCACCGGCAGCGACAAGCGTCTGCCGCAACTGCCGAACGTGCCGACGCTGGCGGAAGCCGGCATCAAGGGCGGCAACGTCGACATGTGGTATGGCGTGCTCGCGCCCAAGGGCGCCCCGCCTGCCGTCGTCGCGCGGCTTAACAAGGAGATCGGCGCCATCCTCAGGCAGCCTGAAGTCGCGACGGCCTTCGAAGCGCAGGGCATGGTGCCCGCCGCATCGACGCCAGAGGAATTCGGCGCGCTGATCGCAAGGGATGAAAAGCGCTGGGCCGACGTCGTGCAGCGCGGCGGCATCACCGCTGAATAGGGGCTCTCCCCCAGCCTCGCCCACTTCGTGTGGCTCGGGCACGCCCTCTCCGGGGGCAATCCCGGCGGCCCGGCGGAGCCGGTTCCGCGGGATTCCTGGGTTCGCGATATTGCTCAGCGACTGGGGCGCCTGGCGCGGCCTGTGTGGCGCGCCATGTGCACTTGGTGCAGCGTGATCTTGCGGACCTCGGCCTGGCTGGTCTCGATGTGCGCGCGCAGCAGCATCGCGGCCTGATCGCCGCGATTGGCGCGGATCGCCTTCAGGATCTTCGCGTGCTCGTCGTAGGTCGCGTCGATGCGCGGCTGCTTGGTGAAGTCGAGCCGGCGAATGATGCGGATCCGATCGGTCACGTCGCGATGCACGCGCGCCATCTCGGCGTTGCCGGCGGCTTCAACCAGCGAGCAGTGGAAGGCCTCGTCCCACTGCGCGACCTGCACCGTGTCCGCGCTGCGCTGCGCGACCGGCACCAGCCAGATGTTGGCGAGACTGTCGAGCAGGCTGCGGTCCACGCGATGGTCGCTTTCGCAGAGCCGATGCACCGCGGTGGTCTCCAGCACCATGCGCAGGTCATAGAGTTGTTCGAACTGGTCGAAGTCGAAAGGCAGCACCCGCCAGCCGCTACGGAAGAGCACCTCGACGAAGCCCTCCTGCTGGAGCCTGAAAAGCGCCTGCCGCACCGGCGTGCGTGAAACGCCGAGTCGCTCGCTGATCTCGTTCTCCGTAAACCGGTCGCCCGGCACCAGGCTGAACTCAGCCACGTCGCGCTTCAGTTGCGCATAGACCTGGTCGGCACGCGTGCGAAAGGCCGCGTCCTGCGACGCAGCGGCAGTGGGGTCGGAAGGAGATCGAACGTTCGACACGAATGGGATGTTAGTGCTTGCCGAGCGCGGCGAGCAGTGCGTTGCTTGGCGCGGTCCAACCGACGATCGCGCCCTGCGCGCGGATCATCTCGATGGCCGCCGCCTTGAAGGCGGGAAAGTAGCTCTCGGTGCAATCTTCGAGCAGCAGGCTGTCGTAGCCACGGTCGTTGGCCTCGCGCATGCTGGTCTGCACGCAGACCTCGGTGGTCACGCCGCCGAAGATGAGGTGCGTCATGCCACGACGCTTGAGCATCTCGTGCAGGCCGGTGGCGTAGAACGCACCCTTGCCGGGCTTGTCGACCACGATCTCGCCCTCGAGCGGCGCGAGCGCCTCGATGATCTGGTTGCCGGGTTCGCCCAACACGAGGATGCGGCCCATCGGCCCCTCGTCGCCGATGCGCAGGGTCGGATTGCCGCGGTTGCGCTTCGCGGGTGGGCAGTCCGATAGATCGGGTTTGTGCGCCTCGCGCGTGTGCACGACCAGGCCGCCCGCCTCACGCCACGCTTCGAGCGCCCGGCGCGTTGCCGGCACGATGGCTTCGAGCAGCGACACATCGTTGCCCAGCGTTTCGCCGAAGCCGCCGGGCTCGATGAAGTCGCGCTGCATGTCGATCAGCACGAGCGCGGTCTTCGCAATGTCGAACTCGTAGGCGAACGGATTGGCGTCGATCTGCATGTCAATGCTCGAAGGGTTATGCGGCAGCCGCGTGCTGATGGTCGCCGCCGCCCATGTGGGCGCCGAGCACATGGCGCTCTGCCGTGGCGGCGGGTGTCTCGAAGACCACCCGGCCTTCGCTCATGACGACGATGCGGTCGGCCATTTCGAGCAGCTCGTCGAGGTCCTCGCTGAGGAGCAGCACCGCGCCGCCGCGTGCGCGCACCTGCTTGATACGGCTGTGGATCTCCGCGACCGCCGCGAAGTCCAGCCCGAACACCGGGTTCGCCGCGATCAACACATTGACGTCGCCGGCAAGCTCCCGCGCCAGCACCGCGCGCTGCACGTTGCCGCCAGAGAGACTCCGGATCGGCGCACCCTCGCCCTGCGTCTTGACGCCGTATTCCGAGATCCACTCGCGTGCGCGGCTTCGCCAGACCGGGAAGTTCAGCACGTCCGCGCCCGTCGCCTTCCAGGCCAGCGGTGGCTGGTCGAAATCGCGCAGTGCCATGTTTTCCGAGACGCTGAGATCGCCCACGCAGGCATTGCGCAACGGCTCTTCGGGAAGGCTTCGCACCTTCAAGCGGCGATTCTCCTCGCGGCGCGCACCGTAGGGTTCGCCCATCACGGTGACCTGCCCGCCGAGGCGCGGGCGCTGGCCGACCAGCGCCTCGACCAGCTCGCGCTGGCCATTCCCCGATACGCCCGCCACGCCGAGGATCTCGCCGCTGCGGACCTCCAGGCTCAGGTCGTGCACGGCGAGCGTGCCGCGATCGCCTTGCGCGCTCAGCCGTTCCACCTTGAGCGCGACGGCCGCGTCTGCACGGGTCGGCGTCACCAGATGGAGGGCGCGTTCCGGAGGGGGTGGCGTGTCGACTTCGGGCGGCGGCGCTTCGCCCTCGCCCATCATCGCGGCGGCGAGCCGTGCCGGGTCGGTGTCCGGCACCTTGCAGTGATGCACCGCCTTGCCGCGGCGCAGCACCGTCACGCTGTCGGCATAGGCCATCACCTCGCGAAACTTGTGCGTGATGATGAGCACGGTGCACATGCCGCTCAGCGCGAATTCGCGTACATGGCCCAGAACCTCGTCGGCCTCCTGCGGTGTCAGCACGGAGGTCGGTTCGTCGAGGATCAGCAGGCGCGGCTTCAGGTACAGCTGCTTGAGAAGTTCCAGCTTCTGCTTTTCGCCTGCGGCCAGCTCGGCGGGTCGCACGTCCAGATCGAGACTGAACGGCGTGGTCGCGAGGAAGTCCTTGAGCTCCGCGCGCTTGCGCTTCCAGTCGATCAAGGCAGGCGTCTTCCCGCCGGCCAGCAGCAGGTTTTCGGCCACCGTCATGCCCGGCGCGAGCGTGAAGTGCTGGTAGACCATGCCGATGCCGAGCGCGCGCGCGACGATCGGATTGGCGATGTCCTGCTCGCGTCCGTCGATGAGGATGCTGCCCTCCTCGGCCCGCTGGTAGCCCGCGACGCATTTGACGAGCGTGCTCTTGCCGGCGCCGTTCTCGCCGAGCAGTGCATGGACGGTGCCGGGCTCGACGCGCATCGTCACGCGGTCCATCGCGGTGAAGCTGCCGAAGCGCTTGGTGAGCTCGTAGGTGTCCAGCGCGAGCGCGCCGGTGGCGGGGGGAAGCGGATCGACGGGCGCAATCATGGTGGCGTGGCCTTTCTCAGAACGTCGCGAGCGTTTCGAGCAACGCGCCCGAGGTCGCGTGGGCACCGAACACGCCGCCCTGCATCGTGATCATCTTGAGCGCCGCGAGATGGTTGCCGTGGTCGGTCGCGGCCGTGCAGTCCGACAGCAGCAGGCATTCGAAGCCGCGGTCGTTCGCGTCGCGCATGGTGGTGTGCACGCACACGTCGGTGGTGATGCCGGCGAGGATCATGTTCTCCACGCCGCGCGTGTGCAGCACCAGTTCGAGATCGGTCGCGTAGAACGAGCCCTTGCCCGGTTTGTCGATCACCGCTTCGCCCTCGATCGGCGCGAGCGCGGGAATGATTTCCCACCCCGGCTCGCCGCGAACGAGGATGCGGCCGCGGGGGCCTGCGTCGCCGATGCCGACGCCATTGGCACCGATCTGCCGCGAGCGCCACCGCTTGTTGGCTGGCAGGTCCGCGAGATCGGGGCGATGGCCCTCGCGCGTGTGAATGATGTGAAAGCCCAGTGCTCGCATCCGCGCCAGCGTGCGGCGGATCGGTTCGATCGGCGCCTGCACCAGCGAGAGGTCGTAGCCCATCACGTCGACATAGCCACCTTCCCCGCAGAAGTCGGTCTGCATGTCGATGACGATCAGCGCGGTGTTGTCCGGCCGCAGCGCGCCGTTGTAGGGCCAGAGATAAGGCTCCGCCGCAACGTGTGTCGTTTTCATGGTGTTCATCGTGTGGAAGACAACTCGCCGGGACTTCCAACGGCCACCTTGCCCGGCTTGCAGGTCAGCACCAGGATCACGAGCGTGAGCAGGTAGGGCACCGTGTTGAACAAGTGATACCCCCAGCCCACCCCGATCGACTGCAGCGCCGGCCCGATCGCACCCGCGCCACCGAAAAGCAGCGCCGCGCCGATGCAGCGCAACGGGCTCCAGCGCGCGAAGATCACCAGTGCGACCGCGATCAGCCCTTGTCCGCTGGAGATGCCTTCGTTCCAGCTCCCCGGATAGAACAGCGTGAGCGACGCACCGCCGAGTCCTGCGATGAAGCCGCCCGCGGTCGTCGCCGCGATCCGTAGCCCCGAGACCGAGTAGCCGAGCGCCCGCGTCGCGTTTGCCGAATCGCCCGCCATGCGCACCAGGAGGCCGATCCGCGTGCGCGCGAAGCCCCACCACAGCAGGACCGCGATAGCGATGCCGATCGGCACCAGTGCATTGACCTGCAGTGCCGAGCGGATGACCGGGTTGTCGCTCCAGTTGCCGAGCGGGATCGATGGCAGTTGCGGTGCCTGCGGCTGGATGAGCGGCTTGCCGAGATAGAACGCAAGGCCAGTGCCGAACAGCATCAGCGCGATGCCGGTCGCGACGTCGTTCACACGGTCGAGCGAGCACAGGAGGCCATGCAGGAGTGCCAGCATCGCGCCGACGACCGCGCCGATCAGCGCGCCCAGCCATGCGGAATCCGTGAGCCACGCACCGCCGAACGACGCCATGGCCGAGAGCACGAGCACGCCTTCCAGCCCGAGGTTGATGCGGCCCGATTTCTCGGTGAGGCACTCGCCGAGACTCACGAAGAGAAACGGCGCCCCAACGCGCAGCGCGCCACCGACGATGGCCGCGAAGAGGGCGACCCACTGGTCGGCCGTCATGGCGTGACCTCCGTCGCGATCGCGGGGCCGCGTGGCGCGAGGGGCGGGCGGTTCTTCAGCAGCGCCTTCCAGTCGACCATGCGCAGCCCTTCGCTCGCGAGGATCAGGACGAAGGCCATGCCCTGGAGCACCAGCACGGACGCATCCGGCAAGCCGAGCCGCCGCTGCAGCAGGCTGCCGGCCGCGCCGAATCCGCCGAAGAGGATCGCCACCGGAATGATCGCGACCGGGTTGTGCCGCGCAATGAACGAAACGAGGATGCCGGCGTAACCGTATCCCGCGATCAGCGACGCGTTGGCGTTGGTGTGGACGGCAGCGACCTCGACCGCACCAGCGACGCCAGCGCATGCACCACCGAGCCCGCACGCGGCAAGGATCAATCGGTTGGCCGGCAAGCCAACGAGTTGCGCCGTACGCGGGTTGCCGCCGACCACACGCACCGAAAAGCCCGATGCGGTAAAGCGCAGCCACAGCCCCGAGGCAATGCAGGCGACGATGCCGATCACCAACCCCCAATGCACATCCGAACCGCCGATGCCGCCAATGCCAAGGCCCTCCGCGAGCGATCGCGTCGCCGGCTTGTTCAGGCTTGCCGGATCACGCAGTGCGCCTTCGACGAAGTGCTTGAAGAATCCGATCGCCACGTACGCCAGCAGCAGGCTGCTGATGGTCTCGTTGATGCCGCGGTATTGCCGCAGCCACCCGGCAAGGGCGATCCACGCGCCGCCGGCGATTGCACCAGCGACGCAGAGCGCGAAGGTCCCCACGATGTTCGCCGGCAGCGGCAGCACATAAGGCAGTGCCGCGCAGGCCAATCCACCGAGCACCAGCGCACCTTCGCCACCGATGATCACCAGCCCCGCGCGCGCCGGAATCGCAACGCACAGCGCGGTGAGCATCAACGGCGCCGCGCGCTGCAAGGTGTTCTGCCACGAGAACCAGTCGCCGAACGCGCCCTTGAAGAGGATGACCCAGACATCCACGGGGCTCACGCCGGCGAACCAGACGAACACGCCGAACAGCAGCAGCGCCGCCGCGATGGCGAACACCGGCAGGGCGATCTCTTTCAATGCGCTGGGCATCGTCGGCTCGCTGCGCTGGAAAGAACCGCGCTCAGCCTACGGAGCCCACGACCCCTTCGACGAGGTAGTTCATCTTTTCCAGTTCGAGATCGGTCTGCTTGAGCGTCTTGCCGGCTGCGATCACGACATTGCCCTTGTTGTCCTTGAGCGGCCCCTGGAAGATGTCGAATGTGCCCGCGAGCATCCTGGCCTTGATGTCGTCGGCGTTCTTCTTCGCAGCGTCGGTCACCATCGGGCCGTAGGGCGACATCTTCACGTAGCCCTCTTTCAGGCCGCCGCGCAGGAAGTTGGGATGTGGCTTTCCGGTCTGCGCCGCGTCGATGATGGTCTTGTAGGCGGTGAGCCAGTTCCACTCCGCGCCGGTCAGGTAGGCGTTGGGCGCGAGCTTCGCCTGGCTCGCGTGGTAACCGCAGACCATCTTGCCGCGCTTGGCGGCCGTCTCGACCACCACCTTCGGGCCGTCGACGTGCATCGTGAACACATCGCAGCCTTGATCGGCGAGGCTGTTGGTGGCTTCCGCTTCCTTGACCGCCATCGACCAGTCGCCGGTAAAGATGACGCTGCAGGTGATGTTCGGCTTGACCGATCGCGCGCCCATGGTGAAGGCGTTGATGTTGCGCAGCACCTGCGGAATGGGCTTCGCGGCGACGAAGGCGATCTTGTTGCTCTTCGTCATGTGGCCGGCGACCACGCCGTTGAGGTACTGGCACTCGTCGATGTAGCCGAAGAAGCTGCCGACGTTCTTCGGATGCTTGCCTTCGGTCCAGAGGCCGCCACAGTGCGAGAAGCGGACATCGGGGTTCTTCGGCGCGACGGCGAGGATGTGCGGGTCGAAGTAGCCGAACGACGTCGGAAAGAGCAGCGTCGCGCCGTCCTGCGCGATCATGCCGGTCATCGTCTTCTGCACGGCCGCGGTCTCGGGCACGTTCTCTTCCTCGACCACCTTGATGCCGGGCATCTTCTTGAGCTCGGCCGCCGCCTGCGCGTGCGCCTGGTTGTAGCCGTAGTCGTCGCGCGGACCGACGTAGATCACGCCGACCGTCATCGGCTTCTGCGCGTTGGCGAGCACGCTCCAGCCGCCGAGCGTCGTCGCCGACGCAAGTGCTGCAAGGGACTTGAGGGAATCGCGACGATTGAACTGGCTCATGGTGCAGGCTCCTGGAAGTGAAGGGTCGGAGGGCGCTGAGGCCTAACTTGGATACAAGATGGTGTGCATAAACCGTACCAACGGGAATGCGCCAAAAAGGGACCGGAATCAGCCCAAAAGGCTCACGTGCGCGGCCACCACGCGCCAGCCTTGGGCAGTGCGCATCCATGTCTGGCTCTGGCGCCCCGTCGTTGTGCTTCCTTCGCGGCGGAATTCGATGTTGGCGGTCGCGAAGTCGAGGCCGTAGGTGGTGATCACGGTGCGCAGGACCTCGCGCGCAAGCCCCTGCGAAGGGCGCGCGGCGCGGAATGCCTGGATCTCGGCGTAGCCGTAGAGGTTCTCGGTCGCGCCGTAGCGCAGCGTGTGCGGGCTGTGCCAGAACAGCTCGTCGAGCACCTCGACCTTGTTGTTCACCAGCGCGTCTTCGTAGCGGTCGAAGGCGGCCGTGACTTCAGCCACGACCTCGGGGAGATTGATCAGGGGCGTCATCGTCTGGGCCTCCTTCAAAGCGGTGCGACGGGCGCCTGCGCAATGCCCGCCGATTCGAGTGCCGCGGCAACGCGCAGCACGAGGTCTTCGCGCCATGGCGCGGCGATCACCTGCACGCCGATCGGCAGGCTGGGGTGCGCGCCCCACACTGGCACTGCGCATACCGGCAGGCCGATGCACGAGATGGGCTGCGTCAGCACACCCATGTTGGGGCGCACCGGCAGGCGCTGGCCCCCCAGCTCAAACCATTCGGCGCCGATCGGCGTCGCAGCGCAGGGTGTCGCTGGAGCCAGGAGGATGTCGAAGCGATCCAGCAGGCGCGCCACCTGCTCCGCATAGAGGCGCCGCACGCGCTGTGCACGTGCGACCCACGCCGCCGGCAGCAGCGCGCCCGCCAGAAAGCGGTCGCGCGACAGCGGCTCGAAGTCCTGCGCTCGTGTGCGCAGGTCCGGCAAATGCAATGCTGCGCCTTCGCTGTTCGTGATGAGGAAAGCGGCAGCGCGTCCCGCCTCGACCAACGGCAGTTCCACCGTGTGATTCGCTCCCAGGGCCTGCGCGACGGAATCAACCGCGGTGAGCGCCTCGGGCTGCGCACGTTCGCGGAACCAGCCACCGAGCACGCCGATGCGCAATCCGTGCAGGCCATGCCCCAAGGCCGGGGTCGCGAGCTCGATGCTTCGCTGCGCGCATCCGGGGTCGCGCGGCCCCAGCGTTTCGGGGCCTTGCATGGCGTCATACGCGGTTGCGAGATCGCGCACCGATCGCGCGAAAGGCCCGAGATGGTCGAGGCTCGACACGAAGGGGTAGCTCCCGGTGCGCGGCAAGCGTCCGAAGGTCGGCTTGAGCCCGAACACGCCGCACAGCGATGCCGGCACGCGGATCGATCCATTGGTGTCCGACCCGAGTGTGATCGGCACCTGACCCGCCGCCACGGCCGCACCGGAGCCTCCCGACGATCCGCCTGCGATGCGCGACAGGTCATGCGGGTTGTGCGCCGCGCCGACATGGCCGTTCTCGGTGGTGAATCCGTAGGCGTACTCGTCCATGTTGAGCGCACCGACGAGGACTGCGCCCGCGCTCTCCAGCCGTCGCACCAACGCGGCATCGCTGCGCGCCGGCGTCGCCTCGCGCTCGATCTTCGAGCCCGCGAGCGTCGGCAGGCCGGCGATGTCGAAGAGGTTCTTCACCGCGAAGGGCACGCCCAACAACGGCAGTTCGCGGGTGCGCGCGCCCCTGTCGGATGCGAGTGACTCATCAATCTGCGATGCGCGCCGCAGTGCACGTTCGCGGACCACATCGGTGAACGCGTTGATGCGCACGTCTGTCGCTGCGATGCGATCGAGACTCGCCTGCACCAGCGCACCGGCGCTCACCACGCGGGAGCGCACCGCCTCGGCCATCGAAGTCGCATCCTTGAGCACGATCTCGGCGGCCTTCATTGCTCTTTCTCCCTCGGCACGACCGGCGAGAAAGCCACAGCCGGCTCGTGGTGCGGCTCCAGCGGCACTGCATCGATGACGGCGGCGAACTCCGCCGCGAGTGCGAAGTAGCGCAGAACACCCGCCCGGTGATCGGGCCGAAGCCGCATACCGAGTGCAGTGGATGTGGCGTCAACGTAGGCTTCGATCTGAGCGGGGGTCATGGCGGCTCCCTTCAGCGGCGCACTTCGCGCTGGAAGATTTCGAGGCTGAGCTTTTTCATCGCGACGAAGCTCGCGGCGCTCAGCGTTTCGAGCGTGCGGGGCCTCCCGTCCCGGTAGTCAAGGATCTCGGCCACCTTCGTCGGCCGCTTCGTCAACAGCAGCACCTGGTCGGCCAGGTACACCGCCTCTTCGAGATCGTGCGAGACCAGCAGCATCGTGGTGCCGGTCTGCATGAACACTTCCTGCAGCTTTTCGCGGATGAAGAGCGTCATCTCGAAGTCGAGCGCGGAGAAGGGTTCATCGAGAAACAGCACCTCGGGGTTGGGCGCCAGCGCCCGCATGATCGAGGCCGTCTGCTGCTGCCCGCCCGAGAGTTCGTACGGATATCGGTTGAGGTCGAACTTCACATCGAACGAGGCCACGAGTTCCTGCATGCGGCGGTCGACTTCCGCTTTTGATCGGCCTTCCAGCTTCAGCGGATAGGCAATGTTGTCGATGGTCCGCATCCACGGGAACATCGCTTCCCGGTAGTTCTGGAAGACGTAGCCGATCTTGGTGTCCTTGAGCGACTTGCCGTCGAACAGGATCTCGCCCGAGTCGATCGGGATCAGCCCCGCGATCATGTTGATCAGCGTGGACTTGCCGCAGCCGTTGGGGCCGAAGACCGAGACGATCTTGTTCTTCGGAATGTCGAGATCGAAGTTCTCGTACAGCGGCCAGCCCGCGAAGTACTTGGTGAGCCCGCGGATCGTGATGTGCGTGCCGGCGGGTCCGGGCTGGAAAGCCGGTGTCGGCACATCGGCATAGACCGGGCCGTTGATGACGTTGCCTTCGGTTCTCATCGCCCGCTCCAGTGCACGATGCGCCTCTCGGCCAGCAGGAAGAGGATGTTCAGCGCATAGCCCAGCGCGCCGGCCGCGAGGATCGATGCGTACATGTCCTTCACGTTCATCACCTGCTGCGAGTTGATGATCCGGTGGCCGAGGCCGCTGTCGGAGCCGATGAACATCTCGGCGACGATCACGATCACCAGCGCCATCGAGACCGCCGAGCGCAGGCCGACGAAGCTCGGCTGCAGGCTCTCCCACACCAGCACGTCGCGGAAGATCTGCCAGCGCGATGCGCCCATCACCTTCGCGGCCATCACGCGCTGCTTGCGTGCGTTCATCACGCCATAGGCGCTGTTGAACACCACGATCAGCATGGCGCCGAACGCGGCGATCGCGACCTTGTTGACGTCCGAGACGCCGAAGATCATCAGGAAGAGCGGGATCAGCGCGGAGGACGGTGTGGAGCGGAAGAAGTCGATCAGGAACTCGACGCTGCGATAGGCCTTCTCATTGCTGCCGAGCAGCACGCCCAGCGGCACGCCGACGACCGCCGCGATCAGGAAGGCCTGCAAGGTGCGCCAGACCGTGACCGCGAAGTCGGTCAGCAGCGCGCCGCCCGCAAGACCGGTCAGCAGCGTGGCGATGGTGTCCGAGGGCATCGGCAGCAGGATCGCCTTGATGAGGCCGAGGCGAACCGCGAGGTCCCACACGATGAAGAGCACGACCGGCCCGATGAAGGGCAGTGCCTTGCCCCAGTGCGATGCGCGCGGCGGCGCGGCGGCTTGCGATGCGGCGGGCGCGGCCCAGGGCGTGGCGCTCATCGCATCACCCCTTGTAGAGCATCGTGTCGACCATCAGGCGCGACGAGAAGATGCCCTTTTCCGAGAACAGATCGAAGAACTTCTGGAAGTACGCGACGTCGGCCGGCGTGAACTCGTTGTACATCGTGTAGGCCGCCAGGGGCACCTCGGCGGTGAGCGGCCCTTCGATGGCGGTGTAACCCTTGAGGAACTGGCGCGCTTCCGCCGGCTTGTTGCGCACGAAGGCCACGCCCTGGCCGTAGGCGGTGATGAATTTCTTCGCGGCCTCGGGGTTCTTCTTGATGAAGGCCGAAGTGAGCGACGCCGAGCCGCCGAACCACGGTGCCATCGGATCGCCCAGCACGTACTTCGCGATCACGCCGGATTCGAGCACGCGGGTGCTGCCGTTCAGTCGCCCGATGGTGCCGGTCGGCTCCAGCGTGTAGCAGCCGTCAACCTGCCCCGCCGCGAGCGACGCGACATGCTGGCCGATCGGCAGTTCGACGACGGTTGCGCCGGTTGCGCCGCCGCGTTCGAGGATCGTCTTGGCGAGCGTCACGTTCTGGATGCCCGGCCCCGAGGCGACGCGCTTGCCCTTGAGGTCGGCCATGGTCTTGGCGGTGCTAGCGGCCGGCACCAGCATCTGGTCGAGCACGTTCTTCGCGTTGCTCGGGTTGGAGCAGAAGATCTTGAAGCTGCCCGGCGCGGCAATCTCGCCGATGGCGATGTTGGCCGAGCCGGTGCCGTTGGCGCTGCCGTCGCAGCGGTCGGAAAGCATCGCTTCCATGATCTGCTGCGCGCCGGCGAAGCGCTGCACCTCGACATCGAGGCCGGCGCTCTTGAAGTAGCCCTGCTCCACCGCGGCATAGAAAGGCAGCCCCGCTGCAATGGGCCAGTAGCCGATACGGATCTTCGGAGAGGTCTGCGCGCGCACCAGCGCCGGTGCGGCAAGCACGGCCAATCCGGCGGCGCCGGCCTGGAGCACGCGGCGACGCGAGGCCGGCGTTTGGGGAGTCAGGGGAGAGTCGGAACGGGCCATGGAGTACTCCAGAGAGTTCGAAGTTGGATAGGAGGGTTCAGGCGGTCTGCGCGGTGCGCGATGCGATGTAGGCGCGCCAGCCGCCGTGGTGCGTGATGTCTTCGGCGCCCTGCACGGCCAGCGCCTCGCAGAGAAAGCCCTGCACGCTGCTGCCGTCGGCCAGCGTCAGGCTCCCGATGCCGAGCGGTGCCGGAATGAGCGCGACGAAGCTGCCGTAATGCGCAAGCGGCATCTCCCAGACCTCGACCGCGATGGCCGCGCCTTCGCCCGAAGGCACGCGCAGCAGCCCCGGCTTTGGCGGCACCGTGCCGGGCAGTGCGTAGAGGCGGTACTGCGGCGCGGTGTGCGTCGCACGCAGCAGTCGTGCACCGCGTTCGATCAGCTGGCCATTGAGCGGCATGCCGGAGAGATGTGCGCCAACCAGGACGACACGCACTGTTGGTGCGGGCGCGACGATCGGCAACGCCTGCGGCGCAGGCATCGGTTCGCCGGTCGCGCCGAGCGGAAGGCAGGTGGCGTGATGAAAGCGCTGCCCCAGTTCAGCCAACTGGAAGTCGCTGCCGCAGCGGCCGATGATCGTGATGCCGAAAGGCAGGCCGTCCTCGCGAATGCTCGCCGGCACCGAGATGGCCGCGTAGTCGAGCAGGTTCACGAAGTTCGTGTATTCGCCCAGGTTGCGATTGAGCGCGACCGGGTCGGCCTGCATGGCTTCGATCGTGTAGTGGGTCGGCGCAGTCGGCACCAGCAGCACGTCGATGCCGTCCCACACCGCCGCGGTGCGTTGGACCAATGCCTGCAGCTTCACGCGCGCATCGACGAAATCGGCAGCGCTGTAGCCCCGGCCTTGCGCGAGGATGCCGCGCACCGGTTCGATCACCTCGGCCTCGTGCGCATCGAAGAACTCGCGCACCGCGGCGTAGCGTTCGGCCACGAGCGCACTGTCGTAGAGCAGCGCGGCCGCTTCGGCAAGCGGGGCGTAGTCGATCTCCACCGGCGTGCCGCCGAGCGCGCACATCTGTTCGATCGCACGCGCGAAGGCCTGCTGCGCCTGCACGTCCCCGAAGAAGCGCAGCACCGACGGAACGCCGAATCGGAAGCTCGCCGGCAGCGGCTGCGTCGCGAGCGTGAGGCTGCGCGAATACGGGTCGCCCGCGTCGAAGCCCATCGCGGCCTGCAGCACGCGCGCCGCGACATCGACGGTGCGCGCGAAGATCGACACGCAATCCACGCTCTGCGCGGCGGGCACCACGCCGCGCGCACTCAGGAGTCCACGCGAAGGCTTGATGCCGACGATGTTGTTGAGGCCGGCCGGCACGCGGCCCGAGCCAGCGGTGTCCGTGCCGAGCGCGAAGTCGGCCTCGCCCTTTGCCACCACATAAGCCGAACCCGAGCTGGAGCCGCCCGAAACGTAGCGCGCATCGAAGCTGTTCGGCACCGCGCCGTAGGGCGAACGCGTGCCGTTGAGTCCGCAGGCGAACTGGTCCAGGTTGGTCTTGCCCAGCAGTTCCGCACCGGCGTCGAGCAGGCGCTGCACCACGGATGCGTGCGTCATGGCTGTGCGCGCGAAGGAGGGGCAGGCGGCCGTGGTCGGAACGCCGGCCACGTCGATGTTGTCCTTGGCCGCGAAGCGCAGGCCGGTCAGCGGGCCGGCCGCGGCCGTCTTCACGGGCGAGGCCAGCCGCGTGATCCACGCCGGTCCGGCTGCGTCATCCGTTTGCTTGTGCACCATCATTAAGCATCCCGTCTTGTGTACAAGATGCCTTGCAAGCGGTATGCCAACGCCAGAACGCGCATTGGCGGCGCGGACGACCCGACGCAAGCGGGAATAATGCGGGAACCCTGAACACCGCCAGTCCATGTCCGCACCACCGGCTGCCGAAACCCCCTCTTCCCTGCCCTGGCGCGATGCGCTGAAGGTCTACCTCGAACCCGCCACGCTGCGCATGCTTGCGCTCGGCTTCTCGGCGGGCCTGCCGCTGCTGCTGGTGCTCGGCACGCTGAGCTTCAGGCTGCGCGAAGCTGGCATCGACCGCACCACCATCGGCTTCCTGAGCTGGGTCGGGCTGGCCTACGGCTTCAAATGGGCGTGGGCGCCGCTGGTGGACCGCGTGCCGGTCCCACCCTTCACCACGCTCCTGGGCAGACGCCGCGGGTGGCTCCTGATCGCACAGTTCGCGGTGATCGCCGGTCTTTGCGGCATGGCCTTCAACGATCCGCGCGACGGCCTGCCGCCGCTGGTGTGGTGCGCGGTGCTGGTGGCTTTCGGCTCGGCGACGCAGGACATCGCGCTGGACGCTTTCCGCATCGAATCCGCCGCCGCGCGCAAGCAGGCCGCGCTGGCCGCCGCCTACCAGACCGGCTACCGCCTCGCGATGATCTGGGCGGGTGCAGGCGTGTTGTGGATCGCGGCGTGGGCCGAACTGCCGGGGCTCTCCGGCTACCAGAACGGGGCATGGAAGTTCGCCTACCTCGTGATGGCCGGCTCGATGGCGGTGGGCGTGATCACCGTGCTGCTGTCGCCCGAACCCGTGCGCGCGGCGCTGCCCAAGCCGAAGAGCGCGGGCGAGTGGCTCGAAAGCGTGCTCATCGAGCCTTTCGCCGACTTCATCCGCCGCTACCGGTGGCAGGCGGTGCTGATCCTGTCGCTGATCGCGGTCTACCGCATCAGCGACGTGGTGATGGGCATCATGGCGAACCCGTTCTATGTCGACATGGGCTTCACCAAGGACGAGGTTGCGACCGTCAGCAAGATCTACGGCGTGATCATGACGCTGGTCGGCGCGTTCGTCGGCGGCGTGCTGTCGATGCGACTCGGCGTGATGCGCGTGCTGATGCTCGGCGCGGTCCTGAGCGCCGCGAGCAACCTCCTCTTCGCTGGCCTGGCCACGCGCGGACACGACCTGACCGCGCTGGTGCTGGTGGTGTCGGCCGACAACCTGGCCGGCGGCATCGCATCGGCGGCCTTCATCGCCTACCTGTCGAGCCTGACGAACGTGAGCTACTCGGCCACGCAGTACGCGCTGTTCAGTTCGCTGATGCTCCTGCTGCCCAAGTTCATCGCAGGGTATTCGGGTGCGTTCGTGGATGCCTTCGGCTACCACGCCTTCTTCATCGGGACGGCGGCGCTGGGCGTTCCGGTGCTGTTCCTGGTGGCGCTTGCGTCGCGCACCCATACCAACGACGCAGCGAAAGACAAGGCGCCCGACCCGGCCGCTACCTCACCCTGACGCTCACCGTCAGGACGGCAGGACGGGCGGTCGCCTCCAGATCGCCGGTAGCTGTTAGGCTTAAAGGTTTCGCGCTGAGGCGCATTTGCACACCTCTTTCACCGTGTCACCTTCACGCATTCCTCCCCTGCGAGTCAGCGCCTTCACCGCCACGTCGTCGGTCGGCGTGGGCAAGGGCCCGCTTCTCGCGGCGCTCGAACAATCGAAGAGCGGCCTTCGCGCCAATGACTTCGGCCCCACGCCGCTGCCGACCTGGATCGGCCGCGTCGATGGCCTCGAAGAACTCCGGCTGCCCGAAGAGCTCGCAGGCTGGGATTGCCGCAACAACCGGCTCGCATGGCTCGGCCTGCAGGCGGACGGCTTCATCGAAGCAGTGGCTACGGCACGGAAGCGCTATGGCGCGGCCCGGATCGCGCTGATCCTCGGCACCTCGACCTCGAGCATCGGCGAAACCGAAGCGGCCTACACCGAGCTCGACAACGGCGCCTTCCCGGCGCACCAGCACCGCCCCAAGGTGCACACGCCACACTCGCTCACCATGTTCGTGCAGGAAGCGCTCGGCCTCGAAGGACCGGCGGAGACCATCTCCACCGCCTGCTCGTCGAGCGGCAAGGTGTTCGCTTCGGCCGAGCGGCTGATCCGCCTCGGGCTGGTCGATGCGGCCGTGGTCGGCGGTGTCGACACGCTGTGCGGCAGCGTGCTCTTCGGCTTCAACTCGCTCGAACTGGTGTCGCCCGAACCGTGCCGCCCCTTCGACGCCGGACGCAACGGCATCAGCCTCGGCGAAGCCGCGGGCTTCGCGCTGCTCGAACGCGGCGAGGGCCCGCTCGAACTGCTGGGCTATGGCGAGGCGAGCGACGCACACCATATGTCCACCCCGCACCCCGAAGGGCTGGGCGCCGAACACGCGCTCGACGACGCGCTCGCGCGCGCCGGCCTCAAGCCCGCGGACATCGACTACATCAACATGCACGGCACCGCGAGCACCAAGAACGACGAAGTGGAAGGCGCGCTGGTTGCGCGGCGCTTCCCGGAAACCACCCACGCCAGCTCGACCAAGGGCTTCACCGGCCACACGCTGGGCGCGGCGGGCATCGTCGAAGCCGTCATCAGCCTGCTGGCAATCGAGACCGGCCTCAAGCCCGGCACCGTCAACACCACCGTGCTCGACGCCGAATGCGGCCCGCAGATCAAGCTGCAGCCGGCACGCGGCGACGTGCGCTACGCGCTCAGCAACTCCTTCGGCTTCGGCGGCAACAACTGTGCGCTGATCTTCGGCAAGGGGGCCGCCGCATGAGCGCGAAGACCCCGACCGTCTACATCGAAGGACCGGCCTTCTGGGCGCCCGCACTGCCCGGCTGGGACGCTGCGCGCGCTGTCTTCCGCGGCGAGGGACAACCCGTCGATCCGCCGGCCAAGCGGCCGTCACCGCAGGTGCTGGCACCGGCCGAACGCCGTCGCGCGCCCGACACGGTCGCGCTGTCGCTCGAAGTCGCGGCGGCTGCCGTGGCCGGCTCGGGCCGCAACGCGGCCGACCTGCCGTGCGTGTTCGCATCGGCGCACGGCGACCTCGGCATCAACGACTACATGTGCAGCACGCTGGCGGCCGATCCGAAGCTGCTGTCGCCGATCAAGTTCCACAACTCGGTGCACAACGCGGCGGTGGGCTACTGGACCATCGGCACCGGCTGCATGGCGGCAAGCAATTCGCTGACGGCCTATGAAAGCACCTTCGCGTCCGCCCTTCTCGAAGCAGCGGCGCAGTGCGCGGCCGACCAGCAAGCCGTGCTGCTCGTCGGCTACGACATGCCCGCCGTCGGCGCGCTCGCCTCGGTGACGACAAGCCGCGGCCTGCTGGCGGTGGCGATGGTCATCTCGCCCGAGCGCACCGACCACACCGTGGCGTCGATCGACTGGTCGCTCGCGAGCGGCCCGGCGACCGCAACGCCGCTGCGTACCGATGCCGCGCGCGCGCTCAGCGACAACGCGATGGCCGATGCGCTGCCGGTGTTCGAAGCACTGGCGCGTGGCGATTCCGAATCGCTGCGCCTGCCGCTGTCGGCAAAGCTCACCCTGCAGCTCGCGCTGCAACCTTGCTGAGATCGCCATGGCCGTGACCACCGCCCAGCACGACGTCGTGATCACGGGCGGCGGGCTGGCCGGGCTCACGCTCGCCCTGCAGCTCAAACAGCAGTTCGCCGACATCGACGTGATCGTGCTGGAGCGCCGGAGCCATCCGGTGCCGCACGCGGCCCACAAGGTCGGCGAATCGTCGGTGGAGATCGGCGCGCACTATTTCGACACCGTCCTCGGCCTCGGGCCGCACATGCGTGGCGCGCAGCTACGCAAGTTCGGCTTCCGCTTCTTCTTCAGCGAAGGGCGGCGCGACATCGACGCGGTGACCGAGATCGGCGCGAGCCGCTATCTCTCGGTGCCGAGCTACCAGATCGATCGCGGCATCTTCGAGAACTACCTTGCCGAAGAAGCTGCGCGTCGCGGCGTGCGCTTCATCGACGGCGCCACGGTCCGCCGCATCGACCTGGCCGACGACCCGCGATCGCCGCATCGCATCGAATGGACGCGCGCCGGCGAGACGCACGCGCTGCAAGCGCGCTGGCTGGTCGATGCCTGCGGCCGCGCTGGCATGCTCAAGCGCAAGCTGGGGCTGGCACAGTCGAACGCGCACGAATGCAACGCGGTCTGGTTCCGCATTGGCGATCGCATCACCATTGACGATTGGTCAGACGACCCGGCCTGGCGCACGCGCTGCGAGCCACAGGCGCGGTGGCTGTCGACCAACCACCTCGTCGGCGCGGGCTACTGGGTGTGGCTGATTCCGCTGGCCTCGGGCTCGCACTCGGTCGGCATCGTGGCCGATCCGCGGCTGCATCCGCTGGAGAAGATGGACAGCTTCGACAAGGCGATGGAGTGGTTTCGCACCTGGCAGCCGCGCCTTTTCGACGAGCTCGACGGCAAGCGCCATCTGCTGCAGGACTTCGCTTTCTTCCGCCGCTTCTCGTACGGCTGCAAACAGGTGTTTTCGGCCGACCGCTGGGCGCTCACCGGTGAGGCCGGGCTCTTCCTCGATCCGTTCTATTCGCCGGGCAGCGATTTCATCGCGATCGGCAACACCTACATCACCGATCTGATCGCGCGCGACCGCGCCGGCCTGCCGTTGGAGGCGCGCGCGCAGCTCTACGACCAGATCTATCACTCGTTCTACGAAAGCACGCTCGCGCTCTACACCAACCAGTACGCGATGTTCGGCGACCCGGAAGTGCTGCCGGTCAAGGTGATCTGGGACTACACCTACTACTGGGGCGTGCTGTCGCAGATCTTCTTCCAGCAGCGACTCACCGACGTGGCGCTGCTCGGCCAGGTGCGCAACGACCTGCAGCATTGCCAGCGACTGAATTTCGCGGTGCAGGATTTCCTGCGGGCGTGGTCGGCGGTGAGCAGCCGTCGCAATCCGCCGGCGCTGCTCGACCATGCCGCGCTGCCGTGGTTTGCCGAACTCAACCGCAGTCTCACGGACCGGCTCGACGACCGCGCCTTCGTCAAGCGGCTGAAGGATTCGGCGCAGCAGCTGGATCTGCTCGCGGCAGAGATCCTCGAACGCGCGACGCTCGACCATCCCGCGCTGGAAGCCGGCAGGCTGCGCGCCGTGCTCGGCGAGCGGCCGATGGCCGCCATCTGCGACAGCCCCCGCGAATCGATGCTTTTCGCGCCGGCCTGAAATATCCGGCGAGACACGTTTACTGAACTTTACGTTGCGTTCAAGCCCGCTTGGCGGCGGGCGAGGAACCTTGCAACATGCCGTCCCGTGGAGGGAATAAAACGATGAGCACGCCCCAACTCCTGATGATCGAAGACGACACCCGCCTCGCGCAGATGGTGGGTGAATACCTGACCCAATCGGGTTTCGGCTTCAGCCACGCCGCAGACGGCGCGAGCGGCCTCGAACTGCTGCAGCAGCGCACACCTGACCTCGTCATCCTCGACCTGATGCTGCCGGACACCGACGGCCTCGAGATCTGCCGCCGCATCCGCGCGCTGCCCAACGGGCTTGCCAAGGTGTCGGTGCTGATGCTCACCGCCAAGGGCGATCCGATGGACCGCATCATCGGCCTCGAGATCGGTGCCGACGACTACCTGCCCAAGCCCTTCGAGCCGCGTGAACTGCTCGCCCGCATCCGCGCCGTGCTGCGCCGTCGTGGCGAGAGCGCCGCGGATGCGACCGCGCCTTCGGTGATGCGCTTCGGCTCGCTCGAGATCGACCGCAACGCGCGCACCGTCACGGTCAGCGGCGAGCCGGCCGACCTCACCTCCTACCAGTTCGACCTGCTCACCGCGATGGCCGAACGCGCCGGCCGCGTGCTCACGCGCGACCAGATCATGGAAGCCGTGCGCGGCCGCGAACTCGAAGCCTTCGACCGCTCGATCGACGTGCACATGGGCCGCATCCGTGCCGCGATCGAGGCCGACGCCAAGAATCCGAAGCGCATCCTCACCGTGCGCGGTGTGGGCTACGTCTTCGCCAAGCAGCAGGACTAGGCGGCGATGCTGCTGAACCTCTACCGGCGCCATCTCTACGTCCGCATCTGGCTTGCGGTCGTGGCGGGCGTCTTCATCCTGACGCTCACGGCCAACTGGATCGTGCGCGAGGCCGCCGAGTACGAGCGTGAACGGCTTGCACCCGTGCCGCGCGACGTCGTGGTGCTCGACGACCAGGACCGCCCCATCGGGCGCGGCAAGGCCATACGCGTGCCGGGACAGGGCCTCGACTTTGATGTCGACCTGGGTGACGGTCGCAACATCACGCTGCGCGTCGGACCACGGCCCCAGATGGGTCCACCGGGCGGCCCGGGCCCAGGCCTGGCGCCCTGGCGCTCGCCGTTCGGGCTGGGCTGGATGGTGGCGCTGATCGGCGTCGCCGTCGCGCTGGGCGTCTATCCGATCGTGCGTCGGCTCACCAAGCGGCTCGAAGGGCTGCAACGCGGCGTCCAGAGTTGGGGAGAAGGCGACCTCTCGGCGCGGGTCGTCGAAGAGGGGCAGGACGAAGTCGCCGACCTGTCGAAGCGCTTCAACCTGGCGGCCACCCGCATCGAGGAACTCGTGCGTTCGCACAAGTCGCTGCTCGCAAACGCATCGCACGAATTGCGCTCGCCGCTCGCGCGCATCCGCATGGGCCTGGAACTGATGGGCGGCGAGCGCCCCAGCGCGGCCGTGCGAGAAGAGATCTCACGCAACATCGCCGAACTCGATCAGCTCATCGACGAGATCCTGCTTGCTAGCCGGCTGGATGCGAAGGAAGCCGACATGGGCACCGTCGAAACGGTGGACCTCACGGGCCTTGCCGCCGAGGAATGTGCGCGGGTCGATGCCGACCTCGAAGTGAGCGAAGGCACTCAAAGCGACGTGCTCACGGTGCGGGGTGTTCCACGCCTCCTGCGCCGCGCGATCCGCAACCTGCTTGAAAACGCCCGCCGCTATGGCGCCGGCGAAACCAGCGTCGAACTGGCGAGTCGCGGCAACCTCGCCGAGATCCGCGTCAGCGACCGCGGCCCCGGTGTGCCGGCTGCGCTGCGCGATCGCATCTTCGAGCCCTTCTATCGGCTGCCCGGCGCGAGCGAACGCAATGGCGGCGTCGGTCTGGGTCTGGCGCTGGTCAAGTCCATCACCGAACGCCATGGCGGCAGCGTCCGCTGCGAAGACCGCCCGGGCGGCGGTGCGAGCTTCGTCATCACGCTCCCGCACTAGAGCTCGCCCCCAGCCTCGCCCACTTCGTGTGGCTCTGCACCCCCTACCGGGGGCCGTAACCGTTCATAAACTGCGTTTCGCTGAGAACGAAAAAGCGGATTTTCAGAGGGAAAACCGCAAAATCCGTGATCAGCGAGGTGCACCGGATTCCACGTTTTTGTCCCGCTTTACGGATACCGTTACGGATACCGCCCTGCGCCATGTTCAACCCTTTTCGATGGACGACATGGCCGACTACAGAATCGACACCCCCGCCGCCCGCGCGAAGCTCGCGCCGCGCCGCAAGCCCTATTTTCACAAGATCCTGACGAACCGCTTCGTCGGCTTCCGCTACATGACCCCCGGGCACCCCGGGGACCCGGAGCGCCAAGCGCCAGGAAGGCCGCAAGGAAGTCGCCCTCCCGCTCGGGACACTTGACCACCTGGCCGAGAAGGATCGCTTCGCCTTCGCCCTCAAGGCGGCCCAGAAGTGGTTCGACGAGCAGGATACCCTCACCAAGGGCCAGACCATCATCCCGTCGAAGATGACGCTGCGCCAGGCGGTACAGGCCTACATCGTCGAGCAGGGCAAGAAGACCAAGAACGGCCTGGAGGCCGCGCGCTCGACGCGCTCGCGCTTCAACCTGCTCGTGGTGCCCTATGCCGACGAGAACGGCCGACGCTGGATTGATACCCCGATCGCCAGGATCACCACGGCCGAGTTCGCAGCCTGGCGCGAGTGGGTCGTGAAACTGCCAGTCACCCGAACGGGCGCGATCGCCGGCAAGCCGCGCAAGGCCTCGACCGTGAACCGCGACGTGGCGAGCTTCCGGGCCGCGCTTAACCTCGCAGCGAAGG
This sequence comes from Variovorax sp., assembly GCA_017744935.1. GTDB lineage: Bacteria > Pseudomonadota > Gammaproteobacteria > Burkholderiales > Burkholderiaceae_C > Variovorax. The sequence goes on from JAGIAI010000025.1 coordinate 30,081, forward strand.
TTCACCGCTTGCACGACCACTGGAGCGAGGTCCTCAAGCGCGACCTCGTCGGCGACGAGGGCCGGGGCTCGGAGGTCTATCTCAAGCCGGGGCAGCGTGCGGACCTGCTCGCCTCGGCAGCCGAGCTCGCACCCCACCTCCGGCCGCTCGCCAAGGCAATGCTCATCGTGCCGATCCGCCCGGGTGCCTTGGCCGCGCTCACGGTCGCCGACTATGACCGCCGCAAGCACAGCTTGTGGATTCACACCGACAAGGTCAACGCGGGCCGCTGGGTGACCCTGCCCGCCAGGAATAAGGACGGCACCCCGCACGAGTCGGTGGCGCTTCTCGCTGACCTGGTCCACCACAAGCTGCCCGCCGCGCCGCTGTTCGCGAACGACGGCGGCGGCCACTGGAATGCCAAGACCTGGAACGTCGCGATCAAGGAAGTCGCCGCCGCGGCGAAGCTCCCGAAAGAGCTGACGATCTACTGGCTGCGCCACTCGCGCATCACCGACCTGATCACCGCGGGCATCGCGCCCATGACCATCGCCAAGATGGCTGGAAGTCGTCAAAACAGTTTCCACCCCACTCTTCTGGGCGGTAACCGTGGTGTGTAGCTTGCTGATCAACATCGCGAGCAACTATCTGCAGCGCCGCCTGGACAAAGGGCATGCTTGGTTCGCACGGTGGAAAGGCGCTCGATCGGCCGCGAGGCAAGCATCGCATGACCGGCAACTGAGTGACCTCATTCAACATCCGGACCTTGTTGAGCCCTACATTGCTCGCGAAGGTCGTCTCTGGGCCGCAGCGGTGTTGTCCTGTCTTGCCGCCCTGGTGCTTGCGGCGTTCTACCTTCTTACTGTTCAGGCGGCGGATAGAGGGCCGTCCTACACGGTCATTCGCATGGTTCTTTCTGGGATTGGGTCTGGGCGTACTGGCTGGAGGACTTGCCCTAATGACATCGGCGACTCAGGCCGCCGATGTCCTGATTGCTCTCGGCCGCGCAAGGCGTAGCGGTCATCTTGCGCAGCTTGGCGAGCAGAACCAGCGCGATGATGAACGGCAAGGAAGTACAACGGCCGAAGAGGCTGATTCAGCCTCGTCTACTCGGTAGTTGGCCGAGAACGCGGCGCGCGCCTCGGAAGCGCCCCCTCTAAACTTGTGGCAACCGAGCCGGCCGGGCGCTCCGTCCGCCCGAACTTCAGATAGAGACTCGACCAAAGGCCCCCGATGGCCACGCTCGGGGGCCTTGCTTTTTCAAGCGCTGCGAAACGGCCGCAGCTGCATTTTCGGATTTATCTGATGGACTCCCCGTGGACGCCCTTCTTAGAGTGGCGGCTTAAAGGCGCACGCTCTCTCTTTCTGCGCGCCTAGAAGCTGAATACCCGCGCGCTTCGACGCGGCAAGAAGAACAGTGGCATCGCTTTCCCCGAGGGAGGAAGGGCGCAGGGCGGTCGCGTGCCGCGCTCCGGGACTCTCAATATCTGCTGTCACATCTTTGCTCCTCGCAGGGCTGGCTTTGCCGTTCGCGGCTCAAGCGCAACTTGCATCGAGCCCGCGTCCTGCGATCGAGGAGCAGCGCCAGCAGGAGCGCGAACGGGCTCTGCGCGAGCAGCAGGAGCGCAGTGTCGACGCGCGCATCGAGCGAACACCGTCGACAGCACGCGTGCCGTCGCCTCGGAGATCGGCGGGCGCACCGTCACCATCGTCGCGGGCAACGACATCGGCGTGAAGGGCTCCAACATCATCGGCGACCAAGGCACCACGCTGGTCGCCGGCAGCGACATCAAGATCGAGTCGGTCACCGAAACCAGGAACACCAGCGGCAGCAACCAGATCAGCCGCAGCGGTGTCTTCTCATCCGACGCGGCCGTCACCTTCGGCAAGCAGGAAGAGCAGAGCAGCATTCGCCGCAGCAGCACGAGCGCGGCCGGCAGCACTGTCGGCAGCATCTCGGGCAACGTGAATATCGTTGCCGGCAACAGCTACAGCCAGGTTGGCAGCGACGTGATTGCGGCCACCGGCGATGTGAACATCCTCGCCAAGGACGTTCGCATCACCGAAGCGCGCGAGACCTCGCAGACGCACACCGAGCAGCGCTACCGGCAAAGCGGCATCAGCGTTGGCGTGAGTTCGCCGCTTCTCGATGCGGGCATGGCCGCGCGTGATCTGGCCGAGGCTTCGGGGAAGACCGAGAGCAGCCGGATGCAGGCGCTGGGGGTTGCTGCCGGAGCGGGCACCGTCCACAACGGCAAGAACGCTCAGGAGGCCGCAAACGCCAGGGCTGCGGATGCTGGGTCTTCAAGCCCGATGGCCGGCAAGTTGACGGTGACCGCTGGTGGCAGTCGCAGCGAAAACACCAGCGATCAAAGCGCCAATACCGCGAAGGGTTCGAATGTTCACGCGGGCGGCGATGTCAACATCATGGCGCTGGGCGGCGGTGCGGATAGCAACATCCTCATCCAGGGCAGCAACGTCAGCGCGGGCAAGAACGTCAACCTCGCGGCCGACAACAAGATCGAACTGCTGGCGGCGGAAAACACGGTCAGCCACAGCAGCTCTAGCAGTTCCAGCGGCTGGAGTGCAGGCGTCGGGTTCGCGAGCGGAAGTCAGAACGGCGTGACCTTCGAGGTCGGCGCGAACACCGGCAAGGGCAGCAGCGATGGCAGCGGCACCTACTGGACCAACACGCACGTCACCGCCGGCAACCAGGTCAACATGATCAGTGGCGGGGACACCACGCTCAAGGGCGCGGTGGTTTCGGCCGATCAGGTCAATGCGCTGGTCGGCGGCAACCTCACCATCCAGAGCTTGCAGGACACGAGCGTCAACGCGTCGAAGCAAAGTGGCGGTGGCTTCTCGGCCAGCGTGTGCACGCCGCCCTTCTGTTATGGCGATAGCAGCGCAAGTGCCAATGCATACAACACGCACGCGAACGGCAACTACGCGAGCGTGACGGAGCAAAGCGGCATCAAGGCGGGGGACGGCGGATTCAACGTTCACGTCGCGGGCGACACGAACCTCATTGGCGGCGTGATCGAGAGCACGCAGGCGGCTGTCGATCAAGCCAAGAACAGCTTCAGCACCGCTAACCTCACGATCACTGACATCGCCAACGTCGATCAGCAGACGGGTGGCGGCTGGAGCGTGAGCGTCAGCACGGACGGCAGCAAGCCCAATGGATCGTCGGCGGGCTTCTCCAACCTGGATGAAGGCCAGGAAAGCGTGACGCGCTCGGGCATCTCCGGCATCGCGGGCGATGAGAGTGTGAGGACCGGCGACAACAGCAGCGTCGGGGCACTGGCGAATCGCTGGAACGAGCAGCAAGCGATGCAGGACCTCGCGGCGCAGCAACAGATCACGGCGGCCTTCGGGTCAAGCGCGGCGACCGCTTGGGGCGACTACGCGAACAAGCAGGAAGCGGCTGCGCAAACGGACGAAGACAAGGCATGTTGGAGCGCATCGGGCGCATGCCGTGCGGCGGGCCACATGGTCATCGGGGGCCTGTCTGGTGGTGTGGAGGGACTGCTCGGGGCCGGTGCAGCCACGCAACTGGCCGGAACCATCGATCAGGCCGTGACGAATGCGGGCCTGACCGGTGCCGCGCACGACGCGGTAGTGGCGGGACTGACGACGGCCGTGGGTGGTGCGCTCGGTGGAACGGCCGGTGCGGCTGGTGCTTACAACGAGGTGACGAACAACTACCTCTCAAGCAAACAAGTGCTCGAGATGATGGACCAGCTGCGCGAGGCTGAAACCCAGGCCGAGCGCGACAAGATCCTGAAAGACTACGCAGACTTGAGCGGCCGGCAAAGCGCGGAGGCCAAAGGTTGCACGTCCCAGTGTGACGCCATCGCCGAAGATGCTTACGGGGGCAAGCAGGCGCTCGACTCGGTTAAGAACGAGCTGAAGAATTTGGCTGGGGATTCGTCTGTAGCGGAACAAATCCTAGGAACGCAAAAGAACGACAGCCTATTCTTCACTAGCCTCGGCAATGGCTGGATTGATTCGCATGGAAATCCTATCGATATTTCCAAACAAATGCGCCAGACGGGTAAGGATATGGCGGACAGCATTTCGTCGGCAGCTGCGTACGCTTCAGCTGGATGTGCGACCGTTGTAGTGTGCGCTCCCGCTATTCCAGCATTTACGGCGGCCGGCTTTTGGACCGGGATGGCGGGGTCTTTTATATTCGACGTCAATCCTGCTGGCGCATTTGTAGACACTGCCATTGATAAGTCGATCGATACGATCAGATATAAACTGAAAGTGCCCGCCTTGATTTCTACTTCAATCGCAGAGGGCATAAAGGGATCAAAGGAGATGAGTGACTGGAAGGACTCGCTATCAATTGACAAGAGGTAATTTTGAAGAACCTATTTTATAAATACTCGATACTCGGAGTTCCTTTGGGGGCTTCGGGTTTTCTATTCAACTCGCCTTGGATTAGTTACCCACTATTTGTTGCCGGAGCCTTTATTTGTGGATTTGGATGGATGATTGGCATGGAAAAGGCGGGGCAAGAAGCATTAGAGAAGCAAAACAAAAAAAAGAAAGGGAAAAGAGAAGATGAAAAAAGACCTCTAACTCAAGGCCGAGGTCAAGTCGCAAGAACATCCCTTTGAAGAATTCCATCAACACTCCCCAGTCTTCTGCAAGACTCAGTTCACAAGCGTCAATGATGAATACATATACCACCCGATCCATTCGTACGCCTACTCAGCCCGAGGTTGCATCAAACGAAGGGCCTTCGGGCTTCGGCGGATGGCTTCTTCTGCCGCTGATATCCATCACGCTTAGCCCCCTTCCGTTCGCCGCTGGCGCCATGGGTCTTTGGATCGGCATGTCTGACAAATGGGGTTCCACGTGGGAACAAAACGCCCCACTTGCTGTTCTGTGTGTAGGCGAAATTTTGGCCAACCTCGCGCTCATGTTCTTCGCCCTGAATGTCGCTTCGCATTTCTGGCGAAAGACCAAGGAAACACCGTTGCTCTTCACCCTGCTCATGGGCATTAGCCTAGCTGTCCTTGCGCTCGACTACATCCTTAGTCTCGCATTCTTCAACGGGGATCAAGTTCCCGGTCGCGGTCTAGCCCGTCAGGCAATTGCATGCGCCATCTGGATTCCCTATTTCCGTGTCTCCAAGCGGGTCCGGAACACCTTCGTTCGATAAGCGCTGCCGCCGCGGCATTTACACGACAGCACTCCGTGGCTGAACCCAATTTCAACGTACACCCACATCATGCGCCCTGGAAAGTCCAACTCGCCAGCGATGTACGGCATCAAGCGTAGCTCCGACTCCGAAGCCTGGGCCGTGCGATTGAGCCGCAAGGGGAAGACGCTCTACAAACAGTTCTGCTTCAGCCTCTACGGTGGTGAACAAGCAGCACTCGTGCGTGCACAAGTCTGGCGCGACGAGATAGTCAGGGCTCATCCGCTGATGCCTCGGAGTCAGATGGCCGCCATCGTCCGGCGCAACAACACGAGCGGTATAGCGGGCGTCTCCTGCAGATTGGGGCCGGATGGCGAACCTCGGTGCTGGACTGCCAGAACTCTGATCGCAGCCAACACGGAGCTGCGTGCCTCATTCAGTGTTACTCGCTATGGCGCGCAGGCCAAACAGTTGGCGATTGCCGAGCGAGAGAAGCAACTGAAGCAATTGATAGGGCTGACTCACGTGCATAGTGCGGAGGCAATTGTTCGAGTCTCGTCGCCAAGAGAGTTGCCGCCCGATCTTCCCGTCCCCGTCACAAAGCCCCTGGTTGCCCGGCGAGACAGCAGAAGCGGCATTGCCGGTGTGTACCACCAAACTAAGCGGGAGAGTGACCCAGGACGATGGTGCGCGCGTACCAACATAGGGGGCGGAAAAATCCTTGTGAAGTCCTTCTACGTCAAGCAGCATGGCGAAGAAAAGGCCAAAGAGTTGGCGATCGCCGAGCGCAAGCGGCAGCTTGAGCAGGTTCGCGGCGTCTCCGCCCGGCCCTGAATTGCCATGCTCGACACTATAAAAGCGTCCCTGCGCCTCATCGCAACGATCCTGGCCGCCGCGCTTCTGACTGGCTGCGGCGTCCTCGGCTGCGTCGGAGCTGGAAGCAACAGCGGGTATTCCGCGGGGTGTGGGACCAACGTGCGGTTCTGAGGGCTAGCGTACCAGCCCGCGTTCGCGGTCATTCCTTGCTGGCGGCGCCAGTGCGCGCCGCGAACATCCACCCCGCCACGGCCTCGACGAACCGCGCCCCGGAGAAGCTCGCGACCACGACGAAGGCCAAGCCCGCCCAAACATCGAACGCCCCCGATTCGCTCAGGAGGAACGCGAGCGTTCCGGCCAGCCAGCCGCTACCCATGTGCGCGGCGCAAAGGAGCAGCCTGCGCGTGAACCCACCCGGCAAGTCGGCGCCATCGACCCACAGGCAGCGCTCGATCCGCACCAGCAGCGCGACCACCGCCGACGCCGTCGAGAGCCCGGCCGACACGGTCATCAGCGGCAGCGACAGCACGAAGGGCGTGCGCATCTCGTTCGGGTCGATCACCGCGAGCCGCCTTCCAGGATCGCCATGCGCTCTTCCAGCGCCTCGACCACGCGAGCAAGCTGCTGGATGGCATGCAGTGCATCCACGAGCATGGCGAGCGTGTCCACGGTCTTGTAACGCCCCGCGTCGCTCACCCACTCCGCATCGATCGTCTCGATCTCCTGGGCGATCACGCCGATCGTGTGCAGGTGCCCGTCGTCCACCTTGATCGTCGCCGGGTGGTCCTCCGGATCGCCCTCCTGCGACTGCCACGCGAGCTCCGGCCGGAAGCGGAACTGCCGGAACCGAAGGCGCATGATCTTGGCGAGCGAATCATCCGTGCTGTCCGCGATCTCCATCTTCAGGCGCTCATCCGATGCGTTCGTCGGCACCAGATATCACCATAGCCCGCCAGGCCGCACAGCAGTTGCAGCACGCCGTTGTTGCGGATGTTGCGCGTCGCGGTGTCTCCGTTGTTGAGCCAGTACTCGCCCTGCCTGCCCATGAAGCGGTCGGCATTGTCGGCGTTGCTTGCCCGGCCCGCGCTGTTCGAGTAATTCGCGCTGTTGGCGTAGCTCACATTGAGGTTCCCCGGCTGCACAAGGAACTGGAATTGCCCGTCCCCGGCCGTGGCCCACAGGTACGGCGGGTTGTAGTTCAGGTTGTTGTAGGTCCAGCCACCGATGCCATTGACCATGTAGGCATTGCTCGCGGAGGCCGCATAGTCCGCGCTGGCGCTGCTGTCAGCGCGCCCCGAGGTGGCCGAGCGCGTCGCGTTGCCGGCGTTCGTCGCCACGGCCGCGCGCCCGCTCACATCGATAGGCCAAGCATCGCCGAAGGCATCGCCCTCCACCGACACCAGCAGCCGCATCAGCGTGGCGCTCCAGCCGATGCTGACCGGCTCCAATCCTTGCCCAGGACCCACACCCTGGCGCACGGGCGTGAAGCCCAGCAGCGCATCGACGCTGCGCAGTGCGCAGGCCTCACCCGTGGCGTCGAGCGCGATGGCATGGTTCGCGAGAGCGGCACCATCCCCCGGCCCCCCCGGCACCGGAAGCCCGAGTTGCCTGAGCGTCGTGGGCCACCCGCTGCCCGTGATGACCCAGTCCGCGAAGGTCCCGCTGCCCTGCGCCATCCCTTCGCCCACGACGAGGTCCATCGCGCCCGTCGCCGCGTCATAGCGGCCCACCACCGCGTTCATGCCCACACCGGCCGGATCGCTCGCGAGCGCGATGTGCACGAACTGGCCCGGCGCCCACAGCCGCCCGGGGTCCGTGATGAGCGTGCGCGTGCCTTCGCCGACCGTGAGCGAGGTGGTGCTCGTCCCAGGTGCTGCCGGCGCTGCAGCAGCAGCCCGCGCCGCTTCCTCGGCCGCCAGGCGAGACACCTCCGACGCCTGCGCCGACGCGCTCGCATTGGATGCACTGCCGACCGCCGCCAGCGCATCGGCATGCGTCTCGTCCCCGCGCTCGTTCATGTAGCCGCCCAGCGCGTTCGTCCGTCGATCGTCGCCGGCAGCGCCCCCAGCGTCGCATCCGCGCGCACCGCGAAGTTCTGCGGGTCGTTGCGTTGCGGCACGGGCGTGGGAATGGGCGGCACCACCGGAGGCGGCACCAGCGCGGCATTTTTGGGCGTGAAGGCGGGCTTCGCTTTCATGGGGATTGCCTCAGGTGAGGCCCTCGATCTCAAGCGTGCAGAAGGAGTGCGTGTAGTGCGCGATGTCCACGCTGAAGCTCTTGTAGAAGCCGTAGACGATCAGCGCCCCGAAGCGTTCGTCATTGCCGTTCCAGATCAGGGGCGTCGCGCGGTACTTCGCCAGCAGCCGACAGACCTCGTCCACCAGGATGTTGTCCACCAGCACGTTCGCGCTCATGCGCTTGGAGAACGCACGCTCCACCACGAAGTAGTCGCCCCAGGCATCCACTTCCTTGCGCGAGTAGTCGTTGATCGACAGGTGCGGCGAGATCTGCGTCACGCCGAAGATGCGCGACTGCCCGACGATGATCTCGCCCACCGCCACGTCGTTCACCGGCTTGGAGATCGTCACCGTCAACTCGCCTTCGAGATACGGGGGCACATTGGCGAAGCTCACGTCCGTGCGCGCGCGGAACTGCGCGAAGAAGTACTCGAACCAGTCGGTGATGACCTCGCTCGTGCGCATGTCGCGTTCATCGCGCCACACCGTCTCGCCAGCATGGTCCAACGCCACCTCCACGAGCTCGGCATCCACGTTCAGGATCGCCACGTCGCTGATGATCCCCGCGCGCAGTTTCACGACGATCGGCGTCGGTCCCTTCGACTGGCTGCCCACCCGCTGGTCGAACATGGCCCAGGTGTTGGTCGCGCCGATGTCGAGCCAGTACTCGGGGTTCGCGCGCGGGACCACGCCCGTGCCGTCCTGCACCGCCTCCCAGATGCGCCGCTCGTGGATGACCTGGTCTCCGACGATGAAGGCCGCCACCATGTCCCACGCGGGCAGCGCCTCGTCCACCACGTTGCTGTAGCTCAGCGTGGCCGGCGTGATGGGCGTGGGGATGATGACCTTCATGCCGAAGTCCTCACGCGTTGCATGCGCGGGAGCCGCGGTTCGGCCCGTTCGGCCTCGTCGACATCCCGCACGCGCAGCGCATCGCCGCCCTCGCTCAGGCGATCCAGGAGGTGATAGGTGCGTTGCCCCATGCTGGCGATGGCCGCATCGCCCGTGCGGCCCTCCGTGCTGCCGCGGGCCAGTTCTTCGAGCAAGGCATCCAGCAATTGGACGATGCGGTCCTCGTGCGAGCGATCCGGAGCCGTGTGGGAAGCGCTCGGCCGGTCCCAGATCCGGGCGTCATTGGCGGCATGCCCCCGAATCGCGGCGCCCAACTGCTGCTGGTTCCAGATGCGCGACGCCCCGGTCGCCTCGACCTCCCAGCCGCGCTCGCCGACCAGACGCAGCCCGCCCGCGTGCAGGCCACCCGACGCGAAGCCCGGCAATACACCGCCCGCGAGGATCGCCCGCGCGAAGTCCACCAGGTTCGCGTTGATCGCCTGCAGCTCGATGATCTGCCGTGCGCTCGCATCCGCGATCACCTGCTGGATGCTGGCCTGTTCCTCCGCCTGCTCCAGCACCGCCGCGAGCTTGGCCTCGGTGAGCGCCCGGTCGCGGAGGTACTCCACGCGCGTGCCGCTCGTGCGCTCGGAGGCTTGCAGGAAGGCGGTCGCCGAGCCGCCCACGCGCTTGGCCGCCTCGATGTCGCCGGTGTCCCCGGAGAGAGCCTGCACCACGTTCCGGTCGAGCTGCGCGAGGCCCCGGGCGTATCGCATGGCCGGGTCGATCAGGTTCTGCGTGTCCGCGCGCAGGCGCTCGATGTCGCCGCGCAGGTTGTTGGCGACCGAGCGCCAGGCATCGGCCGCGGACTGCGCCGTGCGGATGATGTCCACCTGGGCCTGCGCGGAGGCCTCGGCCGCGTCGGCCACCTCGGCGAACTGGCCCGCGAGGCTCATGAGCTGTCCGAAGAGCTGCGCGCCCGCGTCGGTGGAGGTGTCGAGACTCTCGACCAGCGCGCGGAAGGCGTCCTTGCCGGCCGGCACGGCCACGCCGATGCGCTCGAACTCCTCGGCGAGGCGAGATGCTTTCGCGGCGTTCTGTTCCTCCTCGGAGAAGAACGCATCGAAGCAATCCTGCAGGCCGCTTTGCAACTGCTCGATGCCCCCGGCCCCACGCACCATCATGGCCGAGAGATCCAGAGCTTGCGCACCCACCGAGCGCATCGCGCCGCGCACGTCGGTGAGCACCTTGTACAGGTCGATCAGTTCGTCGTAGCTGCCGGTGAAGATGTCGATGATCTCGCCCACGCCCGTGAGCGCACCCGAGGCGGTGTATTCCAGCGCGGTGACCGACTGCCGCACGATCTCGGTGGCCAGGTCCCCGCTCTTGTTGAGGACCTGCGTGTAGTCGATCGCGGCGACCCCGAACTTCTCCAAGGCGTAGTTGGCTTTCTCGACATCGGCCGAGACGCGCACGAGCGTCTCGAACAGACCCTCGCCGACCCTCTGGAATTCGGCGATCGTGGGCACGGCCGCGCGCGCGATCTGGTCGCCGAGGCTTGAGAAGAGCGCCTCCAATTCGGCCTGCGCCTCCTGGCCCGACTTGCCCATGAGCGACAACTGGCCGCCGCCGACGATGCCGAACATGCGCATCATGGACGTGTCGCCCAGGTCCGGCAGGATCGACAGCATGCGCGACATCATCCCGGGGTCGTCGAGCTTGAGGTTGTGCGCGGCCATCCCCACGGCATCCACCATGCTCACCACCATCGACGTCATGGAGTCGGTCAGCTCCGAGTCGAGCGCCGTGTACATGGCGCTCGCGCCCTTTTTCTTCGCCCAGGTGACGACATGGCCCACGGCCTGCACACCCTTGGTGATCATGTCGCCGACGGTCTGCGGCGCGAAGGAGATGCCGCTCGCGATGGTCTCGCCGCCGCTCACATGGAAACCTGAAGCCCACGGCGACTTCGAAGCCTACGCCGCGATCTCCGAGCGAAACAAGGCGGTCAAGGACGACCCCAGCATCCCGATTTATGTGGGGAAAGCCGTGCCCAGGGTGCCCGCAAGGGAAAGGTCATGGCGGACCCAACGCGCTCGAAGGCGTTGTTCAGCCGCCTCGTGGAGCACGCCGAATCGGTGGGCGCGAGCAACACGCTCTCTGTCGACGACTTCTCCTGCCGCTACCTCGTGGTGGACGAGATCTGGATTCCCCTCGGTGAATCGCTGATGATCACGAAGTTCTCGCCGCTGTGGAACCTGTTCGTCGAGGGCTTTGGCAATCACGATCCTGGCAAGGGTCGCTACGAAGGACTGCGCCCCCGGTGGGACGTCATTCATCCCGCACGGGCATGGGCCGAGAAGTGCACGCCAAGACAAGAAAGCGAAGCAGACATCCTGAGCGACGTCCGCACGCATCTGGCGTCCATCGTCATGCCGCAATCAGCGCATTTCCTCGGGCGCGGGGCCTGAATCCCCAATGAAAGCCGCATTTTTGGCTTTATTTTCACGAAGCCCCTACCGGGGGCAATACCTGTGGCCCGGCAAAGCCGGTTCCACGGTGTTTCGCGAAGGGGCCTGGCTGCGCCGGCCCTATTTGGGTGGGAGGGGGAACTAGATAATTGCCTTTATGAGATCAAACATCGTCCGCCCCGCCGCAATGTTCTGGGGCCTCACGGTGTTCATGCCGGTCGGCGTCACCTACGTTGCGGCCGTCCTCCTGCTCATCACGTTGTTCGCGGCCGGTGGCTTGCGCGAGCGCGCCATTCGGCTGCGCGGCAATCCGATGTGGTGGCCGGTCGTGTTCTACGTGGCGTGGACGCTGATCGTGCTGGTCATTGGGCCGCACTATCCACAGACCGGATCGAACCTGGGACACGGACTCCGCATCGCTGCGACGGTGCTGATGGCGCTTGCGCTCACGGATGAGGAAGCCATCTGGGCGCTGCGCGGCTTCTGGATCATCGGGCTCGTCAACATCGCGATGATCGGGCTCTACTACTCGGTCGGCTTTCCGATGCTGGAGCCATGGCGGGGCGTGCTGATCCTCGTGGGCAACAAGTCGATCAGCAATGCCCTGCTCTTCACCATCATGGCGGCGACGGCGGTGGTGTTCGGCCTCAAGTCACTCATGGAGCACCGACCCTGGCGCGTGCTGGCCGCCCTCGCGCTGGTGCTGGCGGTGGCCGCGATCATCACACTGACCCTGATCTCGCGCACCTCGCTGCTCGCGCTGCTGATCGCCTCGGCCGCTGCTTGCGTGCACAAGTGGCGCCGGCAGCTCAAGCTTCTCGCGGTGGCGATGGTGGTCGGCGGCGCGGTGGTCGCCGTGGGGCTCTGGAATTCGCCGGGCGTGCAGCAGAAGTTCGAGCTCGGCATGCATGAAATCGAAGCCGCGCAGGCCGGCTCGGTCTCTGAAGGCAGCTGGGTGGTGCGCTACTACATGTACCGCGACACCGCGCGGATGATCATGGACCGCCCGCTTGCCGGCTGGGGCATCGGCGGATGGACCGAGCAGTGGCATCTGCGCGGGCCGAGGCTGCTCGCGGACTACAACATGCCGCACAACGACTTCCTGTGGATGGGTTCGCAGGCAGGCGTACTGGGTTCGCTCAGCCTGCTGGCGATCGTGCTCACCGCGGTCTGGATCGCGTGGCGTCGCGACGATGTCGCGGGTCGCTATGCCTTCGTCGCGACGCTGATCCTGCTGATCGCCACCAGCCTCAATTCCGCGCTTCGCGACGCGCAGATCGGGCTCTCGATCCTGTGGATCACGATGGTTTACCTGCGTCTCGCGCAGGCGCCAGGTGATTCATGGCGCGGCCTCTTGCCGCAGCGGCTTGCGGCGCGGCTTCAGACCTGAAGACGCGCGAGGTCCTTCACCGCAAGGATCAACGCGCCGCCCTTGAGCATGTCGACGACGACATCGCGGTCCTTGTACGAGAAGACCAAGCAGCCTTCGCTCAGACCGGCACTGCCGCGCTCGCGGATGTTGCGCGGGTCCATGTACCAGTGGCCGTGCACGACGATGAGGCGCTTGTAGGCGTTGCTGTTGCTCGGCGACAGGCCATGCAGGCGCATCGACAACCCGTTCTCCAGCTGCTCACTCACGTAGATGTCGCCAGTGCGGTAGAGCCCGAGGCTGCTGGCCTCGCTGCCCTCGGTGTTGGAGAACACCTCCGCATAACCGTCGTCCGAAGGTGCGGCCGAGCCAACGCCATGCGCGACCACGAAGCTCTGGACGATCTCCCGCGAACTGCGCTCGACCACATGGAAGCGCGGCTCGGTTGAACGCTGCGAGAAGTCGACCACCGCACTGAAGGGATGCTCAGACGGCTGAGCGAGGAGCTGCGCCACGGCAGCATCCAGCAGCGACTCCGGCTCTTCCTGGGCGTGAACCAGTCTCTGCGCGCAAGCTGCGAGCATCGAAAGCGCGGTGGCGGCCGGCGCGAGGAGCAAGGCGCGGCGTTTCATCAGCCGCAGGCCCCTTCCAGCCCTGGAAGGTACGTTGAATCCACGCCGCCATGCTAGGCAGGCGCGAGGCGCTGTCAATCAGCCATCAGGCCGAGCGTTCGTAGCCTACGAAGGGGCCGAAGAAGACCGTGTCTTTCGAGATCGCAGCCGCGAGCTCGTCGCGTTGCGGAAGTTCGTCGATGAACTCGGGCCACGACTGCGCAATGTGCTGCACCCAATCGTCGAGTTCGATGCGGGAGACAGGGCCTTGCGTCCCCAGGAACTCGAAGCCCTTCGAGGTGAGCTTCATGATCGCGAGCCGGGTGGCGGCGTCGGCGTCTGCCGCGGTCACGTAGGCCGAGACATACGCGCCTGCCAGTCCCGACGACAGCTTGTTGCTGCAGCCGCGACCCACCTTGACGTTGACGAGGAACAGGCCCCGCGCAGGCACCGCATGTGCGCGGCGCCGGGCCCTGAAGATGCCGAGGAGCGGTATCGCCCGGATGGAGCCTCCACCCGCGGCGTGAAGGAGACCCATGGACTTCAGTGGTGGCTGCCGGCCACCTCACCCGCCTTGAGGCGGTAGACCGTGCCGCAGTACGGGCACTTCGCTTCGCCGAGGCGTGCGACGTCGAGGTAGACCTTGGGGTGCGCATTCCAGAGCTGCATGTCCGCCTTCGGGTTCGGGCAGAACACGCCGCCCTGGTCGTTCAGGTCTTTGGCGAGCAGTTCGATGACGGCTTTGGGGGACGACATAGCTTCTCTCAGACCTTCGTGAGCCAGTGGGCGTATTTGGGATTGCGTCCGTTCACGATGTCGAAGAACGCATTCTGGATTTTCTCGGTGACCGGGCCGCGCGAGCCAATGCCGATCTGCACGCGATCGAGCTCACGGATCGGCGTGACTTCAGCCGCAGTGCCGGTGAAGAAGGCCTCGTCGGCGATGTAGACCTCGTCGCGCGTGATGCGCTTCTGCACGACTTCGACGCCGAGGTCCTTGCAGATGTGCAGGATGGTGTTGCGGGTGATGCCGTTGAGCGCACCAGCCGACAGGTCGGGCGTGTACACCACGCCGCCCTTGACGACGAAGATGTTCTCGCCTGCGCCTTCGGAGACGAAACCGGCCGAGTCGAGCAGCAGGGCTTCGTCGTAGCCGTCGTCCACCGCTTCCATGTTGGCGAGGATCGAGTTGCTGTAGTTGCTGACCGCCTTGGCCTGCGTCATCGTGATGTTGACGTGGTGGCGGGTGTAGCTGGAGGTCTTGACGCGGATGCCCTGCTTGAGGCCTTCCTCGCCGAGGTAGGCGCCCCACGACCATGCGGCGACCATCGAGTGGATGGTGTTGCCCTTGGGGCTCACGCCGAGCTTTTCGGAGCCGATCCACACCAGCGGGCGCAGGTAGCAGCTTTCGAGGTTGTTGACGCGAACCACCTGCTTTTGCGCCTCGTTGACCTGTTCTTGCGAGAACGGGATCTTCATGCGCAGGATCTTGGCGCTGTTGAAGAGGCGCTCGGTGTGCTCCTGCAGGCGGAAGATCGCGGTGCCGTTGACCGTGTTGTAGGCGCGGACGCCTTCGAAAACGCCGCAGCCATAGTGCAGTGTGTGGGTCAGCACGTGGATCTTGGCGTCGCGCCAGTCCACGAGATCGCCATCCATCCAGATCTTGCCGTCACGGTCGTCCAGTGCGGGGGGCAGCGCGCTCATGTTCTTTGTCCTTCGCGGGAGGGGTATGTCGCAAAAGCTGACGATTTTACGGCCGAGCCCAATCCCGACGCACCGACAATGCTCGGCTTTGCCAATCAGCCAAGGAAAAGGGTTCCCGTGTCCGTTTTCAAGAACGTCATCGTCTACCGCATCGAGACCACCTGGTCGCAGCCGCTCGAAGAGGTCCAGAAAGGCCTGGAGACCCAGCGCTTCGTGCCCTGCGGCCCCTCGCAGGAGAAGTCCATCGGGTGGATCGAGCCCCGTGGCGAAGCGCATGGCCCGCTGGTCGAATCGGTGGGCGGGCAATGGCTGCTCGAATTCATGATCGAGAGCAAGACGCTGCCGGCTTCTGTCGTGCGCCGCAAGGTCGACGAGCGCGCCGCGCAGATCGAAGCCACCACCGGCCGCAAGCCGGGCAAGAAGGAAAAGAAGGAACTCAAGGAAGACATCACCCACGAGCTGCTGCCGCTGGCCTTTACCCGCCATGCGCGCGTGGCGGTGTGGATCGACCAGCAGTCGCACCGGCTCGTCGTGAACGCAAGCAATGCGCAGCGCGCCGACGAGGTGGTCACCAGCCTCGTGAAGGCGCTCGACGGCTTCGCGGTGAGCCTCGTCAACACGCAGGTCGAACCGGCCGCCGCCATGGCCGAATGGCTGTCGAGCCAGGAACCGCCGGCCGGCTTCACCATCGACCGCGAATGCGAGCTCAAGGCCAGCGACGAATCGAAATCGGTCGTCCGCTACGCCAAGCATGCGTTGGACATCGACGAAGTCCGCCAGCACATCGCCAACGGCAAGCGCCCGACGCGACTCGCGATGACCTGGGACGACCGCGTCTCCTTCGAGCTGACCGAAGGCATGCAACTGCGCAAGATCGTGTTCCTCGAAGGCACCCTGGACGACGCGCCGGGCTCGGGCAAGGAAGACAACTTCGACGCCGACGCCGCAATCGCGACCGGCGAACTGGGCCAACTGGTGCCGGAACTGCTCGAAGCCCTGGGTGGAGAAATGCAGCTCGGTGCCGCGCCTGCCGCTGCATCGGCGCCGGCCGCACCGGCCCAGGTGCAGGAAGAGGCCCTGGCCGACGAATCCGCGCCGTTCTAAACCGGCGCCAGAAACTCAGACCGGCGGGCGCAGCGCGTCCGTCGCGCCGGGTTTCACCGCATCCGAAGCCGGCGCATCCGCCTCGATCGCGGCGGCTTCTTCTTCCGTGGGCTCGGGGCGCACGAGGTTCCACTCGGTCAACTTGCCGTTGACGAAGGTCGCATCGACCCACGAGCCGCCGGCGTCGGTCCAGCGGAAGATCTCGGGCTGGGTGTCCTGCGGCGAGCGCAGTTCGCCGATGGCGCGGGTCAGCGCCACCACATGCAGCAGGTTCGCCTTCGGCTTGAGCTTGGCGTTGAGCATCACCGCGCTCGCGACCGTGCCGATGGGACGATCGGCCGCACGCTTCAGCACCTGGATCGCCCGGTTGAAATGCAGGAGCATGAACATCACCATCGCGCCCACAACCAGCGCCACGCCGGACCAACCGTAGCTGCGCCACGCGCCAGCGATCAATACGATGCCGACGAGGGGCACCAGGACTTTGCCGAAATTCATGGGCGCGATTGTCGCGCGTCCGAAAACCCCGGCCGGCGCCGCAATCCCGGAGCGAACTCGGGCGTTCATCTGACAACACCGCAGAGCGGGAGCGGCGCACAATTTGCAACATCCCCACCCCCTGCGCCGCTCATGCATCAAGCGTCGTCATCCGCACCCTGGCCTGCCGCCACCGGGAATGCCGCTACCTGCATCCGCGCGCTTGACGCCGCCAACTCGCCGCTGGGGGCGCCGGACGACTGGCCCGAAGCCCTGCGGACCGTCGTTGATCTGATGCTGACCTCACAGGCGCAGATCGTTCTTTTCTGGGGCCCGCAATACTGCGCGCTCTACAACGACGCCTATTCGCCAACCATCGGCGACAAGCACCCCGCCGCGATGGGCCGCCCCGGCTGCGAATACTGGACCGAACTCTGGGACGACCTGCGCCCGCTGCTCGATCGCGTCTTCATCGGCGGCGAAACCGTCGCCGCGCGCGACCGCCCCTTCCAGATCAACCGCCACGGCCACATGGAAGAGGTGTTCTTCGACATCTCCTATTCGCCCGTGCGCCTGCCCGACGGCTCCGTCGGCGGCGTGCTGTGCATCGTCAGCGAAACCACCGACCGCGTGAACGCCACCCGCCGGCTCGCCGCCAGCGAGGCCGAACTCGAACAGCGCGTGGAAGAACGCACCCGCGACCGCAACCGCCTCTGGCAGCTCTCGACCGACCTGCTGGTCGTCATGTCGCTGGAGGGCCGCGTGATCGCGGTCAACCCGGCCTGGTTCGCCACGCTCGGATGGAAAGAGTCGGAACTGGTCGGCGGATCGATCCTCGACCGCGTCGCGTCGCCGGACACGCCCGCCGTCTCCGGCGAACTCATGCAGTTGGCCAAGGGGAACGCGGCCTCCCGCTTCGAATGCCGGCTGCGGCACAAGGACGGCAGCCTGCGCGTTCTTTCATGGACCGCGGTGCCTGACGACCGCTTCGTGCATGCGGTCGGGCGCGACGTGACCGCGCTGCGCGCATCCGAACAGCGCACGCTCCACAGCCAGAAGATGGAGGCCGTTGGCCAGCTCACCGGCGGCATTGCGCACGACTTCAACAACATGCTGCAGGGCATCACCGGCGCGCTCGAAGTCATCCGCCGCCGCATCGCCATTGGCCGCACCCAGGACCTCGACCGCTTCGTCGAAACCGCTGCCAGCTCGGCGCAGCGCGCCGCCGCACTCGTGCAGCGGCTGCTCGCCTTCTCGCGGCGCCAATCGCTCGACCCACGGCCGGTGGACGTCAACGCGCTCATCCGCTCCATGGAAGAACTGATGCGCCGCTCGCTCGGCGAACAGGTCCGGCTGTGCGTGGACCTCACGCCGATCACGGTGCTTGCCGTCGGCGACGAGAGCCAGCTTGAAAGCGCCATCCTCAACCTCTCGATCAACGCGCGCGACGCGATGCCGCGCGGCGGCGACCTCACCATTTCCACGGATGAAGTCGTGCTGCCCCCTTCGGCCCAGCGCGAGATCGACGGCGTTCTGCCTGGCCGCTACATCGCCATGCGTGTTGCCGACACCGGAACGGGCATGACGCCCGACGTGCTCGCGCGCGCCTTCGATCCCTTCTTCACGACGAAGCCGATCGGGCAAGGCACCGGTCTCGGGCTGTCGATGGTCTACGGCTTTGCGCAGCAATCACGTGGCCACGTGCAGATCGACAGCGCGCCGGGGCGCGGCACCACCGTCACGCTGCTGCTGCCGCGCGCCACGCAGGCGGCCGCGCGCATCGAAGCACCCATCCTCGATCCGCTGCCGCAAGGCAATGGCGAATTCGTGCTTGTCGTCGAGGACGACCCGAGCGTGCGCCTCTTCGTGCTCGAAGTGCTGGCCCAGCACGGCTATCGCGCGCTGGAGGCGGCGGATGGCAATGCGGCGCTGCCCTATCTGATCGAACAGCGGCTGCATATCGATCTGCTCATCAGCGATGTGGGCCTGCCCGGCATGAACGGCCGGCAACTCGCCGAGCAGGCACGGCAGTACCGGCCCGGGCTGCCCGTGCTGTTCATGACCGGGTATGCGGAATACGCGCTCAACCGCTCGGAGTTTCTTGGCGAGGGCATGCAGATGATCAGCAAGCCCTTTGCGCTCGATGAGTTCGTGCACAAGCTGCGGGAGATGCTGAGGGAGCGGCAGACGGGTGGCGCTCACCCGGCGAGCTTTGCCGCTGCACCCTGAAGTCCCTCCAGGATGCTTTCGGCCACTGCCTGCGGAAAGCCGTCGGGCAATTGCGCGCGCACTGCTTCAACCACCTGCGGTGTGCGCTCGACCAAGCTGTCGACCACGAACTGCGCCGCGCGGCCATCAGCCGTCGTGACGCCGTGGCGTTCGCCCAGCGCGAGCCAATGGCGGCGCTGGATCTCGCGCATCTTCCAATGCGCATTCTTGGAGCGCACAGCCATCGCCATCTTCGCCTTGAAGGGCGACAGCTGCCCCGCCCCCGCACCAAGGATCGGATAGGCCGACAACACGTCATAGAGAGGTGTGAGCTGATACCGCCCGCCCGGCCGCAGGAACACGCTGAAATTCTTCGCGTGACCATCGGTGGCGCACAGCATCCAGAAAACGATCTGCGCTTCGAAGAACGCCCGCCGATCTTCCTCGCGGGTGATGGAGCCCTCAAGCGCCTCCATGATGCTGTCGATGCCCGGACCGCCTTCCGCCTCGTACTTGAGGATTGGCGGCACGCCTCTCGCCTGGCACATGTCTTCCTGCGGCAGCCGCACGAGCCGGTTGTCGCCCGCGGGGCTCTTCCACCACGTGCGATCGAAGCGCTCGACCGACAGCACCTTCACGTCCTCGAACTGAAGCGGCTCGCAGGGCGCGACTGGCAATCCATAGGCCTTCAGGATCAACGAACAAAGCCACTCGTTCTCCACCGAATCGCGCATGTCGTACTTCATGCCGCCAATCAGGCCCAGGGGGAGCTTGAAGATGTGCGTGGTCGGCGTGTCGCCGTGCGGCAGGCACCACTTGCCGTCGAAGTGAAGCAGCGCGGTCTTCTCCTGCGCGCCGGCAATCGAGATGCGGAAGTCTTCATCCTCATCGCCGCGGCCCAGCAGCGTCGGAGCCACTGTGTTGCGCAGCATCTGCGCCACGCCGCTCTCGTGCAGCGGCGTGGCCTGCACCGGCTGAATACCGGCCGGGACGTTATCAAGCGGAAGAATCTGCAAAGCGCCCACACAGTCGCGCCCGATCTCCGCCAGCAACTGGAAGGCATCGGTTGAGCCGGTGCTGTATCGCCGCGCGATCCGCGCGCGGATGTCCTCGCTGTCGGGCAGCAGGTTCTCGAAGTACGCCCGCACCTTTTCGCCTCGATGCGGCGCCCCGCCGGGCCTGAACGGCAGCGACAGCGACAACGGGCGACCCTGCTCCGAGGCCACCCATTCAGGGTCATACGTGAGTACGTCGCCGGTTTGCGGATTGATGCGCCAGGTGCCGACCCGGGCACCGTTCATCCAGAGCCCCAACTCACGGGCATGCGAACGCCGACCCATGGCTTACCAGTTGGGCCGGGACGAAGCGGTGGAGTCCGGCGGCGCGCTCGGAGGCTGCTCGGCTTTGCGCAGCACCAGCTCGACGCCCAGGATGCTGAGCAGCCGCATCAGCCGGCTGGCATTGACCTTCTCGGCATTGCGTTCGAGCGCGGAAAGCGTTTGCTGGGTCACGCCCAGCCGCAGTGCGGCTTCGGCTTGGGTCAGGCCGGCCTGCTTGCGGAAGGCTTGAAGAAGTTCGGGGAGCTGCTCCGATGTGCGGACGGTGAAGTCGGTCACGGCTGGCCTCTCTGGATTGGCGATTTACGCATCTTAGGCTGTATTTTGGTTTTACGCATTTTGATTTGTATTTTCAAAATACAAACCTTGGGCTGTAAAAATGAAATACAGCTTATGAGCTGTGCGACCGGCGAACTCCAGCCTACTGCCGCGGAGCATTCGCCACGATGAGCCGCGAAGTCGCCCGCGTCGCGCCGACATAGAACAAGCGCATCTCTTCCCGCGCTTCGTCATCCGCCACGCCGGCCTCACTGCCCGCCTCCGGCTGCCGCGCCCCCATCACGGCAACCACTGGAAACTCCAGCCCCTTGCTCGCATGCAAGGTCATCACCTTGATCGTGTCCGCCAGCGGATCGAAGTCATGCGCGCCCTTGCGCACCTTGTGCGGCAAACGGCGACGGCTCAAGGCGCGCGAACATTCGTCCATCAGCGCCCAGCTTCGGCACAGCACCGCCATGTCGCCCCGGGTATGGCCTTCGTTGTGCGCGCTTGCCATCAGGTCGGCGATGCGGTCGGCCTGCTCGCGCGGGCTTGGAAGATCAATCACCAACGGCTCCGGCCCATCGCGACCGCAGCTCACCGGATGCAGAACAGGAATGCCATCGTCATCCTTCTCCTGCGCGCGCAACAGGTCTGCAGCCATCGCGCTCGCTGTCTGAAGGATCTGCCGCGTGTTACTTCAGTGCAACGCCTCACGCACCGTCTGAATTGCATCAGTCACCGTCTGCATCCTCCGCACCATTTCCGCGTTGACTACCTCCAGCAAGGCCCGCAGTTCGCTTGGTCGAACGAAGAACTCCTCGAAGTCGTGGCGGTAGATCGGGGTCAGGAAGTTCTCCACGCAGTCGTATGCGCAATGCGCTGCGCGGAGGTTGTTGAATTCGTCCTCGACGGACATCAAGGCGCTGCTGATCGCCCTACTCTTGGCTGATTTGCGTGGTGGCGCGCTTGATGCCACCCGACGTTTGACGGCCTTGAGCCTTGCGCGTTTGGAGTAGCCGGAAGAGGTCGCGGTTGTGCGATCGGACTTGGCCATTGTTGGCCTCCCTGAGGTTGCGGTTTGCAGAAACCACCGCTCCCGAGACCAATCGAGGGCGGCAGCTCGACGAGTTGGTCTACCGGGCAACCTCTTGCGAGAAACCGGCCGGGCTCGCGCCCGCCCGTCGAGCCGCCATAAGGGGCACGACGCGGCGAGGCCGCAAAACCTTGCAGACAGAACTGCGACCTTCGCCGCAGAGATTGCACGGGAGACCAATCCCGATCACGCCCTTTTTCGACGCGACGGGCGCAGTATGCCAGCGGCACCGAATGCCGCGTTGTGCCCAGCCCCGACAAGTGCTACGGTCGAACGCCCTCCGGCCCAACCGCTCATTCAACGAAGGAGCTGCCATGGGAAACCCACCGCCACTCCCCCTGCAACCGGGCGATCCAGCGCCTGATTTCGTGCTGCCGTCAGCAAGTCAGGAAGGCACGGTTGCCCTTGCGGACCTGCGCGGCCAACCCTTTCTGATCGGTCTTTTCCGGGGCCTGCATTGCCCCTTCTGCCGCCGACAGGTGATGCAGTTGGCGGCGCAGCAACCCGCCCTGCAAGCGGCCGGGGTCAAGACGCTGGCGGTGATCAACACGCCGGTGGAGCGTGCCCGCCAGTACTACCGTTTTCGGCCGACGCCACTCCTGCTGCTGTCCGACCAGGAGTGCCGCACGCATCAGGCCTTTGGCGTGCCGCGCGCCGCGTTCCAGTCACCCGAGAGCACCGAGCCGCCGCAATGGCCGTACCGCGCGAGCATGGCGGAGTTCGAGGCGGCCCGCATCAACCCGAACGGCGAGTTGCCGGAACCCACGCAGCCCATGGCTGCGAACGCGGTGCTCAATGCCAGGGACGGCTTTGAAATGGAGCCGGTCGACGGCGCGATCGCGGAAACCTACGGCACGCAGCTGGTTGGCCATTTCCTGATCGATCAGGCGGGCACCATCGCGTGGCGGCACATCGAAGCATTGGAAAGCCCGAACGGGCTCTGCTGCCTGCCCAACGCAGCGGAGATCGCGGCGGCGGTCGCAGGACTAGATGCCTGACGCGATGTCGGAGGCCTCCTTGGCAACCCACGCCTCGAAGTCCCGCACGCGCTGCGGAACCGGCCGGTCTGCGCGCCACGCCATGAAGTAGCCGCCCGAGGTCTGCACGCGCAAATCGAAGGGCGCGACGAGGCGCCCGGCCGCGAGGTCATCCTCCACGAACGGGAGCACGGCCACCATCACACCAAGCTCCTCCGCCGCAGCCTGGTAGGCCATCGCGGCGTTCTCGAACTCCAGGCTGCGATGACCGGCGCTGCGCTCGATGCCCGCCGCGGCGAGCCATGTCGGCCAGTCGTTCGGACGGTTCAGTGACGACAGCAGCGAATGCTTCGCGAGGTCCGCCGGCACCTTCAGCGGTGGCTTGCGCCGCAGCAGTGCAGGCGCGCAGACCGGCAGCAGGGTTTCGTTGAACAGCAGGCGGAAGCCGGCCCCCGTCGGCGGCTGCGGTTCCGAATGGATGCTGACGTCCACGTCGTCACGGTCGAAGTCGGTCGGCTTGTGCGATGTCGTGATCTGCACGTCGATGCGCGGGTGCAGCGCATGAAAGCGCCCCAGCCTCGGAATGAGCCACCGGATCGCGAAGGTGGGCGGCAGCTTGATGCGCAGCAGCCATTGGTCGTTGCTCTGCTGGAGCTGCCGCGTGCCGTGCTCGATCTGGTCGAAGGCCGCGCGCATGCTGGCGAAATAGCTCTGCCCGGCGGCCGTAAGGCGGATGCCATGCCGTCCGCGTTCGAAGAGCTGCGCGTTGAGCCACCCCTCCAGCGTCGCGATGTGCCGGCTCACCGCGCCCTGCGTGACGCACAGCTCCTGCGCGGCGCGGGTGAAGTTGCCGCAGCGTGCGGCGGCCTCGAAGGCGCGGAGGGCGTTCAGTGGGGGCAGGCGGCGCGTCATAGGGCATGAATTTAACTCATGCCTCACATGCCTAAATTGTGATTGCCGCTCTGTCTATACGGCACATAGGATTGCATCCACTAGACAAGAAGGAGACACGCGATGATGAAGAAAATGCATGCCTGCCTCGCGGCGGCCGTGCTTCTCGGATGGCATGCCGCGGCGCCTGCCGAAGATGTGGCGAGCTACCCGAGCCAGCCCATCAAGCTGATGGTTCCATGGCCGCCGGGCGGCGGGGTGGACACCACCGCGCGGATGGTCTCCGACCTGCTTGGCAAGCGGCTCGGCCAGGCCTTCGTCATCGACAATCGCGGCGGCGCCGGCGGCAACATCGGCACCGAGCTCGCGGCGCGACAGAAGCCCGATGGCTACAACCTGCTGATGTCGTCGATCAGCCCGAATGCGATCAACATCAGCCTCTACGGCAAGCTCGGGTTCGATCCAGTGAAGGACTTCGAGCCGGTCATCTACGTTTCGGCGGTGCCGAACATCCTCGTGGTGCCGGCGAATTCGCCCTTCAAGACGGTGCAGGACGTGATCGACGCGGCCCGCGCCAATCCGGGCAAGCTCAACTACGGTTCGGGTGGCGTCGGCTCGTCGCAGCATCTCGCGGCGGTGCAGTTCGCGTCGGCGGCAAAGCTCGACATCGTGCATGTGCCCTACAAGGGCACCTCGCCGGCCGAAGCGGATCTGGCTGCGGGCAACGTATCTCTGATGCTCGACACCACGACCTGCCTGCCTTTCATCGCGGGCGGAAAGATGCGCGCGCTCGCGGTCGCATCGAAGGCGCGCAATCCCGCGCTGCCCGACGTGCCGACCTTCGATGAGGCAGGGTTGCCGGGCGTGTACGCGTCGTCGTGGTACGGCCTCTCGGCGCCCGCCGGTACGCCGCGCGCCATCATCGACAGGCTCAACGCCGAGGCCAACGCGGTGCTCAAGTCGCCGGAGCTCCAGAAGCGAATGCAGAAGCTCGGCGCCGAGATCGGCGGCGGCACGCCCGAAGACTACGGTCGCTTCATGGCCAGCGAAACCAAGCGCTATGCGGAGATCGTGCGTATCTCCGGCGCAAAACTCGATTGATTCCCGTGACCCAACCCCGCACGCTCTTCGACAAGATCTGGGAGGCGCACGTCGTCATGCAGCGCGACGACGGGCAGAGCCTTCTCTACGTTGACCGCCATCTGGTGCAGGACGGCTCCGCACCCGGCTTCGAGATGCTCCGGCAGCGCGGCCTCCCGGTGCGCAGGCCCGATCTCGCTTTCGCGACGCCGGACCATTACGTGCCCACCGGCAGCCGCGCGCTGGCCGACGTCGCCGATGCTGAAAAGCGCGCGATGGCGCAAGCGCTGGAGGACGACAGCCGGGCCGCGGGCATCCGCTTCTTCGGCATCAACGACGTGCGACAGGGCATCGTGCATGTCGTCGGTCCGGAGCAGGGTTTGAGCCTGCCGGGCAGCGTGATCGTCTGCGGCGACAGCCACACGGCCACGCATGGCGCACTGGGTGCGCTGGCGTTCGGCATCGGCGCGTCGGAAGTGGCGCATGTGCTTGCGACGCAAACGCTCTGGCAGCGCAAGCCGCGGACGCTGCGCGTGAACATCGACGGCAGGCTGGCCGATGGCGTCTCGGCAAAGGACATCATCCTGGCGGTCATCGCGAAGATCGGCGCGGGGGGCGGCACGGGCTACGTCATCGAGTACGCGGGCAAGGCCATTCGCGCGCTGTCGATGGAGGGCCGCATGACGGTGTGCAACATGTCCATCGAGGCGGGAGCGCGCGCGGGCATGGTGGCGCCTGATGACAGGACCTATGCGTGGCTGGCAGGCCGGCCGAGCGCGCCTCAGGGCGCGGCATGGGACGAGGCGCTGCAGCGCTGGAAGCAACTCCCGAGCGACGAAGGCGCAGTCTTCGACCGCGAAGTGCACCTGCATGCGAATGACATTGCCCCGATGGTCACCTGGGGCAACAGCCCGGAGGACGCACTGCCGATCACGGGGCGCGTGCCCGATCCTTCCGGCGCGGCCAGCAGCGAGCGGCGCGACGCGATGCAGCGCACGCTCGCGTACATGGGCCTGCAGCCCGGCCAGTTGCTGACGGACCTCGCGGTGGACCGCGTCTTCATCGGCTCCTGCACCAACGGCCGCATCGAGGACCTGCGCAGCGCCGCCGCCGTCGCGCGTGGCCGGCGCGTGGCGGACGGCGTCGAGGCCTGGGTGGTGCCGGGCTCGGGCCTCGTGAAGCAGCAGGCCGAGGCCGAAGGGCTCGATGCGGTGTTCCTTAAAGCGGGCTTCCAGTGGCGGCATGCGGGCTGCTCGATGTGCCTCGGCACCAACGGCGATCAGGTGCCCGCGGGCCAGCGGTGCGCCTCGACCTCCAACCGCAATTTCGTCGGCAGGCAGGGCCCGGGCTCGCGTACGCATCTGATGAGTCCTGCGATGGCGGCGGCGGCTGCGATCCATGGCCGCCTTGCCGATGTGCGCGGGCTGCTCGATGCCCGCTGAAGCGTTCGAAAGCCATACGAGCAAGTCCATGGAAGCCTTTACCCAACTCGATGCGGTGGCTGCGCCGCTGGCGCGCGCCAATGTCGACACCGACCAGGTCGTGCCCGCCCTCTACCTGCAGAAGCCGCGCTCCGACAACTTCGGCGATTACCTGTTCCGCGATGTGCGGCACGACGCGCAAGGGCGGCGCGGCGACTTCGTGCTCAACCAGCCGGCCTTTTCGGAGGCGCGGATCCTGGTGGCGGGGCGCAACTTCGGCTGCGGCTCCTCGCGCGAGCATGCGGTCTGGGCGCTTTACGACGGTGGTTTCCGGGCGGTGATCGCGCCGAGCTTCGGCGATATCTTTTTCTCCAATGCGCTGAAGAACGGACTGCTGCCGGTGCGCCTCGCCGAAGACACGGTGCAGGCGTTGCTGGATGCATTGAGCGCAGTCCCGGGCACGCATTTGCGCATCGATCTCGAGGCACAGCAGGTCACCGATCCACAAGGGCGCACGCATGCCTTCGAGATCGACCCGTTCCCACGTCACTGCCTGCTGCATGGCATCGACGAGATCGACTACACGCTGGCCCAGGGCGCGCGCATCGAGGCCTTCGAGCGCGCGCACGGCGGCTAGTTTTTCAACAGTTCAGAGAGGACCACGAAGATGAAGATTGCAGTGATGCCAGGCGACGGCATCGGTCGCGAAGTGACTGCGCAAGCCGTCAAGGTGCTGAAGGCGGTGATCGGCCACACGCAGTCGCTGGAGCTGGCTGAAGCCCCGATCGGACAGGCCGGCATCGACGCGGCGGGCGACCCCCTGCCCGCCGCCACCACCGAGATCGCGCGCAAGGCGGACGCGATTCTCTTCGGCTCGGCCGGCATGCCCGGCGACGAAGCCATTCCTTTCATGATGCGGCCCGGCGCGAGTCTGCTGCGCCTGCGCAAGGAACTCGGGCTTTTCGCCAACTTCCGGCCTGCGTTCCTCTTTCCCGAACTGATCGGTGCATCGACGCTCAAGCCCGAGGTGGTCGACGGGCTGGACATCATGATCCTGCGCGAGCTCACCGGCGATGTGTATTTCGGCGAGCCACGCGGAAGCGGCCTCAATGCCGCCGGCGAGCGCGAGGCATTCAACACGATGCGCTACAGCGAACCAGAGATCGAACGCATTGCGCACGTGGCCTTCCGCACTGCGCGTGCGCGCCGCCGCAAGCTCTGTTCGGTGGACAAGGCCAACGTGCTCGAAGTGATGCAGCTATGGCGCGATGTGGTGGTGCGCGTGAGCGCGGCGTATCCGGACGTGGAGCTCACGCATCTCTTCGTCGACGCGGCCGCGATGCAATTGATGCGCGCCCCGAAGCAGTTCGACGTCATCGTCACCGGCAACATCTTCGGCGACATCCTCTCCGACGCGGCGGCGATGCTCACCGGCTCCATCGGCATGCTGCCTTCGGCTTCGATGGCGGCCGGCACTTTCGGTCTGTATGAACCGGTGCACGGCACCGCGCCGGATATCGCGGGCAAGAACCTCGCGAACCCGCTCGCGTCGATTCTTTCGATGGCGATGATGTTGCGGCACACCTTCGGACAGGCTGCGAACGCGGAGCGCGTCGAAGGCGCCGTGCGGCGCGTGCTGGCCGATGGCCTGCGCACCGGCGACATCTTTCAGCCAGGGAGCACGCGCGTCGGCACGGAGGAAATGGGCGACGCTGTGGCCGCTGCGCTTCGCGGTTAGTGCGTATCTCGGGTTGTGGCGCTTGAGGCAAGGACGCTAGTCAAGAGCCCGGCGCACGGCAACCGCCGGGAACTCCAGCCCCTGCTCGCGTGCAGGGTCATCACCTTGATCGTGTCTGCCAGCGGATCGAAGTCATGCACCACTTTCGTAGCTTCCGGCGCGAAGTCATGGCCCTCGTCGACTGGCACCGCGATCGCGAGCCTGCGAGCGCTCGGCCCCCCCTACTTTGGCGCCTTGGCCTCTGTCCTGAGGCACAGATCTGATTTTTTCCAAGAACCTTCTCGGCATGCCTCCGCAGTTTCGAATTCCAAGACTTCATGCGCTAGGGTCACGATGGCGCGCAGAAACAAGGCGACGCATACATCACCATTCAGTGGAGGAGCTAGATGGCACAGGACATGTTTTTGAAGTTGACCGGCATTTCTGGTGAGGGGCAAGATGCAAGCCACAAAGACGAAATTGAGGTCGTACGCTGGGAGTGGAGCATCCGCCAGCATTCATCAATGCACTCAGGCAGCGGCGGAGGCACGGGAAAGGCCACCGTTGGCGATTTGAAATTCGATCACTACATGGATCGCTCAAGTCCCAACCTACTGAAGTACTGCCTGACCGGCAAACACATCGACACGGCCATGCTCGTGGTCAGGAAGGCGGGGGGTAGTCCCCTCGAATACTTCAAGATCACGATGGGCGATGTCATCGTGACACGCGTTACCCCAGTGTTGTACGACAGCATGGCCCGCCCTCGGGAATCGGTCGGCCTCTCGTTTGCGAGAGTCAAACAGGAATACGTGATCCAGAACCAACAAGGCGGTTCAAGTGGTACGGTTTCCGCCAGCTTCGACATTCAGAAAAATCGCGAAGCATAAGGAGGGGGCATGCTCTACATAACCAAAGACGGCCATGTTGATGCCGAAAGAATCAAGATAAGGATTTTTTCTGTAATCGAACGAACAAGGATGAGCGCTGTTAACGGCATCGTGGTTCACCAAACCGGAGCGCCAACGGCCCAAGCGACCTTCAATTCGTATGGGGACACGAGAAATGGCACGCCCAACGGCGCGCACTTCTTGATCGACAAGGACGGCACGATCTATCAAACGGCCTCGCTGTATCGAGTGACCAACCATGTGGGCTTCGTGCAGTCGCGTTGCGTGATCACCAAGCAGTGCACTCCGACCGAGTTGAGGCATGCGCAGAGTTTGGAGCTAACCAAGGGCAACAGGGCCAGGGCGATCGCGGTTCACAGAAATGAGATGAACAAATCATGGCCTGATCGTTTCCCTTCCAACGTCGACTCCATAGGGATCGAAATCGTTGGCATGGCGAAAGCGCAGGTCTTGCCCAATGGTCGTGCAGATGAAATCTATGAGCCCGTGGGCGCTCAGCAAAATGCTTCTTTGGAATGGCTCATCAAGCAACTCGCCGAGACATTGAACGTCTCAATGCAAGAGGTATTCAGGCATCCAGAAATCGGCAGAAAAAATGCCACGGAAGCGAGCACCGCCAAATGGTAGGGAAGTTGTCGTTGATCGCCGCCTTGATCGCCGCCACCGCGTGCAACGATGGCCACGCCAGAACGGTGACCAAACTCAAAATTGAAGCCGTGGGCCTCAACCGCGATCCGCCGGAAAGGCACTCAGATGAAGAATGCAAGCGATTCAGGCCAACGCTCAAGCAAGTCAAGAACTACTTCAACCGGGCCTATCCCGTTGAAGGGTACATGGTGACAACCGAAAGATACTCGCCCTGCTACGCCACTGGCACCCTGGAATTTAGCGATGGACACTTCGGCACATGGAGACTGGATTCCAGCGGCACCTCATCGTTTACCTTCAATCGAGGGGACCAAGTGTTCTTGTTTTACAAACACAATCAATGGTTCGACCCCACGGCGTGCACGTACGGCATGGGCGATGTTGGCAGGTGCTGATCGGCGGTCCCGATGGTTTCGTGCTACTGCAGCTGCCGCACGATATCCAGCGCCTCTTCGATCCGCTCCACCGCGTGGATCGTCAGCCCCTCGATCTCCTTCGCGCCCTTCTTCGGCGCGTTCGCCTTGGGCACCACCGCCACGCTGAAGCCGAGCTTGGCCGCTTCACGCAAACGCTCCTGCCCGCGCGGCGCAGGCCGCACTTCACCAGCAAGACCAACTTCGCCGAAGGCGATGAAGCCCTTGGGCAGCGGCTTGCCACGCAGGCTCGACGTGATCGCGAGCATCACCGCCAGATCGGCTGCCGGTTCGCTGATGCGCACGCCGCCGACGGCGTTGACGAACACGTCCTGATCCATGCACGCCACGCCCGCGTGCCGGTGCAGCACCGCGAGCAGCATCGCGAGGCGATCGCGGTCCAGGCCCACTGACAAGCGCCTCGGGCTGGGTCCGCCGTTGTCGACCAGCGCCTGGATTTCCACCAGCATCGGCCGCGTGCCTTCGAGCGTGACGAGCACGACGCTGCCGGGCACGGGCTCCGGGTGCTGGCTCAGAAAGATCGCGCTCGGGTTGGTCACGCCCTTGAGACCGCGCTCGGTCATCGCGAAGACGCCGATCTCGTTGACGGCGCCGAAGCGGTTCTTGATGGCGCGCACGAGGCGGAAGCTCGAATGCGTGTCGCCTTCGAAGTACAGCACCGTGTCGACCATGTGTTCGAGCACGCGCGGGCCGGCGAGCGCGCCTTCCTTCGTGACGTGGCCCACAAGCACGACCGCGGTGCCGCTGGCCTTGGCGAACCGTGTGAGGTGCGCCGCGCATTCGCGCACCTGCGCGACGGAGCCGGGGGCGGAGGTGAGCTGGTCGGAATACACGGTCTGGATCGAATCGATCACCGCGATCGTCGGGCGCGTGGCGTCGAGCGTGGCGATGATCTTTTCGAGCTGGATCTCGGCGAGCACTTGCACCTGCGAGTGGTCGAGGCCGAGGCGTCGCGAGCGCAGCGCGACTTGCGCGCCGCTTTCTTCGCCGGTGACGTAGAGCGCGTTGCGGCCCATGTTCTGGAGCGCATCGGCCGCCTGCAGCAGCAGCGTGGATTTGCCGATGCCGGGGTCGCCGCCGATCAGCGTGACGCCGCCGTCGACGATGCCGCCGCCGAGCACGCGGTCGAGTTCTTCCATGCCGGTGGGGGCGCGCGCGACGTCGGCGGCTTCGATTTCAGAGAGGGTGGCGAGCTCGGCCGATCCGCCGAGCGACGCAAACTGGGTGCCGAAGCGGTTGTTGGCCGCGCCGCCCGCGGGCTGCGCAACCTGTTCGATCAATGTGTTCCATGCGCCGCAGCTCGGGCATTTGCCGAGCCACTTGGCGCTCGTGCCGCCGCACTCGGTGCAGACGTAAACGGTTTTTTCCTTGGCCATGCCGTGAGTGTAGGGAGGCATCGGCGCCGGTTTCCCCGATTCGTCATCGCCAAGTCTGATGATGGAGCGGCGCGCGCCTTGGCGTCGAATTGCAAGGCTCAACGACAACCAACGTGTGGAGATGAGGATGCCCGCTTCCGTATCGAAGAAAACCGCAGGGCTCTCGGTCAGGGCCTACATCGGCGACGCCAAGACGCTTCTGGCGTTCGACATGCCGAAGGGCAAGACGAAGAACCTGGTCGGGTTCACGATCAAGGTGCAGCCCGAGGGCCAGACGCCCTTCTACCTGCACAACACGCTGACTTTCGCGTCGCCGGAGCTTCACGCCCAGGACCCGAAGCAGCCGCCCGGCTCCAGCCTGAATGCGCCGTTCCAGAAGTTCCGGTGGCTGCATGTGCCGGGGTCGATCCACCAGGGGCTGCAGCCGTTCATGGGGATGTACACGTACACGGTGACGCCGCGCTATGTGGATGCCAGGCAGTCGATGCAGCCGCTGGACGCGAAGCTCAGCGTTTCGGTCAAGGTTCCGGTCATGCCTTTCGAGCTGGACGGGCTGCAACTGGGGTTCACGCGCGGCTACGTGCAGTCGCAGGGTTTTCTGAATCACTTCGGGCCGAAGGCGCTGATCCGCCCGAACGACAAGGAGCTTCTGTTCGACACGTCGCAGATATCGGGCGCGAACGCCGCCGGCGAGCAATACAGCTTCGAGGAGGAATACACCTGGCTCGGCTTCACAGCGCGTCAGCGCGTGATGGATCTGCTGGACGAAGTGCTTGCGGACGGCAAGCTGACGGTCGATGTCTTCGCCTACGACCTCAACGAACCGACAGTGATCGAAAGCCTTCTCGCGCTCGCGAAGGTCGGCCGGGTCCGGGTCATCCTGGACAACGCCGCGCTGCATCACGACAAGGACATGTCCAAGCCGGAGGATCAGTTCGAGACGCTGTTCACCAAGGCAAAGCGGAGCGGCGCCGCGATCAAGCGGGGGCATTTCAAGCGGTTCGCGCACGACAAGGTCTTCGTGGTGCGCAAGGTGGCGGACGGCACCGCGACGAAGGTGCTATGCGGGTCGACCAATTTTTCGGTGACGGGGATGTACGTCAACTCGAACCATGTGCTGGTCTTCGACGACGCGAACGTGGCCGGTGAATACGCCAAGGTCTTCGATACCGCGTGGGAGGGCGACGTGAGCGGCCCGGCGTTCATCAAGTCACCGCTGTCCGGGCAGATTTTCGATTTCAAGCTGTCACGCAAGATCACGGGAGACATCAGCTTTGCGCCGCACTCGCCGCAAGTCGCCACCTCGGTGCTCGACGAGATCGCGACGCGTATTGCGCAGGAGGGCAAGAAGCCGCAGGGCAAGGCCAGCGTGCTGTTCGCGGTGATGGAGATGGACAACGGCACGAGCCCCGTCTACACGTCGCTGAGCACGCTGCACAAGAACCAGAAGGTCTTCAGCTACGGCATCTCGGACAACCCGACGGGCATCGCGCTTTACGAGCCCGGCAAGTCGACCGGGGTGCTGGTGACCGGCAAGCCGAGTTCGACCATCTTGCCGCCGCCTTTCAATCAGGTCCGCAGCGTGGGCCTCGGTCACCAGATCCATCACAAGTTCGTGGTGTGCGCGTTCAATGACGACAACCCGACGGTGTATTGCGGCTCTTCGAACCTTGCGCTGGGCGGCGAGCAGGCCAATGGCGACAACCTGATCTGCCTGCGCGGGGAGGAAGTGGCGACGGTGTTTGCGCTTGAAGCCATTGCGCTGGTCGATCACTTCCAGTTCCTCGATCGCTATGCGAAGAAGAAGGGCCAGAAGGAGCCGCTGAAGTCATCTGCGCCGGCCGCCAAGGACGCTGCCGCCAAGGCGGTGAAATGGTCGCTTCGCACCACCGGCGAATGGGCCGAGGCGTACTTCGATTCGTCCGATCTCAAGTTCGTCGACCGACAACTCTTTGCTTGAGAACTCAGGGTTAACCCGGAGTGGGTTTCCTGCGTCCGATATTTAACATGTTAAATAAATCGAGACACAGGATGAGCACCACCTTCGCGCACCGCAATCTGCCGCGCCTGCTTCTGCAGGCGCGCGAAGCCGTGATGGCGCATACGCGCCCGAGCCTGCGCGAGCATGAGCTGTCGGACCAGCAATGGCGCGTGCTGCGCGTGGTCGGCGAACACGGGTCCGTCGAAACCGGTCGCGTGGCGCGCGAGGCGTTCATCCTCGGCCCGAGCCTCACCGGCGTGCTCGCGCGCATGGAGCGCGACGGGCTCATCACCCGCAGCCGCGATCCCGAAGACCAGCGCTGCACCGTCATCGAGGCGACGCCGCACGGGCGCAAGCTGGTGAAGCGGCTCTCGGTGAGCATCGAGGCGCACTACAAGTGGATGGAAGAGTCGCTCGGCAAGGAGAAGCTCACCCAGCTCTATGCCCTGCTCGACGAATTGATCGCATTGGAACAACCATGACCTCCTTTCTCCCCAAGGGCACGGTCTACGGCGTGCTCCTCAACTTCCGCACGGAAGTCGAGGCGCTCGCGCCGCAGATGAATCAGCCGCCGTACAAGGCGCCACCGAAGGCACCCATCCTCTACGTGAAGACGGCCAACACCTGGAGCGCGCACGGCAGCGCGATCACTGTGCCGGCGCATGTTGCCGAGGTCGAAGTCGGCGCGACGATCGCGATGGTGATCGGTGCGGACAACGACGTCGAAGGTTTCGTGCTGATGAACGATCTGTCGATCCCGCACGCGAGCTTCTTCCGCCCGCCCGTCAAGTTCAAGTGCCTCGATGGCTTCCTCGGCCTCGGCCCTGCCATGCGCGACGCACAAGAGGTTGCCGACCCGGCCGAGTTCAAGCTCGAAGTGCGCATCAACGGCGAGCTTCGGCAATCGGTCGATTTCTCGAAGACGGTGCGCAGCGCCTCGCAACTGCTCGAAGACGTGGGCTCGTTCATGACGCTCGCGCACGGTGACGTGCTGATGCTCGGCTGCGATGCCGGCCGGCCGCTCGCACGCGCCGGAGACACCATCGAGATCAGCGCGCCGGGCTTTGAAACGCTGGTCAACACGCTCGCGAAGGAACAGGCATGAAGCGCGCACGCATCCTCTACGAAGGCACGGCGCACGACGCAGTCGAGAGCGACGGTCAACTGCTGCTGGGTGACGGCCGCCGCGTGGCGCTCGACGTCGTGACCTGGCTGCCGCCGCTCGCGCCGACACCGCGCCCGCGCACCATCCTCGCACTGGGGCTCAACTACGCGGATCACGCGAAGGAACTCGAATTCAAGGCGCCGGAAGAACCGCTGGTGTTCGTCAAAGGCGAAAGCACGCTCACCGGCCATCGGCAGTTGACCTATCGCCCTTCGGACGTGCAGTTCATGCACTACGAATGCGAGCTGGTGATCGTCGTCGGCAAGACCGCGCGCAAGGTCAAGCGCGATGACGCCTACGACTTCATCGGCGGCTACACGGTCGCCAACGACTACGCGATCCGCGACTACCTCGAGAACTGGTATCGCCCCAATCTGCGTGTGAAGAACCGCGACACCTGCACGCCGATCGGCCCCTGGCTGGTGGACGCCAAGGACGTGCCCGATCCGATGTCGCTTGCGCTTTCGACCACGGTCAACGGCAAGGTCACGCAGTCAGGCAACACGAAGGACATGATCTTCGACGCGCCCTTCCTGATCGAATACTTCAGCAGCTTCATGACGCTGTCGCCGGGTGACCTGATCCTGACCGGCACGCCGGACGGTGTTGTCGATTGCCGACCCGGCGACGTGATCGTCACCGAGATCGAACACATCGGCGCGCTGGTGAACACCATCGCCGCAGCCTGACATCCACCGGATTGAACCCAATGCAAATCGACCATCTCATCAACGGCAAGCAGGTCGCGGGCCGCGACTACTTCCAGACCGTCAATCCCGCCACGCAGGAAGTGCTGGCCGAAGTCGCTTCTGGCGGCGAAGCCGAAGTCAATGCGGCCGTCGCAGCCGCCAAGGCAGCCTTTCCGAAGTGGGCCGGCATGCCCGCGCCCGAGCGCGCGAAGCTGATCCGCAAGCTCGGTGACCTCATCGCCAAGAACGTGCCCGAGATCGCGCAGACCGAAACCAACGACTGCGGCCAGGTGATCGCGCAGACCGGCAAGCAGCTCGTGCCGCGCGCCGCGGACAACTTCTATTACTTCGCGGAGATGTGCACCCGCGTGGATGGGCATACCTACCCGACGCCGACGCATCTGAACTACACGCTGTTCCATCCGGTCGGCGTCTGCGCGCTGATCTCGCCGTGGAACGTGCCCTTCATGACCGCGACTTGGAAGGTCGCGCCTTGCCTCGCCTTTGGCAACACGGCAGTGCTGAAGATGAGCGAGCTGTCGCCGCTGACCGCAGCGCGCCTCGGCGAACTGGCGCTCGAAGCAGGCATTCCCGCCGGCGTGCTGAATCTCGTGCACGGCTACGGCAAGGACGCGGGCGAGCCGCTGGTGGCGCACCCTGACGTGCGCGCAATCTCGTTCACCGGATCGACGGCGACGGGCAACCGAATCGTGAAGTCCGCAGGCCTGAAGAAGTTCAGCATGGAACTGGGCGGCAAGAGCCCGTTCGTGATCTTCGATGACGCCGACTTCGAACGCGCGCTGGACGCCGCCGTGTTCATGATCTTCAGCAACAACGGCGAGCGCTGCACCGCGGGCAGCCGCATCCTCGTGCAGCAGTCGATCTACGCGAAGTTCGTGGATCGCTTCGTCGAGCGAGCGAAGAAGATCGCCGTGGGCGATCCGCTGGAC